>CAZSWI010000001.1:0-59411 GCA_964610635.1 uncultured Acidobacterium sp.
TCTTCGGGTCGGTAATCATGAAGAAGATGAACAGCTGATACATCGGCCCGGTAATGGGTGAAATCTCCGACTGCCATGGATCGCCGGTGATACGCGCGCGGAGCAGCGACAACGCGATAAACGACACAACGTAGACGGCCGTGATGTGGAAACGGCGGGCGCGCCAAAGGATCAGCGACCCCAACACCCAGATCGCGATGAGCGCGGCGAAGTTGTTGCCCCACTGTATGCTCAGGCCTGCGACCGCGTCGGAGGCCAGGAACAACATAGCGCAAATACCGAAGTTCGAGGGATTCCAGATATGCCGGCCATTGAAACGCAGCGCATACTTCGATGTGATGGAGATCGCGGCACACAAGGCATAGGTCCAGTACGCCGGCGAACGGAGCAGAATGCCCACGCTGATGCCGGTGATGTAGGCGCTCGACGGGTGCGGCCATTTGCCGAGAAAGATACGCGCCAGAATCATCTCGCCGGCGATGCTGACTCCAATGGCAAGCAGGGTTTTCTGGTAGCTCTCCAGAATGCCGAACTGCAGATTGCCGACAAGCAGGATGAGGGTAATGAAGACGGGAGGCGTGAACCGGCTGTCGAGAAGTTTCTTCCACAAAGCGACAGGAGCAGGAGCGAGTTGGGGGGCGGAAGTGACCGACGCGTTCATTGAGGCTCCTTCACATGGTACAGATGCTTGGGTGTCAGATCATCCATAGTCTGCAGGGCTCCGGAGGGCCAGCGAATGACGGCCCTCTCGATCTGCGGATTTTTGCCCAACCCGAAGTGGAGGCGGCGATCGTCCTCGGAGGCGAAGCCGTTGCCTCCGGAGACCGCCTGCACCTGCTTCTGGCCATTCCAGAAAAGCGTCACCTGCGCTCCGATAGCGCTGTGATTGCTTCTGGTACCTTCCAGATCGAACTCGATCCAGTCGGTCTCCGGCGCCACCACATCCTTATAGATCAGGAGCGGACCGGCCTGGTTAGCGACTACGGCGTCGAGGGCGCCGGTGTTCCATAAGTCAGCGAGCGCTACAGCACGTCCATCGTGCCGATCGGTGACGCCGACGGCCTGAGCCACATCCTCAAACTTGCCGGCGCCGTCGTTGATCCATACCTTCTTCTGCTGATAGCCGGAAAGGCTGCGGCCATCAAAGGCCGGCCAGTGGGAGGCGTCGCTGATGATGGAGCTGTTGCCGCCGGCGACTTTGGAAAAGTCGTACCAGTAACTGCGGGTCCGCGACGCGGAGATGTATCCGTTTTCGAGAAAGAGGTCGAGGTTGCCGTCGTTGTTGAAGTCGCCGAACTGCGCGCCGAAGCTCCATCCTCCGAGTTCCACGCCCAGATCGCGCGCCATGTTCTGATAATGCAGTCCATTGCCCTCCTGGGGCACCCACAGGTTGTTGCCCTGAATAAGGACGCCCTCCTCGGAGATGTTCGAGACATAGATCGAGAACTTCCCCTGGTTGAAGATATCGCCGAAGGAAGCATTCATGCCGCTCTTGGGCGCGAAGCCGACACCGGTCTCGGCTCCTGCCTCGTGAAAATGGCCATGATCGTTGAGATAGAGTTCCGACACGCCGTAGTCGTTCGCAACAAATAAATCCGGATAGCCGGTCCCGGACAGATCGGCCGCGGCCGAGGCCAGCGCCCAGCGCCGGCTGCCGATCCCGGCTTTCACGCTGACTTCTTCGAACCGGCCATTGCCGAGATTGTGAAAGAGATACTTGCGACCGCCGTTCCTGGCATACTCGAAGCTCTCCGGCATCATGCGGGTGCTCGCCAGGCGCCACAAATTCACATTCTCCGGATAGTATCCGCCGACGAAAAGATCGAGCTTGCCGTCATTGTCATAATCGAGCCAGACCGCGGTATTGGCGTTGATCCACGGAGGCAGGCCCGAATCCTCCGTCACGCGCGTGAATCCCTTCCCGGCATCGTTGTGAAACAGCTCCGGCTTGCCCCACTTGATGAGGTAGAGATCTTCATAACCGTCGTTGTCATAATCGCCCCACACCGCGCCCATCGAGACGCCCGTGCCAGGGCGATTTACATCGGCGATGCCCAGCTGCGCGGCGACATCGGTAAATGTCCCGTCGTGATTATTGCGATAAAGATGATTCAGGCTGCCGACACCGCTGTTTGTCACGTATATGTCTGGCCATCCGTCGCGGTTGTAATCCACAATGGAAACCGACGCGCCCATGGATGCAACTTCCGGCATGATGCCTTTCAGTTTGGGATCGAGAACGGGTGCTTCGTGAACGAAATCGATCCCGGCCTGCTTCGATACTTCTTCGAAGCAGAATCCGTAGCGTGCCAGAGCCGACTGGCAGTCGGAGTGCGCCGAGGCGGAGGGGGCGCGCCCCGACGCAAACCGGCGCATGATAGCCGGCGTGGCGAGCATGCCGGCAAAAACAATCATGAGAACAACGCGTGCTGCGGAAATTCGCTTCATGGTGGAGAGGGGCCCTCGTTCTGGTTCCCTGTTGGATCGTTCAGCGTGTTGCGGAAATGCTCGGGCGAGACATAACGCGTGTGCCATGTCAGCCAGTCCTCAGAATGATGACGGTAAACCCAATCCTCATCCAGTGGCGCGGGCGGCGTGTTGTACACGGTACGCGCGTGATAAGGCAGAGGTCCGACAGTTGCCGAGTCCGTGGAGTTGTAATCTCCGTCTTTGATCCACCCGTCGCCGGCGAGCACATAGTCGCGCACCCAGCCCACTGCGGGCGGAGCCGGAGCTGGAAAGCGCAGCGTGATCTCGTCACCGGCATTCATGATCACGTACCGATCATCGATCTTCTGGAGCAGCGCGCGGACATCGCCGTAGCGCGTGTAGCAGCCCTCGAGGTCGGGCCAGATCTGCGTTGTTGAAGAAAGGTGGTTGTAATCGGCAATCTCGGGCGATGACGCGTTCGTCTGATGGATCGTGGAGTATCCGCGATAATGCAGATCGGCGAGGGAGGGCTCGATTCGGGTGATCCGCAGGGGAGTTTCCGGCTGCCCGCGAGCCCACTGGATTTGGTCCCAATAGATTTCGAGGTTGGTCCGCAGCCGGACTCTCCGCGGTGTGCCGGGCCGGAACACGCCGGTCAGATCGATGAGGCAAATTTTGTTGCGCCCCGCCGGAAATCCGAGGTTGGGGCGCGCAGTTACCCAGCCGCCACGACCATCCGGAACTTCCAGCCGCAGTGGCTCCGGCGGTTCATGATGGCCCTGGCTCATCGCCACATTGATCGAGGAATCGGAAGGATGCAGCCAGCCCCGCGCTATCAGGTACAGCGGCCCATCCTCAGGAGCATCCTTGCCGAGGTCGATTTCGACATAATGATCGCGTGTGACGCCCTGGTATTGCCCGCGGCCGAAAGTATCGAGATAGCGCCCGTCCAGATCGCGCAGGATTTCCGTCACGTCGTTGCTGCGATCGTCCACAGCGTGCGCAATGGGATGAGGCGTGCCGGTTGCGGTGACGGCAAGTTTTACCGGAGGAATCACGAATCGTTCATCGGTGAAGATTTCTGTGCTTTCGGGATGATCGACCGTCATCAATTGCAGCCAGTCGTAATAGTAGGTCTCCCAGAGCTCGCCTGTGATGCTGAGATCGTACGCGCCGTCACGCGGCGCGAGATTCTCGCGCGGAATCTTGTACCACTCTTCGGTTGCGGCAATCCGCGCGGGACCAAGATTGTTGATGCGCAGCCCAATCGCCGATCCCCACGGCACAGTGTCCTTCACAAAACGCATCTCCCGGCCGTCCCAGGCAAACAGGAACGGACACGAGCCCTTGAGCCTCTGCTGCGCCAGAACCTGCTGATTGTCATGCAGGGAGAATTCCGCGTTGACGACTCCGTTCGGCCACAAGATGCGCGCCACATCGGTTTCGGTCCACTCCCCGAGGCCGAAGTATTCCGCGGGACCCGTGATGGCCTGCGCCTGCAGCAGCAACCCGGAGCGGACCTGCACCACGCCGCCCACGCCGAACGAATTGATACGCTGATCTCCTGTCGCCGTGACTGCCCGGGTGCGAATCACCTGCCAGTGATAATTTTTGGTGCCGCGATTCACGGCTTTGACCGGACTGCCATCCGCATCGAGACCCAGCAGGTCCAGGCGACCGGTGTTGTCCACGTCGGCGGCTGCGAAGACGCGCTCGGAACCAGCGGGATGATCGAGCATTGTGTAGCTGCCATCCTGATTCCCCAGCCAGATCAGCGGGCCCTGGCCTTGCTCTCCGCCGCTTACCTGCGTGAGGAGCAGATCGACCGCGCCGTTGTTGTCCAGATCCGCCGTGAGCAGCCGAACACTGCCGCTCAGCGCATTGGCCGGGTTGGGTACACGCGCGATCTCCGTCGCGCTCCAGCTATCGTTGTCGTCAACGAGGCGCATAATTGCTCCATCGCTGCGGACAATCAGCAGATCGAGCCGGCCGCTATGCCGTGTGTCCGCTGCGGTAATGGCTTTTACAGTCCCGGGAAACCCGGGTATTGCCAACTCGTGAAAATGGCCGGCCCGTTCGTTGTGAAAGACGTGCATTTTGCCGGCGCCGTCGATGAGAGTGAGATCGGGAACGCCATCATTGTCAAGATCGGCCCAGACAAGCTGCTGGATGCCGGAAAGCCCTCCCCATGGCTGGATCGGCGTGAAGGTTCCATCGCCATTGTTGCGCAGCACTGTGGGCACTCCGCTGGGTGAACCCAACACCACATCCAGATCGCCGTCGGCTTCGATGTCAAGGGCCCAGGCTCCTGTGTAGCGGCCGTTGATGACCGATCCGGGAAGCTTCATCTGCGCCGTGACATCTGTAAATTCCTGCGGATCATCCTGGCGCAGAAAACGCACGCCACCTGCCCCGGCCAGAACAAGATCGGTCTTGAAGTCGTAATTGAAATCCATCGGGATGATCGACTCTGGACCCGGCGGCGTCCGTTCCGGCCCTCCGGGAAACGGAAACGATGGGCCACCGAACAGGTTCACGGTCGCAGCACTGGCTGTAATGAGGGTCGGAACCTGCGTATCATTCAGCAGGACCGCGCCAATCCAGTTCCATTTCTGCTTTTGCGGATCAGGGAGGGGCTCGGAGATGAAGCGCATCGCCGTATCCGCTGGAGCCGGTCGCGACGACGGGGACGGCAAGCGAAGAAACTCCAGAAACGGCTGAGCCTCCTCGCCCGGCTGCGCTCGAATCATGGCGAGACTCTGCCGGAAACTGGGCGCCCGCATAAGAACATTGCGCAGAAACACGCTGCGCAGCGCAGCGGTGGCCGGTGCCGTAGCCGCCGCGCTCTGGAGCACCGCGAGCTGTTGCTGCGCCATGGCCGGCCAGCCTGCCGACTGTGCCGTAATGCGGTCCACCGCCGAACGCAGCGTGGACGTGTCGCCGCGCTTGGCGGCAATCCGGCTCAGTTCCAGCAGCGCGGGCAGATTGCCAGGCCGGGCGGCCAGAATTTGTTCGATGAGCTGCTGGAACTCCTCCTCACTGCCTTGTCCTCCCTGGCGCTCGATTTCGAGCGCAAGCTGATACAAAGCGCGAACGTTCACGGGATCCCGTCTCACCGCCTCTCTGAAATCCGCGATTGCGGCCGCGGAATTCCCGCGCGTGCTTTCGAGGGTGCCAAGGTCGGCGTCGATGGGTCCGTTGTGCGGAACGAGCGAGTGCGCTCGGTCCAAGCGCTGCTTTGCCTGGTCGAAGTTGCGCTGGCGCAACGCCAGAATGCCCCAGTCTGCCCACGCTGCCGGTTCGCCGGGAGCCAGTTGGGTTGCCTGCGCAAACGAGCTTTCGGCGCGCACGTCGTTGCCGACTTCCATTGCGGCCAGGCCCACATAAAACGCCTGCACGAATTGCGTGTACTGCGCCGACTGCACCCTGGGCAATCCTGAGTGGCAACCGGCGAGGCCTGCCAGAAAACCCGCAAGCAGGGCGGACAGAATACGGCGGCGCTGCGCACTCCCGGCGCGGGCGGGCTGGGCCGTGGAACGGCCAACGGAGAAATTGGAGTCAGGAAGACGAAGCAAGGCCTTGTCCACTCTACTCAACGATCGAAACCAATGTCTTCCACCTTAAGATGGAGGCAGCAGACCATCTGTGCGATGAGGTCATGATACGTGGCCGCTGACGAAGTCTCCCATGGCTCTTATGTCGGTGCCGGCGCCACACCGCCGCGATCGACGACACGCTGAGGATGCCGACGGCTTCGTACTGAAGAGCGGACCCGGCAATGTCTCCATCGCAGGTTGGATTTACATTCCCATCGCGGGTCTGTAGACAGCTCTGGTCAGCAGACGTTACTGTTCGTCCGAGCAGCCGGTCAGGTCAAAGAGACACTGAGCCGCCACAGGCCCTGCCGCTGGGTTCCCGTCCAGCACTTCGCCAAACGGAGTCCGATCGATGAGTTCACGCGTCCCCTCCCTCGGCCCGCTCAAAGATATCGGCCTCGGGAACAGCGCCACGCAGATGGACAGCGTGGCGCCGGATGACAAAGGACAGGTGAAGCTGGAAACGGGGGCACCCTTGTCGTCTTCGGCCAACCTGCCGGTCGTCGAGGAAAGTGAAGCCAGCGGCGACGTTCGGCTTCTATATGCTGACTTCCGCGCCCGTTTCGGCCGCCCGGATATCCCGGGTATTCTGAAATGCTTTGCCACTCATCCGCCGCTTCTGAAGAGCATGATGGACATCGCCGAGACGCTTCTGTTTGCGGATGGGTATTTGCAGCGACGCCACAAGGAGATGATCGCCACCCTGATCTCCTCCGAAAACAACTGTGCATATTGTGCCGACAGCCACGGCTCGTTTCTGCGCGTCCTCGGGGGCTCGCCTGAGCTGATTTGTGCCCTGCAGACCGGGTCGTTCGATTCCGCATGCCTCTCGCAGGCCGAACAGGCTCTCCTGCGATTCGCCAGGAAGATCAACGCCGACTCGCAGTCCATCACGCGCGCCGACATAGAAACAACGATGCAGGCCGGCTGGACCGAAGCGCAGGTTGCCGAAGCGGTTCACATCGCCGCCCTGTTCGCCACATTCAACCGCGTCGTCAACGCCTTCGGGCTTCCCTCTCCCTATCAGGGTGGGGCGCGAGGTTGACCATGACCGAACCGTTGAACCCACGGCGGCCCAAACGGGGGACCTGGAAACCCGCACTTGAAACGGTTGCGCTTCTGCGCGTCTCCGGCAACCCCATCAACGGGGTCGGCGAAACCTCGCCGCGAAGGCCATCTCCGTTTTTCTGGCATCCGCCGGATCAGCATCCGTGGGGCGAGTTGCAAATCGTGGCGCGCAGGAACTCCCGCAAGTGCCCCGGTTCCGCAGAGGCATTTCAGGCTGCTTATTGCTACCCCGAACTGAATGCTGTCGCTGCGGCACGCAACGAGGCTCCCGCGCAACAGCTAACCGATGAGGTCAGCGACTTCGCCCTTTCTCATGAGGCTGACGCCCTCGGCATCGCGACGATGGATCCGCTCTACGTGTTTGAGGGCTATACGATCGACCACCCATCGGTGATTATCCTGGCGCTGGCGCACAACCATGAGCGCCTTCGCGAAGTTCCCTCGGACGAAACAAACGGTGTGGGGGTCTGCGATGTGGGTGATCAGTATGCCAAAGGCACGCGATCCTCGTATGCGGTGGCGAACTGGATTCGATCGCAGGGTTATGACGCCGATCCATATCCCGGGCCGTCCGCCGGAGCGCTCGTGCTGATTCCACCTGCGATTGCAGCGGGGCTGGGAGAACTGGGGAAGCACGGATCGCTCATCAGCCCTCGCTTCGGCGCGGGCGTTCGCCTGGCTGGCGTCACCACCGACATGCCGTTGGTTCCAACAGCGCCTCGGCGTTTCGGCGCCGACGAGTTCTGCGCCACCTGCCAGGTTTGTACCCAGGCCTGCCCACCCGGCGCCATTGCACCCGCCAAGCAGATGGTGCGCGGCGTCGAGCGCTGGTACGTCGACTTCGACAAATGCATTCCCTACTTTGCCGAAGCCGCTTCGTGCGGCATCTGCATTGCCGACTGTCCCTGGACCCGTCCGGCGGTGCGGCCCAAATTGCTGGCGACCATGGCGCGGCGGCTCGGTCAGGAATGAGCACGAACGCGTCCAACCGCAACGACGAAGGCTCGATTCACTACGCCGGTTGGGGCGTTCTCGCCGCCTGCTCTACCGGCGTGATGGTGAGCTTCGCCCCTATTGTTCCGTATACGTTCAGCCTCTTCCTCGATCCGCTGCACGCTGCTTTTGGATGGAAGCGTGAGGCGATGGGCGGTGCGTTTGCGCTGGCTGCGATCACCGTATCGGTCGTCTCGCCCGGCATCGGCGTCCTGCTCGACCGATTCCCGCCGCGCCGCATCATCCTGCCGGCCGTCCTGATCTTTGCTCTCGCGCTGGCTTCCCTCAGCAGGCTGACCGCGCATATCGGCCAGTTCTATCTCACCTTTTTCGTGCTCGGACTGGCGGCTAATGGAACTGCGCAGTTCGCCTACACGCGTACGGTGCTTACCTGGTTCTCGAAACACCGAGGCTTCGCGCTGGCCCTGCTGCTGAGCGGCAGCGGCATCGGGTCCATCTTCGTGCCGCCACTTGCCCAGTGGATGATTCACCATCACGGATGGCGTAGCGGCTATCTCCTGTTGGGGGGCATTGCTCTTCTGGGCTTACCGCTGACCGCGATGCTGGTGCGCAACCGGCCGGAGTCGGCAATTGTCCGCGCCGACAATCGCGTTGCGGGCATGACAGTCGCGGCTGCCCTGCGCAAAGCGGCCTTTTGGATCCTCGCGTTCATCACCATCTTCTCGGCATTCAGCGAAAACGGATTGGTGACCAACCTGGCCGCCATTCTCACCCAGCATGGCGTGCCTGCTTCCAGCGCCGCCGTGGCGCTCTCGTTCCGGGGCGGAGCCGGTATTATAGGCAGGCTCTGCATTGGTTTCGCGATCGATCGCGTTTCGCCCCAGCGCACACAGACATTCGTACTGTTGCTGGCGGCCGCGGGCACGTTGATTCTGGCGTTCGCCGGATCCGGCTCACTGGCTCTGTTGGGTGCTGCGGTACTGGGCGTGGGCCTGGGCAGCGAGGCGGACGTCGGTCCTTACCTGCTCGCCCGCTACTTCGGCCGGCGGCATTTCTCGGTTTTGTACGGGCTTACGTGGACCGCTTATGCGATCGGCGGCGCCACCGGACCTCTCTGGATCGGACACCTGTACGACCGCGCTGGCTCCTATCAGTCACGATTCATCGTGTACCTCGCCGCCGTAGCGTTCGCGGCTGTCGTTCTCAGCCTCTTCCTGCGGCCGGACGTGCAGAAGAGCGCACACGAAGTGGACACCGCTCCCGCGACTGTTACCGCGCTCGAGTAGCACTCGCTTTTCTTAGTTTTCGAAGAATCCCGCGAGCCGGTTGGCAACATATTCTGGTTGATGAACAGGTATAAAGTGCCCGGAGTCCAGCGTGACCATGCTGGAATTTGGGATTAACGATGAAGCGCGCCGCGCAAACGCTTCAGGGATCGCGGCGTCCCTTGATCCGTGAAATATAAGAGTCGGCATGAGTAACTGCGGCAGGAAAGCCGGTACCTCGGCCAGAAGCTCTGTCGGCTCCCCCCAACGCATCACGCGCATAAACTGCCACGGTCCAGCGGGGCCTGCAAACGGTGCGTGAAAGTCTTCCACGACTGCGTCGCCGTCCACTTCGCCGCCCAGCGCGCGATGCATAGCGATCTTCCAGAAGATGGCCTGAATAAGCGGCGCAAGTACCAATGCACGCGACCGTGAGGCCCGCTTTGGCAAGGTGAATCGCTGACGCCACACCGGCCAGTCCTCCGCCAATCACCGTCACGTCCGTCCGGATCAGGTGGTCCTGCATGGGAAAGAAAACACCGCCTGTTGTGCAGCAGAGTCGGGTGAAGAATCGTCGCTGAATCGCGTAACCTGTCGCAAGCGTCCTCCGATGGGCATAGCTTTCCATCTTTCGGTGGAGGCGCGATCGGGCTCCAGCGGGTAACATCATTCCGCAGAGAAGCTATTGCTCAGGACCCCGGCAATTCGTATGGTGTTCCCTGACCTTTGAAGGTCAGTCCTGATCCGTGTGCTTCAGCAAAATTCCGGACTGCCGGGGACGGCCAATGGCCCGGCTTGTCCTATATGAGATTGGAGAAGGAATATGGCGGACGAAGTTCTCACGAATCAGAAAACGATTCTTCAGAATCAGAAGAGCATTCTTGCGAACCAAAAGACGATCCTCGCGAACCAGGCCGACATCAGAAAGAACCAGAAGGCGCTGGCCGCGATTCTGGCGAACCAGAAAGAGATCCTCAGGAATCAAAAGGCGATCCTGAGCGCGGTGAAGAAGTAGAATAGTTCCCTTTTTCTCGCCGGAACAGCGCCTGCGGTTCCGCGTCAGGCGGTAAGAGCCGCCAGGGAATCCTTGATGGTTGGGGTTTGGCCGGCTTCGATTTGTCGCCGCCGCACGCTATGAAACTGCGTCAGCACGGCGTTTGCCTTCGCGAGAACCGCAATGCGCTCGGCATACTCAGCCAGTCTGGCGCCAGGGATCGCAAAGATCGCCACCTCGTCCGAGAAAACGTCGAGATAAGCGCGAGCGCCGCAGCATCCCAGGCTCAGGGCTGCGCGACCCGTGTTCATCACCTGGGGCACCACCGCGCACGCAGGGCGGCCCATCGCGGGTGGGACTTGATTTTCCACCTGTTGCGTAGCCTCGGTAAGAATCAGCGTCTGATTGGCATGCACGAACAGGATGACAACGTCAGGCGATAGCGGCACACGCGCCAGCGGAGCGTAAACGACGTAGTTTGGCTGCGACTTCAGAACGGGGATGAGCGGCAGATCCTCCTGGGTAACATAGCCAAGCTCGGCGAACACCTTCAGCGCATCCATCAGGTCGGTTTGTTGCTCCGGAGACGGCTGCAGATTGTGCGTGTAAACGCCGATCGCGCAACTGTGGTGGTTGGCAGCGGTCGTTGCAAACGCCCCGGCCGCCGCATTTTCCCAGAACCTGCATCCGGCGGGGGCACGTCCGCTATAAGCGGGAACCCCGGGGGGAAGAGAGTCCGCGAAGGAAATGGCTACAGCAGACTGTTGAAGGTTAAGAGACGAGGAGAGTAAGTCAGCGATTGCTGAAAAGTGGGCGTTCATCGTATTCCTCGAAGGCTGGAATTGCTGTTGTTCGTGGATCGGCGTTCCACCGACTTAGCCGCGATGTTCCGGCTCGGCGGTAAATCCCAGATCGGATATAAATCCTCGCAGCGCAGGCTCGGTGATGATTGAGGGATCATATTTAACGATCACTAACCCGTCGGAATAAGTGGCTTTCACCCTCTTCACTCCTTTTTGCTGACCAAGCATTGTTTCGAGGCCGACGGCACAGGTGACGCAGGTGAATCCCCTTACTTTGTACGACACGGTCGTCGTCTCGCCGGCGCGGGCTGCCACTTCTACCGCTGCCAGAGTGCCGGCGCTGGCGAGAGTCATCATCTGAACAAAGCGTCTGCGGTGCATGATTCTTTTCTCCTTAAATTGCGTCGGTTAGAGCTGCTCATATTGGACATCTCATTTTGCCGCAGCAATGCCGGGTTCGTATTCCCACGCGGTCTGATATGAGGCCTTGTCGGAGAACCGCGTGTCAGTATATTGGCTGAATTCAATCTTCTTGTTGAGCACGCCGGTTTCGATCATCAGGTCGCGAACCATATCGAAGTCGGCCTTGCGCGGAGCCAATTGTGTGTAAACAACTCGGTCCATCGGCTTCGTCAGAGCCCAACGGAGCAGAGCCGGTTTCTGGTTGTAGTAGTAACGACCCACGAAGTCCGCCGCGTCTTCGCGATACGGCTTTCCTTTGTCGAGCCACAGGCCGGAACGAGCGATACCATCGACGAGAATCTGGACGGTCTCCGGCCGCTTATCGATTAAATCCTGGCGAACAACGAGAATGCACGACATATAGTCCGGCCAGTAATCTCGCGCCTGAAACAATATGCGGCCGAACCCGCCCAACTCCGCCTGCGAGGGAAACGGTTCTCCCATCACGAATCCGTCGATGGCGCCGGCCGCCAGGGCGCCCGACACATCCGGCGGAGCCATCTCCACCATCCTGATGTCTCCCGGGTTCATGCCCCATATCTTCATGGCTCGAAAAACAATCAGCCTCTCGTCGGAGAAGCGGCTGGGAATGGCGATCGTTCGTCCGCGTAAGTCGGCAAAGGTGTGGACCGGCCCGTTCTTCTTCACCACCAGGGCGCTGCCATAGCGATGCCCGAGATAGACGACCTTGATGGGCACGCCCTGAGATGCAAGAGCAATAGCCAGCGGCGCGACGATGAACGCCGCCTGTACTTTGTTGGAGATCAATGCTTCCTTGATCTCCGGGAATCCCTGAAACAGGCGCGGCAGAAACAGCTCGCCGTTTTCGGAGAATTTCGAGATATAGTCGGTCACCGGGCAGGTGAGCTGGCAGGTTACAGGAATATAAGCAACGGTAATTCGGCGCTGCGCCGGCGGACGAAAGTCGTTCAGCACCGCAATCCAGTTGACGTTTAGCCAGGCGTGCAGGCCGGTAATGAGCACAAGCCACGCGGCTACCAACAGAGCGACCTTCTTAGGATTCAAAACGGAACCCCCAGCGAACGGAGCGAAGTTTTTCCAGTCGGCGAAAGGCAAGATCTAATGCAAGACCAATTACACCAATCATCAGGATAGCCGCGACCACAAGGTCATAGCGTTTTCCGGAGTTACGGGAATCGATGACGAGATAGCCAAGCCCCGAATCCACCGCGATCATTTCCGCCGCCACAACCACCAGCCATGCAATCCCCAGCGCGATGCGCAGTCCAATCAGAATCTGCGGAAGAGCGGCTGGCAACAGGACCTTTGCGAGTAGCTGAGGCGGAGTCAGCCCAAAATTGCGCCCTGCGCGGCGAAACACCGAAGGCACGTTCGATACTCCGCTGATGCACGCCAACACGATGGGAAAGAATGCGCCCAGAAAGATCAGGAACATGGCCGCGCGGTCCCCAACTCCGAAGAAGATGATCGCCACCGGAATCCAAGCGATAGGGCTGATGGGACGCAGAGCTTGCATCACCGGATTTACCACCTGGTTAGCCGCGGGATACCAACCCAGCGTGAGCCCAAGCGGAACGCCGAGTATGACCGCGGTGCCAAAGCCCGCGGCGACGCGGCGCAGGGAGTCCACGATGTCCCGCCACAGAACATGGTGTCGCGCCAATTCTCCTATTCCCTTCACTACTTCCCGCGGCGACGGAAACACCCTGGTCCCACTCCATACGACGGAGTAGTGCCACAGAACGAGCAGCAACGCCGACGCAAGAATCGGCCAGAAAAACGGCTCCCATTTTCGCGGCTTACTCAATGAGTTCATACTTTATGCGCCAAACCAATCTGCCGGAAGATGCCGTCGCGCAGCTCGAGATAGCGCGGTGAGCTGATGTCGCGGGGATGCGCTATGTCGATGTTGACGATCTGCTGGATGGTGGCAGGGCGGGCGCTCATCACCACGACGCGATCGGCTAGTTGTACTGCTTCATCGATGTCGTGGGTCACAAACGCGATGGTTTTGCGCTCTGCATCCCAGATTCGCAGTAACTCCTTGCGCATGATCAGGCGAGTGATCGAATCGAGTGCGCCGAAGGGCTCGTCGAGAAGGAGCATGTCAGGGTTGACAGCCAAGGCCCGCGCGACTTCAAGCCTCTGCTTCATACCGCCGGACAATTCCTGCGGATAGGTCTTCTCGAACCCCTCGAGTCCTACCATTTTCACATAGTGAGCAATGCGCTCATCGCGCTCCGCGCGCGCCAGTTTGGACAAGCCGAAGCCGATATTGCCCTCGACGGTCAGCCACGGAAACACACCGCGCTCCTGGAAGACAAAAATGCGGCGCGGGTCCGGTTTCCGAACCACTTCGCCATTTACTTTGATTTCGCCGCTGGTGGGTGACAGGAACCCCGCCATTGCATTCAGAAGTGTCGTTTTGCCGCATCCCGAGGGGCCGAGCAAACATACGAATTCTCCGGTGTCCACCTCCAGGTTAATATCATTGAGAACGTGCGTACTCTTGCCGTCGCGTTCGAATATCATACCGACGTGTTCGACAGAAAGTTTCGTCGTGACCGCGGCAGGCACTGGGACTGGTTGCGTAAGTGACACTAATCCTCCGAATAGCTCCAGCGAAAAGATTTCACCTTCTCGAGTGACCGCATTCCCATATCCAGCAACAGTCCGATCACTCCGATGATGAGCATGCCCGCCAATACAAGGTCATAACGATTACCCGCATTGCGCGCATCGACAATCAAAAATCCCAGCCCGGAACTAACAGCGATCATCTCCGCGGCCACCACCACCAGCCATGCTATGCCCAGCGTGATTCGCAGCCCTACAAGGAGGCTGGGAACCACTGCCGGATAGAGTACGCGGTACACCAGCGCGGCTGAACTTAGCCCAAGATTGCGCCCGGCATTCACGTAGACGGCGGGAATATTCCGGACAGCGTTGATCGCGGTAAGCATCAGCGGAAAAAAGCAGCCTACGAAAATCAGAAAAATCGCGGCGAGATCGCCGACGCCAAACCAGAGAATCGCGATCGGAATCCAGGCCAGCGGGGAAATCGGTCGAAGGATCTGCAGAATCGGGTTGAGCGCCATCTCGGTCCTGCGGAACCATCCGACGGCAAGACCCAAGGGAATAGCGAGTACCACTGCCAGGACGAAGCCCCACGTGACGCGAAAGAGGGAGGCTACGACATATTTCAGCAACAATCCATGCCGCACCAGATCCGCAATGCCTCCCATCACGCCCCACGGGCCTGGCAACAGGTGATTGAGCTGCCTTCGTGTAGCGATTTCCCAAAGCACCAGCAGGACAGCGATGAACGCGATTGGGCGAAGTCGAATTCGCAGCTTCGTCTTTGCCGTCGTCTCGTCCTGCATCGATCCGGTCCTTATATCTGCGCGCAATCTGTACCTGGCAGCAGGAAACCAACTCCTGCACGGCAAGGTTAGTGAAGATCGCAGGCCTGGGGGCCCTTGGGGATTCTCGTTGCGCGTCGATATTACCCGGATCGACCAGGCAAGCGCCTCCATCGAAAGGTGGAAACCTTTCACCCAGTGCTGGCGCTTGTTCCTCAGAGGCGGGTCCCGGGTTCGCCGTCGCAGTTGCGAGCCCAAATTCTGCTGGAGCATCGCCTGAAACGACTCTGCCGGCCCTTCGTCGGCGCAGGAGGCCGTGGCGCTTGTTGCAATTGCTCGCAGGTGTGTCCTGGCAAATAGAGAAGGGCATCAAACTCGGCCACATTGATTCGCTCTGGGCCGTCGGGAATATTCACAATGCCGTCGCCTGCGCCAACTTCTCCATCCTGCACGCGAATGTAGAATCCTGGCATTTGTTGGGTTACGAAGGGGGGGGCGGCATGGGAGGTTCTAATTCAGACGGATGCCGACGCGGTAGCACGTCACGCGGGGCTGCGTTACTTCGAATCCAGCGCCGCCGATGCGGTATCTATCGCCGAGGCACACCTCGTCATCGGAATTCGGGGGCGCTTCATGAGCTACGATTTCATATACCGAACTGGACGAACAATGGGGTCAGGTCACTTGCAATCAACAAACTTCAACAGATCTTAGCAGGCGCTGGAACGCGGATCGGGACCAATGGATCGCGTTTGATGGCCTGTTAATGGGTCATCATCAACTGAGGGCTGATCCGCTCCAAAGGATGATGGGTTGGTGTCTGAAAGAAAGTATCGATCAGAAACTGGATGAATCGCTCGGTGAAGATGGTGCTGTGATCGGGCACCAGGGTGGGGTCAAGCTCCATCATCCAGTACGGAGTGCCATTGCAACGGTTCGGTCTTTCCTGAACGGCGAAACACGTCTGCGTATCATAGAGACGGAAGGTGCTGACGATGTTCAGACCCTGCTTGTTCAGGAGATCGCGGTCACATTGAGCAATTGCATTGGGATCGCTGATTGCAATCTTCTGCCCTGTCGAGGACACCTGCATTTCAGCGGCGCCAGTCGCCTTCAACATCAGGTGGCTTTGCAGCACCTGCATGTGGGGGGCCGTGCTCATGTAATAAGAGCTTTGGTCCGGCGCGCCGTCGGCTTTTGTCGTAAGCTCCCAATGAGCATGATCTCGGTGTGGATCGAAACAGGCGAGGTCATATTTCTTATTCGGTTCCTGACTGACATCCCGAAAACTCCCGTCGCCCTTGAATTTCACGTCGGGCCACCAGTGTCCGATGGGCAAAGCTAACTTGGTGGCCAAATCGGCCGTTGATGTAAGAGACACAAACAAGGGGCGGTCATCGTCACGGTTGGTTGTTGGCGTGCTCTCAGTATCCGCCGTCACATCGCGCTGCACTAAAGGCTGATAGCGATATCCGTCATCGACGAGGAAATTCAGGAACTGTTTGGCTTCCGTCGCTGCTCCTGCCGGATTGATAAAGATGACGAGGTCGGCACGCGAGTCTGCGGTTAGTTTGGCAGCAACTGCCTTGTCCCGGGCGTCGTCAGGGCCGTTCGCAGCGGCTTTCGCTTCCTGGGAAAAGATGGTGGCCTGCGCGACCTGGTTCGCTGTTGTTTCGCTCACCGCGCGCTCCAGCAAAAGGCCGCCAAAGGAGTGCCCAACATAGATCGCAAGCCCGGCTTTGTTCTCGTGCGTCCGGGCGGCAATTTGGCTCAGTGCAGTCGCCAGCGTTGCGCCCGGCACGCGGATAGCTGTTGCTTCGCGGTTGTAATAGGAAAACTGTTGCGCGACAGGCCACTCGGGCTTAATCAGGTTGCCACGCCATCCTATATAGACGCCGATAACAGGGCGCCCCGGCTGGCGGCGATAAACAGCCTGCAGGGCAAGTTGAAATCCCTCGACATTATCGTTCCCGTCGCTGGCATTGTTCTTCCAGCCGTGGACAAAAGCGATGACAATGGGAGCCTTGGCTGGATCGTTACCGGCCAAATCGTTTGCCTGGCGAATAACACGTATCACCGTGTCAACCTCGCTCTTGTCGAAGAGCTCGCCCATATCGTCAACCTCGATGAAAGTGAGGCAGATCGGTTGGCCGGTTGCAGCGCAGGCCTGCTCCCGTGCTTTGGTTTCCGTTTTCGAAGGTGCTTTGGCGACTTGGGGGGGAGTTGTCTCTACAGGCACCACAATCGCCGATTGCCCAAGGCGATAGGGCTGGAGTGGAACATGGCAGCCTGACAAAGCAGCGAGCATGAACAGGGTCAGCAGCGAGGCTGCATGCTTCATTGTTTGCCTCCTGGGGTGGACTGTGACTGACCACGGCGGAAGATGGCTCCCAGCAGTCTTGTAATCTCCGGCTGGTATTCGGTGTAGAAGCTCGAAAGCACGGCAGTGCCAAACGCTCCTGCCGCTCGTTCGCCAACCTGCGTGGGGGTATTGTCGGCCCCCGGGTACCAGGGATACCCAGCGTAGGCGCCGCCAATTTCTCCCGCGAAGCGAGACAGTGCAGGAATACGGTTGCCATCGCCGCTGAGGCTCGAGCGTCGCACCGTAATCACCTCTAACCATGCGTGACCAAAGCGCTGCCACCCATCGTGCGTCAATGCATCGAGGCTCTTCGCAGGCGGCGGGTTGTGACTGGGGAGCTCGGCATCGGACGCGGTCCCGGCATTTGGGACAAGTCGAGAGGCAAGGGTACGGACGGCATCCTGACGGCTCATGATCACTTTGGGATCATTGCTGTAGGCGAGGAATCGCGGGTCGTCCTGCAGGATGCTCCCGACCAGATACTCCGCAGCCCCTTTGCCGACGGCCTGGGTGTAGCGCGATCCCACGCGCTGGCCGTATCCCTTCCACGTCCGCCCCCATTGGGAGGGCGACTGGATGATTTGTGCACCTGCTCCGTAGATCACTGCGCCCAGCATCGATTGATCTGTAACCGAACCCGTTACAAAAGTGAGAAGACGATCTCCGGCTGTGTACCGGCAATCGATCGTCTGCGTTAAGTCTGTCGGAAATGCGCCGGGACAGACGTGAACCTGCGGTGGAGGTTTCAGAGGAATCGGCTGCCCGTGCGCTGCCGTTGCAAAGGCGATCGAGACAAGCAGTGTTGGCAATGAAACTAATCTCGGCATTACACTTCCCTTCGTCGTTAATAATCGACCACGGTTGATATCCGACCACGCTTGTCTCTTTGCCGATCCAACCCGCGGGGCGAAGCGATCTTTCGCGTCTCTCACATAGTCTTGAGATATTCGAGCAACGCACGCTTCTCGTCCGGGAGAATGGCCGTACCCCAGAGATGGCCTTGGTTGCTGTTCCCGGCGACCTGCGTGTCAAACCGAAATCCGGCATGCTCTGCGTCGGGCCCCGAGGAAATAAAGCCGACACCGACTGGATCGAGAACGTCGTAGCCCCGATAGAAGACTCGCGCACGATCTGCCGGTGGTTGAAGCAGGTCGGCGAGGGTTGGCACCGAGCCGTTATGCAGGTAGGGAGCCCGTAGCCAGAGGCCATCGAGCGGGACGTTGAGATAGCCCACCTGCTTGGTGAAGTGGGAAAGCTTCCAGCTGTATCCCTTCGCATAGTCGTTGTAGGCCGCGGCCGATGCCTGAGTCCACATATCGATACGATGCCTGTCGGTATCCAGCATCGGGTTCGTGATCGGTTCCACCTGTCCGGTGCGTGCGCCGCCAATGGCGTGGCACACGGCGCAGTTCCGATCGAAGGTCACTTTCCCCTTCTTTGCCAGCTCTGCGTCGATGGGAAACGGAAAGGGCGGGGGCTTCACCGCAAGCATGTAATCCCGGAGTCGCTTCAGGCTGGATTCCGAGTCGGACTTCTTCCAATCACGGTCGATCCACGAAACCGGCGTGCCATCCCCAATGGCGGAGCTGAGCACTACTTCCTGCAGCGTGTTATTGAGGCCGTCCCAGTGAAAGGAGTAACCCCGGTGCGCGGCCAGATTCCACACCGGCATCATGTCGGAATTTCCGATGCTGCCGTCAATGGGCTGATTTAACACACGATACTTGACCGGGTTGAAGGGATCGATACGGCCATCGCCCCATGGCGGCAGCGGACGCATCCAGCCATACTGGTGGAGTGCTCTCTCCTGCTGCCGCAGTGTGGCGCGCGTGAAAGGAATGAGCACGAGCCGATAGGTGAGCTTATCCAGGAGCGAGAGTTGGTAGTTCCGCTCAACCTCGGCCATCAGTGTTGTGCCATTGAATCGAGGATCGTCCGCACACGCAAACAGGAAGCGCAGGTAGTCCTGAGGGCTGGTCGTGTTACTGGGACCGGCTGGGACAATCACGGGCAAGTCAGTGGCAGTCCTGCGATACGTGGTTGTGTGGCAAAACGCGCAATTGATCCCCACCCTGTCGACGCCCACATGCTGTTTTGAAAAACCTACTGGGAGTTCATGGCCTTCCTGGGTAATGATCCCCAGCGATGCATATCCACCGGGCCCGGGCAACTTATCGGGAAACACGCGCGGAAGCACCAGCCAGATCCAATAAGGCACACCGCTCGTGCTTTCGGTACCGATCGAGCCGTAGAGAAAATGCTCTTCGTCGCTGGCGAAGTACAGTGGCGGAGTTTCATGGAAGAACTGCTCATAGCCCAACAGAGCAGCGAATGCAACCACCAGCAGCGCGACGCTCAACAGTCCGAAGCGCACGCGGCGGAAACGTATAAAAATCCTCTCCCGCTCCGGATGTCTCTTCTGTTCGCGGACCGCGAGGGCGAGCAACGCAGCTTCCGGCAGGAAAAAGGCAAGATCGAAAAGGCCAAACTGAATGTAGTCGCGATTAAAGCCGCAAAAGAAGATTACACCGGCCAGCCGCGCGAGCACCGCCAGCCACGACACGGGAAGATAACGGAGCGGGTGAAGCGCAGCCGGCACGTAAAAGGCGGTCAGCAGAATCAGCAGGAGCGCAGCAAAGCCGGGCCACATCAGAGGCCAGGCCTGAGGCAGTGCGAAGAGCGTCATCATCGGCCCGGGCATCAGCAACGTCGGCAGCGCCAGCAGGCAGTTAGCTGCAATGCCGATCCACACCACGAGACTGAACCACACGGCGTTCTTGTTCAAGGAGTCTATCCTGTCCGCATAGCAAGGGTGAAGCTGCTAAAGCGTTTTCAAATACTCAAGCAGATCCTGCTTCTGATCGCCTGATAGGTTAATACCGAAAAGATGGCCGCCGTTTCCGTTTCCTGGAACTGTAGTGTCGTAGATCGATCCCTCAGCGCGCGCCTCCGGGGAGTCAGATACGAAGCCTACCTTGTGGTCGTCGTACACGTCATATCCGCGTGCGAACGTCCTCGGCCGGCCGGCCGGCGGTTGGAGCAGGTCGGCCAGTGTGGGGACCGAGCCGTTATGCAGGTACGGAGCGCGTGCCCAGATGCCGTCCAGAGGTACGTTCGCATAGCCGGAGGTCTTGGCGAAGTGCTGGAAGCGATGGACAGTGTTCGGAAAAAGCGATGCCTGGCTGGCAGCCAAAGTGTAGGTATAAGAATTGAGCCGGTAAGGATCGGTCCCTATTGAAGCAATGTCTTCGACAGTTCCCGTCCGGCTGCCGGTAAAACTGTGGCACCGGGCACACTCTGTGTCGAAGATTACCTTGCCCCGCGCGCTGCGCCCGGCATCCACGGGAAAGGGAAACCCTGGCGGAGGGAGTGTCAGAATCCAGTCGCGAACACGCCGAATGCCCGCAAAATCCACGGTCACTGGCGTTATGCCGGCGCCAAGGGCGGCGCTCAGATTGCGCTCGTCGAGCGAGGTGTTATTCCCATCCCAGTGCAGGTGCATGCCCTCCCGCGGCTGCTGGTTCCAGAGCGATGGAAAATCTGCGGCGCCGATGAGCTCGGAGCGCGGCAGCTGAGTGAGATCCCAGTTGAACTGGATGGCCTTGTAGGGGTTGAAGGTATCGACACGGCCACGGCCCCACGCCGGCAGGGTGGGATCATTCAGCAGCGGACCGATCCGGTTCCGCAGCGAAAGCGTCTCCAGTTTGGTGCGCTGGACGACGAACAGCGAAAGCAGAAGATGCTGGAAAAGGCTGACGCGCGTTCCCGATTGCTCCGCTTTAGCGACGACGTTGCCCGCTGTGAGCCGGTCGTCGAGCGAGCAGGCCTGAACGAACTGGAAGAAAGCCTCCAGGTTTAGCTGGTGCGCGGGCATGCCCAGAACAATCTGCTCAGGAGCGCTGGCCGATGTGCGCACTGTGCCGGTATGGCAGGCAGCGCAGTTCACGCCAACCTGGTCGAGCCCGAGCCGCCTGCGGCGCGAGATGCCGATGGGCAAATCGTGCCCGGGCTCGAAGATAAGGCCCAGCGAGGCATAGCCGCCGGGCAGCTTCTCGGGACAGATCGCGGGGAGTGTCTTGAAGATCAGGTAAGGCGGAAGCACACCTCCTACTGGTGTGAACACGCTGCCGCCCGTCTCGCTTCCGATCGATCCATACTTATAGTGCTCGCGGATATCTGTGTATGCCACCGCGCAATCCACGAGGAAGTAATGGAGCAGATACATTCCTAAGCAAATGACGATAAGAACAAGGAGGAGTAAAGCGATCGTCCGGAAGCGGTGCTGCCAGCGATCGACGGGGCTGGAGTAGATGCAATCGGCCAGGTCGCCCTGTCCGGTTTGAATGATGACTTCATCGCTCAAGCGCGCACCTCCTCTGGTGCCGGAGCGGCTGCCGCGGCTCCTCCCGAATGGAAGACCTCCATGATCTTTGTCACCATGGCGTTCTGATCGCCGTCGAAGCGGCGCAGATCGTAGCAACCCAAAGGATTGGCAATGGCATTCACGAGGCAACGATTGCAGAAACTGCATGGCCGTTCCGGCAGATCGTGTCCTGCCCGCAGAATGTGGGGCAGATCGCGGTTGGCGATCAGCGGACGCGCGATGGAAACCGCATCCGTATAGCCTTCCGCGATGACTCGACGGATTACGCGAGCGTCCTGGTAGCCACCGGTGTTGATGACCGGCACCGTTACGTTTTTCTTTATTACCTTGCAATACTCCGAGCTCACCGCTTCGACGGGATGATCTTTTTTGGTCCGCTCCCAGAATGCCGAAAAGATCGGCCGCAGGAATCGGAAATGGAACATTGTGAAGTTGAAGTAGCCGCGCACTCCGCTCGAAATCATGGTGCCATACCACCAGTTCAGCTCGTCGGGAGGAAATCCGCCGGGCGGCAGCAACGGATGCGGAAAAATGCTGCCGATCGAGACATGAATGGCGTCCACTCCCGCATCTTCCGCCCACTTCGCGATCTGAACGCCTTCGTCCAGGGTGTTTCCCTTTTTCTCCCACGGGTAGAGCGCATTCGCGAAGTCCACGGCGTTCAATTTCGCCTGAAGATGGAAATCGGACCCAACCTCTCTGCGGATTGCGGCGATGATCTCGAGCAGAAACGCCGCGCGGTTGCGCAAACTGCCGCCGTACTCATCCTTCCGGTCGTTAATAGCCGAGCTAAGAAACTGCGTGATGAGATAGCCATGGGAAGCATGCAACTCCACGCCGTCCAGGCCAGCCTCACGCGCGCGACGCGCGCCGTCCGCGAAGTGCTGGATGGTTTCACGGATCTGTTTGAGCGTCATCGCCTCGCAAAGCAGTCCGTGAAAGGTGTCCATTTTGTTCGTGGAGGAAAGTGCTTTGAACTTGAAGTTTTCAACGCCGGGGTTATCGCGCTGCCTTCCGGAATGGCTTAGCTGAAGGATGTACCTGCAGTCGTGCCGATGCACAGCTTCGCCCACCGCGCGCCAGAATGGAACCTTGTCATCGCTGTCTATCATGGCGTAATTGGGCATGATTCGTCCGCGCAAATGCACAGGAACATACGAGGAAATGATGGCGCCCACTCCTCCTTTTGCGAACGACTCCTCCCAGTTGATTCGCGTCTGCGTGCCGGTTCCGTTGTAATTATCGAATCGCCCGGAGATATTCGAGCGGAAGAGGCGGTTCTTCACCCGCAGGTTCCTGAACAGCAGGGGCTCGAAGATGACATCGTCCTGCATGTGAAGACCGTCCTCTCTTAAAAGGTCTTCATGTACTCGATGAGGGCCCGTTTCTGATCGTCGGACAGGTCAGCGCCGAAAGTATGGCCATGATCCTCAATCAGGTCGGGGGCCTGGCTTAGCTTCAAGAGGGCTGGAACCAGGTTCCTGAGTTCGGAGTCATACTGCCCGTTGTTCTGGAGCGCCTGCACCAACCGCGGCAGCAGGTCGGGATGGGTCACCAGGTAGTTGAGCTCGGCAATCACATCCGGCAACTGAGCCGCCTGAAAGAGATTGATATTTGCCAGGAGCTCCACCGGCGTGCCGGCCGGGATGCGTACCTGGATGGCGCCGATCTGCAGCGTTGAATCCGCACCCGTGACCTTGACCGTCTTTGGCCCCAGCCGTTTATCTGGCCACAGCAGTTTCTCCGCCGCATCTTGAAATGCCGTCATCCTTCCCTTCACGGAAGGATCGCCCGTAAAGGCGCCCAGCAGATTGTTCTCGAAAAATGGCGCCGTCGCCCACACGTTGATCAGCGAGGGAGTGCGATAGTAGCCTCCGTGTGTAATCGTGAAGGGGATCGCCGATTTGGGATCGAAGGGATTGGGCATCATCATCGTTCCCGGCGAGGGAAGCTGTTTGAAGGTGCGCGACGAGAAGTTCTGCCAGATGTGTCCTTCGATGGGATTCGTGCCCAGGGCGCGGTTGGCATTCGTGCCAATCGCCAGACGCGGATCCGAGGACAGCAGCGGGTAGCGGTCGTCGTCGGAAAGGAAATTTTTGTCGAGGAAGTCCGCCGACATCACAAGCTTCACCCAGGCAGCCCTGGCCGCGTCGGAGTGCTTGTCCAGCCCATTGGCGACCTCGGGCGGAACCTTGCTCGAATGACAGCGCGCACAGTTTTCCGCAAATGCGCGTTTGCCTGTATCCAGGACTGCCTGGCTCGCGTTCAGATACGCCGCGCCACCTGGCGCCTTGCTGAGTGGATATGGCTGCACTGCATCGAGGAAATTGGCGGCGTTGGCCATGCGCGCGGAGGTCAGCTGCCAATCGACGCAATCGCGCTGTGCCTTACTGATATCGAAGGGGTGCTGCGTGGTTGGTACGTCCGGCATCGGCAGCAGCGGCAAGGGCCGCAGGATTCCAGTGAAACTGTCCTCAAGGCCATAGCGATAGTCTGGACAACTCCCGATATTCATGTACACGCGGAGAGCAGCATAGGCTGGACCGATTGAGTCGGATCCATCCTTAAGAATGTGCGGCACCTCCTGTGTTGACCCGTCGTTCATCACCTCGGCATGTTTGGGCCGGGCCGAAAGGATGTACCAGATGGAATTGATCGCATTCGGGTTGTCGATAAAGTCGGTGCTGATGCGACTCGTATCGGACGTGCCGGGGGGCTGGGTCTCGTAGACCCAGTAGAGAAAGGTGCTCGGCGTCAACCTGCCCTTGAACATCTCACCTTCGCGCAGGTACTGGTTGCCGAAGGCCGGTGCAAGGTTATCCCAGGTCGGATTCTCCGGATCGGCAGGTGGATTGTCCGGGTTGAACGCGATATGGCAGAGGCCGCACGTCAGTCCGGTCAAATAGGGCGGCTCGATGCGTGAGTCGCGGTTAAGATACTTCTTCGCATCCCAGGTCTTCGAGTCGAAATCGGGGTTCGGGAAAAGGCGGAGACCCATAATTCCGCTGGAGTACGGATCCTGGCAGACGTCCAGCATCAGCCCATATGCATCCGATTTCGTAGCCTTCGTGCAGCCCGGATCGTTGATGACGCCGAGCTTTGCAAAACGTTGGTCGCGCGGAATGCTGGTAATGTAGTCCATCATGTTCACGTCGATGGGTAGCTCAAGAAGGTTGCTCAGCGTCCACAGCCTCTTTTCCGCCAGCCGCCAAAAGCGCGGATTGCCCCGAGCATTTTCCGGGCTTCCGGTTGTGCGCAGGGGATCGCCGCCCGGCCACAGGTACCAGGTGCACGCGCCCTGGAGCTGACTCGGCGTGAGGTAGTAACCATAATGGTTCGGCAACTCGCCAGGGATACCATCACAGTTGCTCGTATAGTTTGCGAAACGCACCTTCGGATCGGGGTAAGCGGGCTTCTGCTGTTGCTTCGAGGGCGGGCAGCCCGCATTCCAAAAACAAACCATCGCCATCAGGCAGGGCGCCAAAAACCGTCCGATTCGATTGAGCTGTTGGTTCATGACTGGCAAGGAGCTTTCTCGATGGAGACGCGGCCCCCATCGCGATCCCCATCGGAAAGATCGCGACGCTACTCGTCAGCCCACCGTGTTTACGATTACATAGTCGGGACCGGGAGGTGGATCCTCGATAGCCAGATTGGATGGTCGGTACGAGCCGTCGTTCTGGTAACGCACGACGACGCTGTTGGAGAGCGATACGTTGTTCGCAATCGTGCGGCTCACAGGGAATCCCCACAATGGGCTCCACGACTCATTGATCTGGTCGAGGGCATACTTTGCGGGCGCAGGATTCGCATATTTGGCTATTGCCGTCGGCGCAAACTGTACGCCCAGCGCAGCCGCTTTACTCATCATCCATGTCAGTGTGATATCTGACAGCGCGGTGCCTGCGTCCTGTGCCGCCGGCGAGGTCCCGCCGCCTACGTCGCTGTGGCATCCGCAGAACCAGACCTGCTCGAGCACCTGTCCCGGGGCTGCGTCCCCGGTCCATAGTGTGGGAGGAAATTCAACGCGTCGTTCGTCGATGGCCAGGGCCTGAATAGCGTTCAACACATCCGGATGAAGGCTGGTATCGAGAAAACCGTAGAGGATAGGGCTCACTCCGCCGATGACTGAGGGGATCCCCAGCGAGCCCACAGTGTCCCACACACCAACCATGGTGATTTTCGCGTTGTACAAGTTGTATTTGCCGAGGCTGGCCAGCAAGGCTTCTCGCTGATCCTTATTCCGATAGGCCTGAAAGGCAGTTTCGACCATAGCGTCATCAAAGTTCGCCGTAGGCAGCCCGCAGATCGCGATCATGCCAGCCAGGCTGCGCGCCGTGTACGCGCCGCGACTGAACCCGAACACAAAAATTTCGTCGTCGGCATCGTAGACCTGAGAGATCTTTGTGTAACCGTCTTTGATTTTCTGGAAGAGGCCGAGCCCAAAGGCGCCGCCGGCCAGCTTCTCAATGGGCGTTCCATCGGCGCCTACGCCGTTGTCGTAAAATGGCATCTGATCGGAGCTCACCACAGTCGCGTTGAATATCCTGAGGACGTTAGTGTTGTTGGACGTGCCATCCCATGTGCCGTCGGCACAGAACACGATGCGCTTGCCCATAGGTTATCCTCTTAATGCTCTAATCATTCAAGGAATTATTGGCCGCCGGACGACACCCCAGAATATCGGTGCATTACCAATTCACAGCGTTTGACCGCAGACAACTCTGCCGACTTCCAGCTATCTGCAAATAACCCAAAAGAACAGAGCGTGAAGTATCTTGCATATCCTTCGGTATTGTCAAGTAGTTTCTCGCGGGAACAGATGTGTCCCGTTTGTGCTGCCACGCATCGCGGCTCGGGTTCACGAACGAGTGTCCAGCTTGGCTCTGGAGTCGGTCTAACCATCTCAAAGAACGAGGGGTTGTAATTTGCAAATCGAAACTTGATCATCAAGACCAGAGTTGAGTCGCAGCGTAGCTCGAGGCCTTTGGCGATGGACAATCTTTACGAAGTGATTGTCACGAGGTAGGGAACCAGGGAAGGTACACGGCGCCGGGTCTGGTGTGGTGGCTCATTGGGAACCATCCCGCGGGACCCGGCGGCGGAGTTATTTCACCTGTGTTGCCGTGATTGTGCCGGTGAGGGCATCAACCGATGCGCCTCCCCAATACGTGCACTCCACCCAAATTTCCGTTGGCGCGGTCGTTGTGTAGTATCCATTGAGCGGAAGCGTGACGTATCCACCTTGTTCGGCCGGAATCGTGGCCATAGAATACGGCCCGTATGGCAGTGGGGTGCTGCCGCCGGCCTGATTTGTGGTGTAGCAAAGCACGGGCGTCTGAGACGCGTAACCGGGCGCCTCGTCGAGGATTTGCTGTCCCACAAGCGAATACGTTCCGGCGTTGGGCAAAATAAGCGCCATGAGGGTTCCGCGGCTCCCTGCCCCAAGTGTTTTGGTGGTGGTTGTCGCGGTCGACGCAAAGGCTTGCGCGGAGGCGGTGTGCGTGGTGGCGGCGATGGTGGCGGCCGCGAAGGCGGCCAGTGCGAAGGTGCGGATGCTGGATTTCATGGCGGTTCTCCTTTTTGGATAGCGGCCTTGATGACCGCCTTCACTGATGAGTGCGCGGTGGGCGGGGAAAAGGGGCAAGGGGCTCTGAATTTTTTCCCTGAGGGTGGGTCAATCATGGGAAAGAAAGGGGAAGGGGCCGGACAACCGGCGCCCGGAGTCGGGAGACCGGGGCATTGGCTTTGCAAACAACTCTGGAACAAACCAAATGGGGTGGCCCTGGTTGGAGCCACCCCGCGCGAAAAAAACTACCAGAGCATTGCGGTGATATTTCCCCAGGTTCCCAGGGCAACTGAGCCCGCGGCGCCATAATTGTGGCAGACGACCCAAAGATCCGTCGGCCCCGTGGCTGTGTAAGAACCGTTGAGCGGAATTGTGATTACCCCGCCGACCGTTGCCCAGGCTTGTGGTCCGAAGGGTATCGACGTAGTGCTGCCGTTCACGGTCGAAACCCAGCAATATACTTCTTCCGACGGATTGTTGCCTGTATTGGCGAATGCTTGCTGGCCGCCGATCATATAGGTTCCGGCGTACGGCAGAGCCAAAACCATGACCGATGCGGTCTGGCCGCCATCGATTTGATGGTCGCCGCTGCCATTGCTGGAATAGATCTGCGCGGAGGCGCTGTGCGCGGTGGCGAGGATGGTTGCGGCCGCGAAGGCGGCCAGGACGAAGGTGCGGATGGTGGATTTCATGGCGGTTCTCCTTTTTGGATAGCGGCCCTGAAAGCCGCCTTCACTGATGAGTGCGCGGTGGGCGGGAAAAAGGGACAAAGGGCGGGGATCTTTTTTTGCGAAGTTCGGCGGGGGGTTGAGGAGACGGGTGGGGCTTGGCGTGACCGGGTCTGCGGGGTGGCTCGGTTAAACGGTAGCGACAATTGAGCAAACGCCTGGGTGGGATCTCGAATGCGCCTGCGGGGCGGCTCAAC
Source organism: uncultured Acidobacterium sp. (assembly GCA_964610635.1). Classification (GTDB taxonomy): domain Bacteria; phylum Acidobacteriota; class Terriglobia; order Terriglobales; family Acidobacteriaceae; genus Palsa-343. The sequence continues at coordinate 28,157 of CAZSWI010000001.1, forward strand.
CTGGAGCCACCCCGCGTGACGAGCGACAAAACTACCAGAACATTGCGGTGATATTGCCGTATGTTGCCAGGGCAGCTGCGCCAAAATTGTGGCAGACGACCCAAAGATCCGTCGGCCCTGTGGCGGTGTAAGAACCGTTGAGTGGAAGTGTGATCACCCCGCCGGAAGCAGCAGCCGTTGCCCAGGATGAGGGCCCGTAGGGCACTGAGGCCCCGCCGTTGGCGGTCGAAATCCAGCACGTTACGGTTTCTTCCTGGTTGTTGCCTGCTGTATTGACGATCGTTGTTTGGCCACCAAGCATATAGGTTCCGGCGTACGGTAGAGCCAAAACCATGACCGAAATGTTCCCGCCGCTACCGAGGTTATGGTCGCCGCTTGCATTGCTGGAAAAGACCTGCGCCGAAGCGGGGCTTGTAGAGATGGCAATGGTTGCGGCCGCGAAGGCGGCCAGGACGAAGGTGTGGATGCTGAATTTCATGGCGGTTCTCCTTTTGGGAAGCGGCCTTGATGACCGCCTTCACTGATGAGTGCGCGGTGGGCGCGGGAAAAGGGCAAACAAAAGCGGAGTTTTTTTGAGTTCTCGGCGCGGGGTTTGAGGAGGCCCGGTATCGGGGATCTGGTTTCAGCCTCCGGGAGATCTATGCGCTCGAAGCGCAGTGCCCATAAGGGCGATTTAGTCTTCGGGAGATGGTTCGGCCTCGGTGGGCAGCGAGCCGCCGGGGCGCATTTGCCGGAAGAGCCAGATGCGGGCGAGGGACCAGTCGCGCTTGACGGAGCGGGGAGAGACGTCGAGGATTTGAGCGATTTGTTCGACGGAGAGGCCGCCGAAGTAGCGGAGCTCGACGACGCGGGCCTGGCGGGGGTTGTTGGCGGCGAGGCGGGTGAGGGCCTGATCGATGGAGGCGACTTCGTCAAGGCGATCGGGGGAGATGGCCAGGTCGTCGTGCATTTCGACGCGATGCAGGCCACCGGCGCGGCGCTCGGCATTATGCTGGCGAGCATAGTCGACGAGAACCTGGCGCATAACGTGGGCGGCGAGGCCGATGAAATGGGCGCGGCTGCTCCAGTCGATGTCTTCGCCGGCGAGGCGGAGGTAGGCTTCGTTGATGAGCGCGGTGGCCTGGAGTGTGTGGTCGGGGCGCTCGCGGCGCATGTAAGCCTTGGCGAGACGGTGGAGTTCGGAGTAGACGAACGGGAGGAGGCGCTCGGCGGCGGTGGAGTTGCCGTCGTGCATAGCTTTGAGGAGCTGGGTTACTTCTCCTGGCTTTGCGTCCATCGGCCCCCTGCGTGGATGGTACATCGGAGGGCGTTGCCCTTTAGAAAGATGCCCACTAAAGTCACCCGCTAGCTGTGCGCCGGGCCATCCCGTCTAACGGGATGGGTGGTTCGGTTTTTGAGCGTTCCGAAGCACTGTTACGCTCCGAAAACAGGCAAATTACTTCACCTGAGAAAGAGCATTGGCCTGGTCGGCGACCAGCAGAAGTCCCCGGGCTCGAGCGTCGCGTTCGAGGGCGTTCAGCCCGGAAACCGCGGCAGCGGACCCAGACCACAGGTCAATCTCTCCCAGAGCAAGGCGGCCTTGGTATTCAAACGGGAGATAGCCGAACCGGCGCGCGGAAGCGATCATGGATTGAAGTTCCTCGCGAGCTTCGGCCCACTTGCCCAACTTCGCCTTGACGCGGGCGTCTGCCAGAACAGCCTCGAAGTGCGCGCTCGCTACTGTGGTTTTCGCGGAAAGCGCGATGGCCTTCTCTGCCGCGCTCCGCGCCTCCGCCAAACTCCCCAAACCCAACAAGTTCCTCGATAAAAGTGCCTGAGCCCACGCCTCGCCGGAGCCGGTGTCCGATTTTTCCAACACCACCGTTGCCTGCCGCGCCAGCGACACTCCTTCGGTGAAGCGTCTCTCGGCCAAAGCTACCGCGGCCAGCGCGACTCCTAGCTGTGCCGAATAGTCCTCTTTCTTTAGTTCGTTGCACAACGCAAGGGCTTGTTCATATTGTCTGCGCGCGCCTGCCAGGTCGCCCTGGGCCAGCGAGACGTCGCCAAGACCGGAAACTGGATAAGGCTCGCCGACAGTGAAGCTGATCTCGCGAGCCAGGGCCAGAGACTTCTCGTAGTAATCCCTTGCCTCGCCGAGATTGCCCATCTCTACCTGCAGGTCGCCCAGATTACTCAGGTCTGCCGCGGCGCCACGCCGATTGCCAACTTCGTTGAACGCCGCCAGAGATTGTTGGTTCATCTTCAAGGCGCCAGCCAGGTCACCGAGGCCCTCCAGCGCATTCGCGATGTTCCCGTAATCGCTGGCCAGGCCCCCGGGATCGTTGATTCGCCGATCAAAGAGCAAATCCTGGCGGTAATACTTCTCCGCCTCGTGCATGTTTCCCTCACTGTAGGAGACATTGCCGATGCGCTCGACCGCAGCGCGGATTCCGCGCTCAGCCCCGATCTGCTGAAAGACCGGAAGCGCCTGTTCGAACTGCTTCCGAGCACCAACAAAATCACCTTTATCGAAGAGCACATCGCCTACGTTCAGCAAAGTAACCGCGGCGCCGCGCCGATCTCCCGCGGCGACAAAGAGGTCTTCGGCATGTTGAGAACGGTCGATTGATTTCTGCGTTTGGCCCATGCGCTCCCATGCGTTGGCTTCAAGCTGCAGGGCGTGGGCCTCCAGCAGCTTCGCGCCGATCGCACGGCCTCGGTCAGCCGCTTGTTCGGCGACCGATTGCTGCTGAGGGAAGTCGCTCAGAGACGACGCGATGCCAGCCTGGGCCAAATCAATGCTGGCTGCGTCGGCTTCCGACACGGGTAATTTACGAAGCTGCGCGAGCGTCTTTTCCGCGTCAACCGCGTGACCTGCGGCAATCTGGGTGCGAATGAGGGCCAAACCATAATCGACGTTGTCGGGAAAGAATTCCCACAAAGAACGATAGCTCTCGACTGCTTGCGCGGTTTCCGACGAAAGCTCATGCGCTCGCGCCTCAATCAGCAAGCGCTCTTCGCGCGAAGTCCGGCCGGAAAGCGCGAGGGCACGCTGGGCCTGTTGTTTCGCTCGGTCTTCGTAGCCAAGTGTCGACCAGGCCGCGGCTAATGCCGAGTACGTCGAGACATGGTCAGGATCAAGTGTTGCCGCCTTCTGCAGGAGGTCTACAGCGGAGAGGGCATCGAAGACACGCAACCTTTGTAAGCCTTCTGCATAAAGGCGGGCGGCTTCGGGATTGGAAGGCAGTGCGCCGGTCACCAACGTGGACTGCGCGCCGGAAAGAGGGCCAAGATCCAGCTTCGCGCGCAGTTCGGCGCCCGCTCTGCTCACCAACTGATCGATGTCGGATTCGTTGCCCTTCTCGGAGATCGAGGCCAGCGTCTCCCCCGCCGCTGTATCCTGGAGCCTCAGATCCAGCCGGAGCTGCCCATCGCCCAGCGGAACGTACGAGCCCAGCACGACATCGTCGCTGCCTAGATTCTGGCGGATGCGATGCAGAGTGTCGCGGCCATAGCTGTCCGCATCTTTGAGCGCGAGGTTGAGCTTCATTTCCGCGATGCTTTCGCCGGGAATGGTGCGCAACTGGTCGCCCTGGCCCAGTTCGGTGGTGAGCATCTCGGAAAGCGCCGTCGAGAGCCACGACTGGTCAGGCTTGCCGGAAAGATTCTGGAAGCCCAATACGGCAATCGTTCGGCGCCGATTAACCTGTGAGGAAACGGCTTCCTGAGGTTTGCGTCCGTGGAAGAATACGGCCGCGGCGCAAATCAGCAAAAGTACCAGCCCCATGAGGGAGGCAAACCAGAGCGGCTTTTGCCAGGCACTCTGTCTGGAAAAAGACGCGGGAGTGGCGGTGGGATTCCGTTGCAGGCGCTGCAGGTCCGCCCGCAAGTCGGATGCGTGCTGATACCGCAGCTCGCGGTCCTTCTCGAGGGCTTTGCCGATAATTCCATCTAAGCCGGGCGGCAGATGGGTGTTGGTGCGCGTGGCGGGAACCGGCTGACGGTTGAGGATGCCGTCGAAGATGGTCGCGGCGCTATTGCCGCGAAAAGGCGCGAGGCCGGTCGCCATTTCATAGAGCACCGCTCCAAAAGAGAACAAATCTGTACGGCAATCCAGTGGTTTTGCCGTAGCCTGCTCTGGAGACATGTAAGCGATGGTGCCGAGCATGGACCCCGGAGCGGTGAGCTCCATCATGTCATCCTTGCCGGCCGCGGCTTCGGTATATGCCGTCTGGCCGGCGGCAACTCTGCCGGCCAGTTTGGCTAAACCGAAGTCGACAATCTTGGCGTGTCCCCGGCTGGCAACAAGGATGTTCGCCGGTTTGATGTCGCGATGAATGATGCCCCTTGTGTGGGCCGCATCGAGCGCGTCGGCGATCTCGATCGCCAATTGGAGCAGAATCTCGATTTCCAGCGGATGGCCGGCGATGCGATGTTTCAGGGTCAGGCCATCAATAAACTCCATGGCGATAAAGGATGTGTCGCCCCACCTTCCGATCTCGTAAATGGTGCAGATATTCGGATGGTTGAGAGCGGAGGCCGCGCGGGCTTCGCGGCGAAGGCGTTCCAGAGCCTGCGGGTCTTGCGCGACTGCATCAGGCAGGAACTTCAATGCGACCAAGCGGGCAAGTTCCGTGTCCCTCGCCTTATAAATCACGCCCATTCCCCCCGACCCGAGAGGCGCGACTATGGAGTAGCGACTAACCATCGTCCCGGGAGGAAGGTGGCCGCTTTTTGCGGAGCCACTGGCTGTTTGCGAGCTATCAATGGGCGCAAGCAGCGGCACGGCCAGGAAACTGCCGGCGCGATCGTTCTCCTGCAGCAGCTCCTCTACTAACTTACGGAGCGCGGGCGCATTCTGGCACGCTTGATCCAGAAAGGCGGCGCGGCTCTCGGGCGCCAAATCCAGAGCGACTCCGAACAATTCCTCTGCGGATTGATCCCATTTATCCATCGTTCGGGGAAAGTCTACACGTGGCTTACTGGCGTGTTCCCGGCCACACGCACTCCCCCAGGATACCTCATTCACCAGCCCGCTCTGACCCACCATACACGGCAAGGCGGCGGCTTCCACTCTCCGACGCCCTGTCGAGCAAACCGAGGTTTACCTGAGCGCCGGAGCGATCCCTGCTGACGGGGATGGATGCTTCGCTGATAAGGTGAAATTCCTCGCGATCGGGCAGCCGTAGCGCCGTCAGAACTCCCAACATCACTGGCCGGGTGAAGTTAATTCGACCACCGCTCTCGGGTAGTCGCTGGCGAGCCCTGATTGCGTGGAGCAGTGATCCTCAGATTTCTTCGTGACTGTTATTGCGAAGTTCGCGAGCAAAGTCCTGCTTTGAGGTGAAGAGAAGCACCAGCAGCGGCATGACAAACAGGATCGCGAAGACGGTGGTGACCATGCCTCCCACCACCACGCGCGCCAGCGGCTGCTGCGCCTGTGCGCCGATGCTGGATGCCACGGCGGCGGGAAGTAGTCCGATACCGGCCGCCATGCAGGCCATCGCGACGGGGCGCATCTCGTCGAGACAGCCTTTTTCGAGGCCGCGCTCGATCCCCTCTTCGCGCTGGGCGCGGCGGATGCCGGAGAGAAAGACGACCGCTCCCAGGGTGGCGACGCCGGTCAGCGAAGTGAATCCAACGGCCGCAGAGATGCTGAAGGCGGTTCGTGTGAGAAAAAGTGAAAGGATGCCGCCGACTGCGGCGAAGGGCAGCGTCGCGATCACGATGAACGCGTCGCGCCAGGTGCGGAACTGGATGTAAAGCAGCACCATGATGACGGCGAGGCTGACGGGGATGATGATGGCGAGGCGGCGTTGCTCTTTTTTGAGGCTGTCGAACTCGCCCGCCCATGTGTATTCGTAGCCTGTAGGCAGCTTGACCTGATCCGCCATGCGGGCCTGCAGATCCTGGATGGCGCTGGCAAGGTCGCGGCCCCGCACGCTGAACTTTATAGGAATGTAGCGGCGGCCCGCCTCGTGGTAAATCATGAAGGCGCCGTTGCGGATGGTAACGTCGGCCACCATGCCGAGCTGCACCTGATTGCCATCGGGCGTGGGCAGGAGGATGCGGGCAATCTCGTCCGGCGTGCTGCGGAAATTCGGGCTATAGCGAACGGCAAAGTCGAAGCGGCGGTCATTGTCGATGATTTGCGTGACCGGCGCGCCGCCGACGGCGGCCTGCACCACGTTGTTGATGTCCTGGGGCTGAAGGCCGTAGCGCGCTGCCTTGGTGCGGTCGATGGAGACCAGCAGGCTCGGCTGACCGGTGACGTCGAAGACGCCCACGTCGGTAATGCCGGGGACCTTTTGCATGATTCCGGAGATCTGTCCGGCAATGCGCGTGAGCTGATCGAAGTCATTGCCGAAGAGCTTGAGCGAGTTTTCCCCCTTGACGCCGGACATTGCCTCTTCCACGTTGTCCTGGATGTTCTGAGAGAAATTGAAATCGACTCCGGGGAATTGCTCGAAGCTGTGGCTGATGGCGGCGATCAGGTCGTCTTTTTTGGCATGGAACTCGGGCCGCCACTGTCCGACCGGCTTGAGGTCGGCGAGAAATTCGATGTTATTAAAGGTGCTCACGTCGGTGCCATCGTCGGGACGGCCCATCTGCGAGACAACCTGGGTGACTTCGGGATAAGCGCGGAGGATGGCGCGAATGTCGTCGGCCATTTTTTCGGAGGACTGAAAGGAAATGTCCTGCTGCATGTCGGCGCGAATCCAGAGATTGCCTTCCTCGAGCGCCGGCATAAATTCGCCGCCGACAAAGTGGAAGAGGACGGCGGCGCAGCTCAGTGCCAGAAAAGCGATGATCCAGGTTATAACTTTGAAGCGAAGAGCACGGTTAAGGCCGCGGTCGTAGTGGCGGCGAAAAAAGCCGCTGAGCCAGGTCTCTTTGGCGTCTCCTTTGATGTTTTTGGGGACGGCGAGGGAGGCGAGAACGGGAGCGAAGACGAGGGCGAAAAGCAGAGCGCCGGTGAGGGCGAATCCATAGGTAACGGACATGGGCGCGAAGATTTTGCCGGGCACGCCCTGCATCGTGAAGAGCGGGATGAAGGCGACGAGGATGATAAGTGTGGCGAACAGAACGGGCGTTGCAGCGTCGCCAACGCCAGCCAGGATGAGATCGAAAATTTCTTCGCCTTCGATGCGCCGGGTGACTTTGCGGTAGACGCTTTCGAGGACCACGATGGACGCGTCGACGAGGATGCCGAAATCGATGGCGCCGATGGAGATAAGGTTCGCCGACTGATTGGTAAGGACCATTAGGCTGAATGCGAACAGCACCGCAAACGGAATGGTGATGGCGGCAATGAGGGTGATGCGCCAGTCGCCCAGCATGCTGAGCAGCACGAGGGTGACCAGGGTGAGCCCCAGGATCACGATGTGACGCACGGTTGAGGTGGTGATGTTGATGAGATGGGTGCGGTCGTAGATGGTGCTGATGCGCATGCCCGGCGGCAGGAGATTGCCGTGGTTGAGGCGGTCGATTTTTTCGCGAAGGGCAGCGAGCGCGGGCAGGGATTTTGCGCCTTTTTGGAGAAGCACGATGGCCTGAACGATGTCGGAATCGTCATGATGGTCGAAGTCGCTGCGCCCCACTTTGCCGAGGCGCGGCTGATGGCCCTCGCGGACGTCGGAGACGTCGCGCAGCAGAACCGGTACGCCGTTGTGCTCCGCAACGACGATATTGCGCATGTCGTCGAGCGAATGCAGGAGACCGATGCCGCGGACGTTAACGCTCTGGCTGCCGATGGTGAGATAGTTGCCACCGGCGTTTGCGTTGCTGTTGGTGATGGCGTTGACCACCTGGGTCATGGTGATGCCGTAGGTGAGTAGTTTGTTGGGATCGATTTCGGCCTGATACTGGCGGGTGGTTCCACCGAAGGTAGCGACGTCGATGATGCCTGGGACCTGCTTGATTTCGCGAAGAAGGAGCCAGTCCTGGGTGGCTTTGAGTTCATTCAGTGAGTAGCCTGGGCCGGTGAGCTGGTAGCGGTAGATTTCGCCAACTGGGGATTCCGGCGAGAGCTGCGGCTGCAGGTTGTTGGGCAGGGTGACCTGCTGCAGGCGATTGAGAGCCTCCTGGCGATCAATGAAGTAGTCGCTGTCGAACATGAAATACATCTTCACGTCGCTCAGCCCGAAGATGCTGATGGAACGGATCTGGTCGAGTTCCGGCGTCCCGTAGAGTCCCGTCTCCATGGGAATGGTGACCTGCTGTTCCATCTCTTCCGCGGACCAGGAGGGATTCTGCGTGATGAACTCGACCATGGGCGGCGAGGGGTCGGGGTAGGCTTCGATGTCGAGTTGCAGAAACGCGTACGCGCCGATGCCGAGCATCGCGAGAAAAACGATGAGGACCACGTTACGGTAGCGGAGCAGGACGCGGATGAGAGACTGCATGGTTACTGCGCCTCTTGCGCACGCAGAAGCTCTGCGCCGCTGCTGACGACTTTGTCTCCGTCATTCAGGCCCTGAGCGATCTCGTCGTTGTCGGCGTGCGTTTCGCCCAGTGTGACGGAGCGGCGTTCGTATTTGCCGGGCGCCGTCTCAACGAAAACGAAGACTTCACGCCCGTTCTGGATGACGGCGGTCGCGGGGACGACGATGATGTTGCGCTGTCGGCCGGTCACCGCCATGTTCGCGTACATTTGCGGCTTGAGCCGATGGCCAGGATTGGGAAGCACAACGCGCACTTTCAGGGTGAGCGATACCGGGTCGACCGCATCGGAGATGTTGTCGATGGGGCCGTGGAGCGTGAGCCCCGGATAGCCGTTGACGGCGATGTCCGTCGGTTCCCCGGCGTGGATCGATCCCACATCGCGGGGAAAGATGTCGCCCACCACCCAGATGGAGTCGATGTTGGCGATGGTGGCGATGGCCGTTGCGTTGTCCAGGGAGCGCTGCAGTTCGCCGGGGCCGGTCCCTACGTCGAGCACCACGCCGGAGATAGGCGCGAGGATGGGGACCACGTCCGAAGTGTCGTTTTCACTGAAGCCCAGCAGGTGCAGTGCCTGGCGGGCGCGCTCCAGTTCGGAGTGGTCGGAGTCGTCGAGAGCCTTGAGGTCGTCGTAGTCCTTCTGCGCCAACACATCGTGCTGCAGCAACTCTTTGGCGCGGTTGAGCTGCAGATCGGCGCGGGCGGCTTCAATTCTTGCCTTCTCGAAATCGGAGCGGGCCTGGGCGGCGTCGCTGCTTTGCAAGGTGCCAATGCTCTGACCCTTGCGGACTTCCTGGCCGGGAAGGATTCTGAGCGAAAGCACGCGGCCACTGATGAGCGGATAAATGTGCACCATGTCGGTGGGGTTTGCCTGAATTCGCGCGGCGAGGACCATCTGGCTTGCGACGGGCTGGGGATGGACGGTGACGGTTTCGACGACCTGCTCCTTCGGCGTGGGCGTTGGCGGCGGAGTTTCGTCACGATGGCACGCCAGGGTGACGAGCAGAACGGGTGCGGCGGTAAGAAGAACAGCGAATGAGGAGAGCTTGTGCCGTTTCATGGGACGATCTCCGTGGCGGCGGCGAAGCTCAGCTGGTGAAGGCTGAGCCAGACCTGCTGATTGGCGGTAAGCGCGTCGAGATTGACCTGGCGGTAGTCGCGCAGCGCATCGAGATAGTCGAGCAGCGTGGAGCCGCCGTTGCGATAGCTGAATTCAATGTTGTCGCGCACGCGCTGGGCTTCATCGGTGTAGTGGCTGTTGTAGCGTTTCGCGAGGTCGATCGCGGCATCGTAAGCGGCCCAGGCCTGATCCACGTCGTTGAACACCTGGTTGCGCGCGGCGATTTCCGCAAAGCGCGAAGACTGCGCCTCGAAACGAGTCCGCTCCTTTTCGCCCTGATTGCGGTCAAAGATGCGCAGGGGAATGGAAATCTGGAAACCGGCGCTGTTGTAGGTTGCAGTGCGCTCGTACTCACCACCGATGGTGGGATCGGTGGCGCCCTCGGCATCGGCGAGCTTCACATTTGCGTCCGCCACAGTTACAGATTGGCGGGCGGCCAGATAATCGGGGCGCGCAGCCAGCGCATCCTGTTCCACCTGCGCCAGGGTGATGGTGAGATCGGGCGGAATGGTATTGCCGGTGATGTCGAAGGCCGGAGTGGGTCTTTCCACTCCCATGAGCAGCTGCAGGGAATCGCTGGCCTGGATGAGGTCGAGCTTTGCGTTGTCGTAATCGGATTCAAATTCGGCGAGCTGCAGATCGATGCGCTCGAAGTCAGTCTTGCTGATGTCGCCGGCATTGAGGCGTACCCGGCTCAGGTCAACAGTTTTGTTGTAGCTGTCGAGGTTATCCTGCGCAATGTGCAGCGCCTCTTTGGCGATGAGCATATTGGTGAATGCATTCTTGATCTGCAGTACGGTCTGGCGCACCTGATCGTTATACTGGCTGCGCGTTACGCCGGTAGTGGCGCGCGCTGAGTCGAGGCGCCAGCGGCGCTTTTGTCCGCGCTCAAACAGGCGGGTGACATTAGCCGCGTAGGAGTAGGGGCTGGCCGGGTTGCTGGACGGCAGAGTAATGTCGGCGCCGGAGATGGTGAAGCTGGGATTCTGCCGCAGGCCGGCGGTGATTTCCGCTGCTTTGGTGGCGTCGACGTGCTGCTCGGCGGAAAGCAGCGACGGATTCTTTGTGCGAGCGACATCGAGCACCTGCGCCAGGGTCAGCGGAGCCGATGTGGAGGCGGGTGGGGGCGCAGGAACGGATGTTTGCGAGCGCGCCGCGGCAGTTGCGAGGCACAGGACCAGAATTAACCCTGATCCTGAAAGCCGTAGGTTCTTGGCCAGTCCGACGAATTGCACGCAGACCGACAGCAGCAGGGACTTTGCCCGGCAACTCCAGCAGCGAGCGAACCATGCTGTGCCGAGCGCAATGGTCACCGTCACGCACAACAGGTTGAAGAGGATTTCCACAATGCGAGGGTCGATTATACCCAATTGTCCGGCGGAACTCAGGGAACAAGCGTTCAAAGCTGGAAGTTCTCTCCAGTCGCTTAAGAACCCGCAATCGCCCGCTGAGCGAGGTGTTCCATGGCACCAACCGCAGTTCTTTGTTTCCGGTGTTATAGTCGGGGTCGCGCGCTTGCGAGAGAACATTTTGCGTCTTTCGTTTTTCTTCGTTGATGCGGGGAACGGATTCTGACCGCCGACGCGAGATCGCGAGAGAGACGCAACGGAGTCGAGGCGCTGCCACTACGCAAAAGAAAATGATCCGGGGACCGGCTCTCGACCTGTAAGCGAGCGCCCGGCGTTATGCCGTGGGCCCGGAGCCGCTTCAACAGCGGAGCATCCCGATCCGAGACGCTCTCGACAATATAGGCCCCGTCCTCATTAAGGTCGGTTAATGGCTTCGAAATCTGCATTGGCATTTTTCCATCCATTGCCGGAATGCAATGCCCGTGGGGATCGAATTTCGGGTGCCCCAGTTTCGTGGCGATGCGCTCCTCGAATCGTTCCGAGATGAAGTGTTCAAGCCGCTCTGCTTCCTGATGAACCTCGTCGATCGGGTAATCCAGCACCTCATAAAGAAATGTCTCGATCAGTCGATGGTGGCGCAGGATCTCCAACGCACGGCGCTCGCCTGCAGGGGACAGGAGGACCCCGCGATGTCTTTCATACTCGACAAAGGGAGACGGGGAAGACGCAAGTTTCTGCAGCATATTGGTGACCGAAGCCGGGGCGACGCCGAGCCGGGTGGCGAGAGATGAGCTCGCAACGCGGTGCTTATCCAGCCCGCTGAGGGCGAGGATCGCCTTCAGGTAGTTGTCTACCGATTCAGTGTTTGCGTTCCCCTGGCGTCTCTGCGGCATGGTGCTGCGTCTCCCGTGCGATTTGACACTTCGCTTATTTTAGGTGAGCCTAAGGATTTAGGTGCTCCTAAATACTGGCGACCTGACATTCTCCATCCCATCACCTCCAGCGGCTTGTATGAACCGGGCCCGTAACCCGCGCCAGTATCGCTCCCATCACTCGGAGGTCTTCCTGAATGCAAATCCGAACCGCAAAGGACTCTGCAATTCTTCTGATGCTAATCATGGTTAACCTCTGTTCTATATGGGCGCAGAGCGGTACGAGCAGCGCCCTTGCAGGAACCATCGTCGATGGTACGGGGGCGGTTGTTCCCAACGCCCAGGTGAAGGCCACCGATGTGAACACCGGAGCGGTCCGCACGGCACAGAGCAATGCCGACGGGCGCTACCTCTTTGCCCAAATCAATCCCGGAACCTATCGAGTTGCGGTTGAGGCAGGCAGCTTTGGGGTGGCCGAGTCTCCGCCCACGACGGTTCCGGTGGGACAGACCATAGCAATAAACTTCAGCCTGTCGCCTGCGGCCACCTCTCAGACCATTGAGGTGACGACGCAGACAGGGCTCCTGAGCCTTGAGAATCCAAACACGTCGACGACGCTGGAAGCAAAAGCGATTGAGAACCTGCCGAATCCGGGGCAGGACCTCACTTACGTTGCACAGTTCGCCCCGGGCGCTTTGATGAATACCGCGGGCTCCTCGAACGACGCGAAAGCGGCGGGCGGTTACGGCAACGTCGAATTTAACGGGCTGCCCGCAACCTCGAACGGCTACATTCTGGACGGCTACGACACCAATGACCCCTTTCTGGGATTAAATATCGGGCTGTCGACCAACCTTGTAATCGGACTCGACGCTCTGCAGGACGCCACGGTCAACACGAACTCTTATTCAGTGGATCAGGGACGGTATGGGGCTTCTCAAGTGAACTATTTCACCAAGTCAGGGTCGAATGAGTTTCACGGCGATGCGTACGAGATCTGGAATGGCTCGCTGTTCAATGCTACCGACTACTTCCTCCATGCGAACGACACTAACGGGAACGTGGCCCGGAAGCCGAGGTCGACTGTGAACGAGTTTGGTGTAAGCGTGGGGGGCCCAGTTCGAAAAGACAAATCCTTTTTCTTTGTGCACTACGAGGGGATCCGCATTGCGCTGCCATTGGTGGCGCGGACGACGGTGCCTTCCCCGGCATATCAGCAATATGTGCTGGGCCAGTTGCCACAGGGCGGGATTGATGCAACCAATGGAACTCAACTGCCAGCAGAGGCGGGAGAGGTGGAGTTCTATCGAAAAATGTTCCAGCTCTATCGCAGCACGGCGGGAACGCCGACGCCGGTCCTTTCGTGTCCGCTGGATCCGAACGGTAACCTGCTCCCCGGAACGCAGTCCGCTACCACCCTGTTGGATGGCGCTGGGTGCGCGAACATCCGCACGCAATCGATGAACAACAGCGACAGCGAAAATTTGATCGTGGTGAAGACCGACCAGACCATCAATGCTCGCGACAGCGTCTGGTACCGGTTTCAGCAAGACACCGGCCTACAGGCCGCGTATACCGACCCCATCAATCCTGTCTTCAACTCTTATTCTCCGCAGCCGCAGAGAACGTTGGTGGCGGGATACACACACGTGTTTGCGCCGAATCTGGTGAACCAATTCAATCCCGGCGCGAGTTGGTACTCGAGCCTCTTCTTGCCACATGACTATGCTCAGGTGCTTCAGACGTTTCCGATTGTTCTGGCTGCCGGCAGCGGGGCTGCACCATTCACCACAGTAGGCGGCAACGATCAGACCTATTCGCAGGGCCGCAAAGTGACCCAATGGCAGACCAACGACAACGTGGCATGGACGCGCGGGCGCCATACGCTCAAGTTCGGCGAAAATTCGCGGCGGCTCGACGTAAGCGATTACGACCTGGGTGAGGGCGTGGTGCCCCTGGTCACTTATACCGATCTTGCGCAATTCACCTACGGAGCGGCGTCCACCGCGACAGCTGCATTCCCGGTGACACAAAAGGAACCTGTCGCGGCTGGCAATCTCGACGCCTACACCATGGACACGTTCAAAGCCAGCCAGAGATGGGCGCTGATGGGAGGGTTGCGCGCGACCTGGAATACAAATCCGGTGAACCAGCATAATCTCTTTGCGCGACCATCTGGTTCTTTCCTGGACATGCCGCACAATGTGAATGAGCCGTTGAACCAGGATCTGCTGACCAACGTTCATCGGCTGTTTCCCGCCACTCCGCTGGTGGTTTGGCAACCGCGTGCTTCGATAGCGTTTAAAGCTTCTGACAAACTGGCTCTGCATGCCGGCGGAGGAGTCTTCAACGACATCATCCCGGCACAGATAGCGGATCTGGAAGCGGGCAATCCGCCTTATGCGCCGGTGTTTGTCGGCGGCATTCACGGGCAGGTGGGCGGAGTCGGGGTCGCGCCCGGAATTTCTGGCAGCGCGGTGGGCGCCACAACGCAGGCTAATCAGGCTTTTCAAACTGAGTTCGCAGCGGGCGGGCCGCCCTGCGCCGGGATTGCGGCCGGAAGCGCAATCTGCCCGCTGGCGGTGAACCTGAATACTTTTCCGACGGGCACGTTAAAGGTCCCGTACTTCCTTGAATGGAGCCTTGGCGTCGAGAGGCAGCTTGGCGATCGCGGCTCTCTGCGGGCCGACTACGTCGGTACACGCGCGGTGCACGAGCCGTACCAGGTGGAGTTGAATGGCTACCAGACCGTGTGTCAAGGCTGTTTTGCGCCATTTCCGTACAATCAGCCGCTCGATCCGCGATTTGGCGGCGTCAACGAGTTCCGCACCGACGCGGGCAGCAACTACACTGGTCTTCAGACCAGCGCGACGAAGCAATGGAAAGGTCTGACGCTGCGTGGCAACTACACCTTCAGTCATTGCCTGGATGAACTCTCGAACGGCGGACTGCTTCCGTTCTCGACTCTGGGTATCATTGCGCCTTTACCTGGCAGCTTGCGCCGTGAATACGGAAACTGCGACTACGACGTCCGCCACAACGTTTCCGCTTTCGGCGTCTACGAGATTCCTTTCCACTCGCACCATTCGCCGCTGAATCGAGTGCTGGGTGGATGGCAGTATGCCGAGACCGCAATTCTGCACAGCGGGCTTCCGTTCAGCATTCTGAGCGCGCCTTATTCGGCGAACAACAACGGCATCTTCCAGGGGAGCGGCCCCCAATATGCCAATCGTGTTCCAGGTGTTCCGCTCTATCGCAGCACGGCAGTGGCAGGTGTCACGCAAACCGGCGCTCGCCAATGGCTCAATCCAGATGGCTTCGCGTCCGTCGTAGATCCCAATACCGGCGCCTGCACCGGCGGCGATTCACCGGTCAATTGTCAGTTTGGCAATTCCAGACGCAATCAGTACCAGGGGCCACACTTCACCTATTCAGAGGTCTATCTGACGAAGAAGGTGGCTGTCACAGAACGCGTAACCTTCCGTCTCGACACGCAGTTCTTTAACGTTTTCAACCATCCAAATCTTGCGCTCCCGACCGAAAATCAGGCCGGCATTCCGGGAGAGCCCGCAACCCAAACTGGATTCGGTGCAATCACCAGCACAATTTCGCCGCCAACCGGTCTGCTGGGTGTGGGACTCGGCGGTGACAGTTCGCCGCGCATGATCGCCTTTCAGGGAAGAATTGAGTTCTAAGAGTGATTGCCGCAGCTCGAAGTAAGCCGTCCGAAGAGGCTTCCTCGTCGGGAAGCCAGAAAGCGGCCCGACGCGCATATTCTGTACATCGTCCATTGCGAGCCCGGACGACCACTGGTTCCGGTTTCAGGAGCATGGGTGGCGTCCAAATTGCACCGCAATTTAGCTGTCGCTGCGGGCTGGATTGACGCGAGAGATTATACTTCTGGTTTTGGGAGGTTCGATGCTGCGAGCCATAATAACCGACAGCCACTTCTGGATACCGCTGGTTGTGCTTCTGCTGGGCATCGTGCTGTTGAACGGGCTAAGGTAGCCTCGCTGCCGCGCTACGGGTCTCTCTATCGGGTCATGGAGATTCGCGCGCGCATTCTATCCTCGCTGTCTTGAATTCAGCCGGCACGACATCTCCTATCAAATAAACCGGCGCCGGTATTATTGACGTGGTCGCCCAGGTTGTTCGAGATTGGACCGACCGGTAATGGATTCAGCGGGTTGATGTAAAAGGAACACCGGAGAAACGGCGCGGCCAACATTGATTCCGAATCGTGTAACGAAGCAAATCTCCGACGCGCCCGTTCTTGCTCCCTACGCAAGATACTGGCTGGGCACGGCATGCGCTTTTGGCGCCGGAGCATGGCTGGGTGCAGCCGAGGCGCCGGCCCGTCTGGTGGCATCGGGATATTCTCCTTTCGCTATCTCGTTTTGCATGGTGCTGGGGGTTTTTCTTGCTCGTTGGACGCTGCCTGTGATGATCAAGGGCACCCAGTCGGTTCTGCGCGATCTGCGACAGCGGCCGCACCTGATTATTTGGGCGGTTCTGGCGGGGGCTCTGTGGGCGGTCGCGAATACGCTCACGATTTTCGCCATCCGTGACGTGGGTCTGGCCATCGCCTTTCCGCTGTGGAATACCAATACCCTGATCGGCATTGCGTGGGGTTGGGCGCTTTTTCATGAGTTGAAGGGAGCAACGGCGGGGAGCTGGGCGAAGGTTCTGAGCGGAGCAGCAGCGATCGTGGCTGGCTCAGTCCTGCTTTCGCTGCTTTCCGTTCATTTCCTGGCCGGATCGCCGGGACGTGCATTGCATGGGGTGGAAGCCGCTCTGGGCGCGGGCTTGCTTTGGGGAACGATGTATGTGCCCTATCGCAAAGCTTATCTCACCGGTATAAGCCCTCTCTCGTTTGTAACGATCTTTACCTTTGGAGAGGTGGGAACCATGCTGTTCCTGGGCGCGGCCATGCCGGGAAGTCTCGGCTCATTGTGGCCTGAGCTGCATAGGCTGCGGGCTTCTATTTTGTGGTTGCTGCTGGGGGGATTCTGCTGGGTGATTGGCGACCTGCTCCAGCAGTATGCAACGAAATATGTCGGTATCAGCCGCGCCATTCCGCTCTCCAACACGAATCAGTTATGGGGATTCGCGTGGGGCGTGCTTGTCTTCGGCGAGCTGGCTCATGCGCAGGGGTCAATGCGAGTGCTGGCTCTGGCGGCATCGGGGCTGATGATTGTGGGAGCGATGCTGATTGCCGGAGCTACGGTTTCGCCGGCCGAATCGATGTCATGCGAGCGTGCGATCCGGCGAGAGTGCGACCGTTACAATCTCGATCTTGCGGGCTCGATGCTTGCGCAAAGTGGCGTCGAGAGAGATTCCGGAAACCAGCCGCGCCGATGGTGGGACTACCTCATCATGGTAGCGGCGGCGGGGGTGTTCCTGTGGTTTGCCCGATACGCTCGAATTCCCGAGGTTGCTGTGCGGACTTCCTGGGCTATAGCCCTGGCCGTCATCCTGGCGATGGTGCTGGCCGGTTGCGGCTGGATGCTCTGGAAGAAAACTCGCTTTGCGTGAGCGTGCCTGGGACTGCCTACCAGCTATAACCGTGAGCATCACTTAAATAGAGATCAACTTATGGATATTGTCGGCGTTGGATTGAATGCCACGGATACACTGATTCCTCTATTACGCTATCCCGCCTCGGGGGCAAAAGTTGAGATTCGGTCGGCTTCGGTGTTACCGGGAGGGCAAGTCGCAAGCGCCATGGTCGCGTGCCAGCGATGGGGTCTGCGGTCGCGCTATGTGGGCAAGCTGGGCGATGACCGGGCTGCAGAACTCCATCGCGCGGAGTTTGCTGCTGCAGGGGTCGAAGCCCATATTATTACCGCGCACGGTTGCCCCAGCCAGCAGGCGTTCATTCTGGTAGAAGACTCCGGCGAGAGAACTGTCTTGTGGAAACGCGATGGACGTTTGTCGCTCAGCCCCGGGGAGATCAGGAAGGAATGGATCACCGACGCTCGCGCCATCCATCTCGATGGTCACGATACAGCTGCGGCGACCACAGCCGCGAGCTGGGCGAGGGAAGCTGGAATACCCGTTGTAGCGGATATCGACGAGCTGTACCCGGACGTAGAAGGTTTGATCGCGAAGGTCGATTATCTGATCGTGAGCCGAGATATTCCTGAGCAGCTCACGGGTAGCGCCGATCTCAGGGAGTCGCTGATGGGAATTCAAAGAAAATTTGGTTGCCGGTTGGCTGCCGCGACGCTGGGACGAGACGGAGTGCTGGCTTATAGCGGACGAAATTTCTGCTATCGGCCGGCGTTTCGCGTCGAGGCAGTGGATACAACCGGAGCGGGCGATATATTCCATGCCGGATTCATCTATGGGCTGTTGCAGGGCTGGGTGCTGGAGCAGACCCTCGATTTCGCCTGCGGTGCTGCGGCGCTGAACTGCACGGCGATCGGCGCAAGAGGAGGGATCGAAACGGTGGACCGCGTTAAGAGCCTTATGGTCACAGGCGCTCGCCATGAATCGGCATTTGATATCCTGGGCTGACCCAACGTCGCAGGCCGCCCTTCGTGGAGAGACACGGCAGGAGATGAAAATCCGCACACTAACTGATCTCGTAAAACCGCACATCACTGGAATGCAGGTGTGACCCGACATCGAAGCGGGGTGCATGCAGCTTGCCGAAGCCGTTGCGCCATATATGAGACCACTTGGACAATGCCTGTTTGCGAGTTATAAGTTACGCGACGGCCTCATCCATTGGATACGGCCTTCTCCGTTGACTGGCGTTTTACGAGGGTGGGGGAGACAAGGATGGACTGCGGGGGCGGGCTGCTGGTGCCAATCGGAATAAGTTGGAGGAGGTTCATCGCCGCCATTCGTCCCATTTCATAAAGCGGCTGACGGACCGTAGTCAGCGCGGGGCGGATGGTGGCTGCAGTGGGGATATCGTCAAAGCCAATCACCGAGATTTGCCTGGGTACGTGAAGGCCCGCTTCGTGTAGTGCGGTGATGGCGCCGATGGCGGATGCGTCATTGAAGGCGAAAATGGCGGAAAAGCGCTGCTTTCGACTTAGCAGCTTTCTGGTAGCGACATAACCGGGCTCGCTGCCGGGATCGATGCCTTCGAGCTGCACCACAAGCTCCGTATCAACTGGAATGTTGAGGGATGCGCACACCTTACGAATAGCTTCCCAGCGGACCTTTGTATCTGAACTGAAGGTCTGACCCTTAATGAAGGCAATTCTGCGGTGGCCCAACTCAGCAAGATGGGAAAGCGCATAACGGGCGGCGGTGAGGTGATCGAGCTCGATGGTGAGGATGCCGCTTCTATGGCGACCCGATACCGCGACGATGGGGACGGGCAGCGAATCGTGGAGGGGCGTGTCGACTGCGATGATTCCTTCGACCGCCCGGGAAAGGAGCAAACGAGGGTAGCCTTCCAGCAATTCCGCGCGGTGACGATGACTTACGACAAAGTAGAAGAACTTCTCCTGAAGGAGGGCGTCGCCAATGCCGCTAAGGACCGCGGCAGCGTATCCTTCGCTGATTTCCGGGACCATGACGCCGACGGTGAAGCTTCGCTTCTTCCTTAGTCCGCGCGCAAATGCATTGGGCACGTATTTAAGCGCAGCCGCCGCCTCGAGCACGCGTTGTTGCGTGCCGGCAGCAATACGGAACTGGGCCGCCGAGTGATTCATCACGCGAGAGACAGTGGTAAGAGAAAGGTCGAGATGGGCAGCGAGCTCTTTGAGGCTCACGCTGCGGTCTCCGGGCGCTTTGCTGTCCGCGAGATGATTGCCGCGTTCTTTGTTGTATCTTCCGATCACGTTCCTTTCAGCCGCTATGGTAATAGCCACATGCGGGGTTACTGTTTGTCCGGATGGAAGCCAATCCGCTGTAATGCAGACTGTAACTCCGGATTCGCCATAAACGTTTTCCAGATGAGGCCGGTGCGGTGGTTCTCGATCATCACCGCCATAGGGGCTTGATTAAGCCCCATCGTAATGCCGGAGTACCAGTTTCGCTGCAGGTTAAAGGCGTCCCGAAAACCGTAGATGCTCCATACCTGAGCGCCGAGGTCGCGATAAAAGTGACGCAAAGCCGTCAAGGATTCCTGCGGTGTGTAAGCCATGGCGCTGACAGCTCCCGTGGGCGCGATCGTTCCGTCGTCGAGATCGAACGTTGGCTCATAGGGAACATAGCCTTCGGGCCCGTCGACGGCGGTCAGACCCCATGCATCGGCGCCATAGCCCGTCCAACCGTGGGGATTCTGGATGCAGTACGCTCGGTTAATCAGCGCCTGCGCACGGTTGTTGTCGAAATAGTCGGTGAAGCGATCGTGGATCCCGCGCGGATCGAAGCCCATGAAGGAGTAGTCCGTGAAGAAGAGCGGGCCACCGGTTCCGCCGCCAACAGACGGCGTAATGCCGTAGTAGCTCTTGCCGTTCGCGTAATGATTGTCTATGCCCTCACCCACCCAGCCGCTGTAGTAGTTACTCGCAGGAATGGGGTGAGTGGGAGAGGCTATCGCCTCAAGATAGGTAATCATCACCTCGTTCCACCCAGTCAGCCGATTAGCGATGTAGAAGGAATACTCAGGCGACCAATGCCAGTAAAGCGCATCGCGTCGTGGAGTTGCGCGGAACCAGTCCCAGTCCACTCCCTGCCATAAGCCGGTGATGCGCCGGTATAACGCATTCCCGGATGGACCGTCTGCTTTGAAGTATTGCCGCGCAGTCAGAAGCCCCTCCATCAGGAACGACGTTTCCACCAGATCCGCGGCATCGTCGTATATGTCAAAGACGGGTAAGCGATGACCAGTTGAGTCACTAAGGAAGTGCGGCCAGACGCCATGAAAGCGGTCCGCAGCGGCCAGGAAAGCGGTAATCCGCAGGAGCCTGTCGATCGCCTGCTGATGAGAAATGAATCCACGGTCGACCCCCACAACGATGGCCATGATGCCGAAACCGCTCGCGCCAAGGGCAAGGATGTCGTCGTTGCCCGGAGTGCTTTCGCGGGTCATTCCGGAGTTAGGGCCCGCCGCTTCCCAGTAATAGCGAAAGGACGCCTCCTGCACCATAGTGAGCAACGCGTCGTCGGACATAGGATGGGTCGACGCGGTTGCTGGCGCGGACGGCGGAGATTCACGCAGCGCGGAAGTTCGCGCTGTGACGCGATAAGAGGCGGTCATGTGGGGGTCGCCGGTGTAATCGCAGAAGCGATTGACGCCCGGCCGCTGCACTCCGATCGGCTGGAACGGCTGAGCGGCGCGGGAGCGATAGACAACGTATTGCGCGAGCGTGGGATCGCGCAGAGGGTTCCAGGTGATGTCGATGTGACGTTCGAACCCTTTGGCTTCGACCCCCTGGGGCGCCGTCGGCGCGGCCTGATGGGGCGGCGGATTATCTTCGATGCGAATGTCATCGATCAAGAGTGTGTGCGGAGCCGCGTCGGGCTCGCCCTGGACGAAGATCAATCTGTTCAGGTGGTGCGGTCCAAACGGGTGCAAAGAGGCGCTTCGGAAAGCAATAAGCGGGATGCGAACGCGCTTCCATTTCCCTGGGCTAAGGTCGCTGGTGAAAGAGCTGAGTTCGAGAGGCCAGGTGAAATTCCCTTCGGCGTCGTGGAGGGCGAGGTGGGGCAGATCCCGGGCGCGGATTCCGCCAGGCGCAAAAAGCCAGAGCCAAAGATTGGCGCCGGGGAAGTCCACGGTGCGGTTGCGCCAATCGTAGAGTCGCAGTTCCGCGGACCATCCTCCATCGGGAGCCGACAGCCATTCAAGAGAAAGCGCGTTCGGCGCGCTGATAAAGGCCGTGGTCTCGATCGGCAACTTGCCGTCGACGAGGCGCAGCGTGCTGGGGGATATGGCCTTACCGGCGGAGTAAAAGTAATCGGTTGGCGAGAGGCTGTTCTCGAAAAAGACTTGCGCGGAGAAACTCTGATCAGCACGCGCGCACAACGGCGATGCAAGAAAGGCGACCAGCGTCAGTCCCGCCAGGGTCCGGTGTGTCCCCGAGCAATTCATCTTGTGCCTCCAAACCACGCGCGACGAAAGTCAGGCGGCATGCGCTGGCTGACGGAAAGGTAGAGCCGAACTAAATACTTTAGAATGCTGGCACTTGACATCTCCATCTGTCGAGTGTTACCAATCGTGATCGCAGCACAAACGTTTGCGCAAAGCGGCACAATCGTTTGTACCACACAAAGGGAAGGCAGGTACCCGCTGTCCCAAGCCTTCCAGGATGCGATCGATTTACGGACCAGGGTGCCGCACGGCAAGCCTGGGTTTTTAAGGGAGAGTTCAGTTATGCAATACCGAACGTCAGGTAAACCTTGCCTGTCCTGGGCATTCCTTGGTTTCAACCCCTCAGAATTGAGAAACAGCTGTTTCAGTTTGCGCGCCGTTGTGTTGCTAGCACTGCTTACCTGCTGGCTGACGCCAGCAATGCATGCTCAGTACAACGCATCCCTGCGCGGCGTGGTTTCGGATCCGCAGGGCGCGGTGGTGTCCAACGCTACCGTCACGTTGCTGAACATCGACACGAACGACAGCGTAACGGTGACATCGGACGCTAACGGGATTTATACGTTCAACGCGTTGCCGCCGGCGCATTTCTCGCTGACCGTGGAGCACGCTGGTTTCAAGAAAAATGTGCTCACCCAGGTGGAGATTATTCCCGAGCAGGAGAACACGGTGAACGTGACGCTCCAGGTGGGCGCGGCGCAGGAGACAGTGACGGTTTCGAGTGTCACCGAAGGCCTGCCTACGGATACCGCGACGCTGAGCGCCACGATCAGCAGCAACGAAGTACAGCACATGCCATCGTTCAACCGAGACGTTTTTCAGCTGGCGCAGCTGACGCCCGGTGTGTTTGGCAATGGGGCGCAGGGAAGCGGCGGTGGTACCTATAACTACCCGGGCAACCAGGGACCAGGCGGAAGCGGGGGAAGTTCGGCGGGCATCTTCCAGACGGAAAACGGTCCCCAGATCCAGGATCGCGGCGGGCAGTATGAAACGAACAGCGTCAGCGTGGACGGCATCAGCACGGTGAGCGCGGTGTGGGGCGGCACGTCGGTGATCACGCCGAGCGAAGACTCCGTTGACAGCCTGCACGTGGTGGCCAACAGCTACGACGCGGAGGATGGCCGCTTCACTGGCGCGCGTATGGAAGTTACCTCCAAGAGCGGCAGCAACACCGTGCACGGCAGCGCATTTTTCAAGGCTTCGCGCCCAGGGTTGAACGCCTACCAGCGATGGAATGGACCGGGATCGAATAAAGCGGGAGTCGGGACCACTTCAGCCGAGAGGGCGGCATCGCGCGGGGTGAACCGGTACAACCAGGATTTCAACAATTACGGCGGCAGTCTGGGTGGCCCTCTGTGGAGGAACAGGATTTTTGCCTTCTTCAACTTCGAAACCAGCCCACTCTCGTCGAACACCACGGCGCAGGGCTGGTACGAAACATCGCAATTCGATTCGTCGGCGGCAACTTCGGGCAGCATCGCCGGAAAGTATCTTTCGTATAAGGGCGAGGGCGTTTCCGCGACCTCCATGGTTGCCCGCACCTGTACCTCCATCGGTCTGAAGGAAGGCGTGAACTGCAATACGGAAAGCGGGGGCCTCGATGTGGGATCGCCGCTGACGACGGGACTTGGGCGCCAAGACCTGACATACGGCGGCAGTTCCGGGACGCCCGGGGTAGGGGGCGGTTTGGATGGCATACCCGATCTGGCGTTCTTCAACACTACGGATCCGACGACAGTTTCGCAGACCCAGTACAATGGGCGCCTGGATGCGGATGTAACCAACAAGGATCGCGTGACGTTTGCGATCTATTGGCAGCCGGAAACTTCGACTTTCTATAACGGACCTACTCGTTCGGCGAACCTATGGCACCACTCACAGGTGAACGACGCGTTCACGCTGGACTGGAACCATACCTTCTCGGCATCGTTGCTGAACCAGGCGCGCGCGAACGCAGCGGGCTGGCGCTGGAACGAGGCTACGAGCAATTCGCAGGAGCCGTTTGGCCTCCCTCAGGACAACATCGACAATATTGATGACGCTAATCCCCAGTTCTTCGGTGCGCCAGGGCCCAGCAACCTGAATCAATGGACTTACACTTACAATGACGTCCTGACCAAGGTTCTGGGAAAGCAGAGCATCAAGGCGGGCGGGGAACTGACGCGCCTCTACTATCTGAACAATCCGATCTACGCGGCTCGTCCGGGATTCAATTTTCACAATCTCTGGGATTTCGCGAACGACGCGCCCTATTTCGAAAGCGGCCAGTTTGACCACTCAACCGGCGTGCCATTCGCCAACCGCCAGGACGATCGCACGGACATATGGGGCTTCTTCGTCCAGGACGACTATAAGATCCGTCCGAACCTGACAATTAACTTAGGACTGCGTTATTCGTACTTTGGGTCGTTCTCTTCGAAAGAAGACAACCTCGATGTTGCGCAATTCGGTAACGGCAGCGATCCTCTGACCGGGTTGAATGTTCGGGTTGGGGGCAATCTTTATGCTCCGCAGAAAAATAACTGGGGACCCCAGCTCGGATTTGCCTGGCAGCCAAGACTAACCGGTAGTAAGGGTGTGCTGCGCGGCGGCTTCGGGATCAACTATAACCAGAATGAAATCGCGATCACGGCGAATGGCAACGGCAATCCTCCGAACGCGGTGAACGCGAGTTATACATGCGCATATCCCTACACCACCAACCCAACATGCAAAGGGACCGGAATTCTTTACGAGACAGCCACAAGCATTAACTCGATTTTTGGGTATGCGCCTAACCCGAACGCTATTACATCGTTCAGCAGCGCAAACTTGCCCTTGACCGGTACGACGTCGTTGACTGGATTTCCAGCCAACGCGAAAACTATTGCCAATTATCACTATTCGCTGGAGGCGGATTACCAGCTGCCTTTCAATTCCGTAGCGACCGTGGGTTATCAGGGGAGCGAAATGCGGCACCTGCTGATCCAGAACGAGTGGAACGCGATCGCGGCGCAGGAGGGGTTAGCGCTGAATCCGATAGTCAACTATTTCGATTACTACGAGAATTCCGGGACGGGCAATTACAACGCCCTGGTGGCGACGCTGGCCCATAATTTCGCGGACCACTTTCAGGCATCGGCTCAGTATACGTGGGGCAAGGCGATGGACGAGAACTCCGGACCTTACTCGGAGGATCCGTACCCGTATAACACGCACGCGGCCTACGCACGCTCCGACTATAACGTGACCAATGCCTTTAAGCTGTTCGGCCTGTGGCAGCCGGTCTTCTTCCATGGGAATTCGTTGCTGGAGAAGGTGGCGGGAGGCTGGTCGCTGAGCGGGATTTTCAACCTGGACAGCGGCTTTCCGTGGAATCCGCAGTACAACACCACGGGGATCTATTTCCAAGGAAGCGGGTACGGCTCGGTTCGCCCCTCGAAGTATCTGGGAGGAGCGGGAAGCAGTACCTCCAACGATACGTTTAAGGCGAACACAAACCCGAATTTTGGCGGGAATGGGACCACCTACTTTGCCGGCCCAACTTATACACAAGGGCCGGCCTTTCCAATGACAGCTCCGGGTCCGCTGCCTGGAATCGAACGGAACAGCCTCAATGGGCCTGGCTATAACGACGTGGATGCCAGCCTGAGTAAGGCTTTTGGTCTGCCAGGCAACAAAATCCTTGGGGAGAACGCTAACTTTGAGGTTCGGATCGACTCCTTCAATCTATTCAACAAGACCAACATCAACACAGGGACGATCGATACCAACGTCGGTGCGGTCGGGCCGACGGGAGCGATTACAAACGTCAATGGGGATTTCGGCGTAGCCGGCGGTGCATTAGGCAGCAGGACCGTGCAACTTCAGGCGCGTTTCAGCTTCTGACGGCCTTCCTGAAGCTGATTCTGAGGAGGGCGCTCCCTTGGAGCCCCTCCTTTCTTTTCTCGTTTGGCCGCGCACCTACCAGCGATAGACGGTCAGATTGTCCAGATAGACGGTGGCCGAGCCACCGGAGCCGAGGCCATCGATCTCGAAGTTGGTCAATATTGTTGGTGCCCAGCCGAGTGCGAAGGCCGATGACACTGTGGCGTTGATTGGCTCTTCAAGGCCGTCGAGGTAGACCGCATTATAGGTGACCTGTCCGGAGCTATTGCGGGAAAAGCTGATCTGCACGTGATGCCAGGTGTTGATGCTCCAGCCGCGGGGATTGCAGTATGCGCCCGAGTGCACCCAGACGTCGACAGGCTTGGTGGGCGAGCCGGTGTTGGCGGTGTAGTCCCAGGTGCTGGAATAGCCGTCGCACTGGAATCCAAAGATGACCGTCTGGCCATTGGCCATGGTCTGATTAAGGTCCATCTCCACGTTGGCGATTTTCGAGGAGGAGCTGGTGAGGTACACGTACCCGTCGTAGACGAAGTTGGTGGAGGTCGTGTCGTCTGCGAAGGAGTAGCTGTACCGCTCATCGCCGCCGTTGGAGTAATTGCTGACGAACTGGCGGGTGCCCCCGGCGAGTGAAGGGGAACCGACGATCTGTGTCGATCCGTTCGAGCTGCCGACTCCGCCGGAATCGTTGGTGGCAGACCAGGTGCCGAGGGCCTGAACGTTGCTGACGCTGACGGCGTCGCTGGGAATGGTCAGGGCAGAGTTCACGGGGATGGCTCCAACCGTGATGGCGACGTCGGTGACGCAGGATGCGCCCTGATTGCCCCATGCCTTGACGTGAAGAGTGTGGGATCCGGCGCTTGACGACACGGAGGTCTGGATCGAGGTGCCGTTGACGATTGTTGTGCTGCTGCTGCTGTCGAAGGAATAGCCCATGGCCGATACGTTCTGCGATGAACAGGCTGCGGCATCGGCGGAGAGGGTAAAGGGTGAAGAGACGTCCGCCCCATTACCGGGGCTGCTGACAGTTACGCTTGCAAATGCGGGGCGGGCCAAAATGACGAGCATGGACAAGCCAATCGAGAGCTTATAGAGCAAATTCATCGAAAAGATCCGGCGATAGATTTTGTCGTGCAGACTGGCTTGAGAGGCTCCTATGAGCCCATCTCGGCAGAAATCCGCTCTGCCGGCAATTGCTGCCGGATGCGGATCACCGCACGAATCTGCCCCATCGTGTCCGCGATCTCGACAGTCCGGTGGAAGTTTCAGTCAGTTGTTAAGCGAATAGTACACAGACTGATTGCAAAAAAAAGTGATTTTCACGAGGATTTGCACAAAAACTGAGGATTTCGGGCAACCTATTTGTCATTGTGCAAATAATGCATCCGGTTACTGGAATAATCGGCACGGTTGAGGGCGAAATTACACAAGGCCATGGCCCGCAGAGCTAAAGGTCCACACCGCGAGTTTGCTGACCTTCATGGGAACGTGGGGCACTCGATTTGGCGAAAACACACAGCAGTCGTATCCGCTGTGCCTCGGGCCTGCGCACCGCTGTCACTGATGGTCATCGGTCACAACCTCCACCCGCGATGCGCTACGCCGCCTGATCGGCTTTCTGGAACGTCGGCGCGGGGCGGTGGCAGGGCGCCCCGCGTCAGCCTAGCTGGCGGAGTTGTTCGCAGGCTATGGCTGCCTGGCCGAGAGAAATTCCGCCGTCGTTGGCGGGGACTTCGCGTTGAAAAAAGACTTCGAATCCTTCGTGGCCGAGGGCTTCGAGGCAGCCCGAAAGCAGCAGTGCGTTCTGGAAGCAGCCGCCACTGAGACAGACGCGGTTGAGTTGCAGATCCGCGCGCATGCGCCGGCAGACCGCTGCGATAACGGCGATTAGGGTGTTGTGAAAGCGGGCCGCTATGTGGGTCCGTGCCTGGTTGCGATCGAGGTCCCCGACGATCTGGCAGATCATGGGGCGCAGATCGATTTCGACAGGGGATGCGCCAGCGAGGGAGAAGGCATAGGGGTCGGCGGCTAAGACGGGGTTGACGTCGGCCGCGGCTTCGAGCAGCATCGCAGCCTGGCCTTCGAATGAGACGGTGTGGCGCAGGCCGATGAGGGAAGCGACTGCGTCGAAGAGGCGGCCGGCAGACGACGTGGGGATGGTGTTCACGCGGCGCTGGAGCATGGTATCGATGACGCGGAGGCGCTCAGGTGAGGCCATCTGGCTCCAAGTGGGTTGGTCCGGAAACGCACCGTACGTGTCGGGAATTGCGCCGAAAGTGTCCAGCAGATAGCTGCGGGCGACACGCCATGGCTCGCGCACGCCGGAGTCGCCGCCAGCGAGCAGCACGGGACGGAGGCGGGCGTAGCGATCGAAGGTGAGGTAATCCGCTGCGAGGAATTCGCCACCCCAGATGGTGCCGTCGGTGCCAAATCCGGTGCCGTCCCAGGCGATCCCGATGACGCGGCCTTCGAGATGGTGCTCGGCCATGCAACTGGCAATGTGGGCGTGGTGGTGCTGGATGCCGATACGGCGTACGCCCTCCATCTTCTGAGCAAACTGGGTGCTGAGGTAGCCAGGGTGAAGATCGTGGGCGACACCGGTGGGCCTGGCGTGAAAAAGGCGGCACATGCGTTCTAAGGTCTGCTCAAAGAAGGAGAGGGTCTCGAAGTTTTCGAGATCGCCGAGATGCTGGCTGGGCAGGGCAAATCCGGCGCGGGTGAGGCAGAGGGTATTTTTCTGTTGAGCGCCGCAGGCCAGGACTTCCGCTTCTCCTCGGCCGAGCCAGACGGGTTGGGGAGCGTATCCACGAGCGCGACGGAGGAGCACGGCAACGTTCGAGACGACGCGGACGATGGAGTCGTCGACGCGGGTGTGAATGCGGCGGTTGTGGTGGGCGAAAGCGTCGGCGATGCCGGCGAGACGTTCTTCAGCCTCGGCGTTGTCGATGACGATGGGTTCTTCGCTGATGTTGCCACTGGTCATAATGAGCGCGGCGTTAGTGGCCCAGCGCTCGCGCAGGATCCTGAACAGAATGTCGTGCATGGGGGTGCAGGGTAGCATGACGCCGGTAGCCGGATTGCCGGGCGAAACAGCATCGGCGAGTGGCGCGCCGAGTTTTGGGGCTGGGCGCCGGCGCAGCAACACGATGGGGCGCTCGCGGCTTTCCAGAACGGAACGCTCCTGGTCCGATACAAAGCAGAGAGAGGCGGCGACATCTGCATCCGCAACCATGATGGCGAAGGGTTTTTCGCTGCGCCGTTTGCGGCGGCGCAACTGTTCAACCGCGAAAGGCTGTCGAGCATCACAGGCCAGTTGATAGCCGCCGAGACCTTTCCAGGCGACGATTCCGCCGGCGCGGAGCAGATCCACGACGCGTTGGAGGATTTCACGAGAGGTCTGCGGTTCAGCCGGTCCGGGCTGACCGGATTCGACGAGGATGAGGTGGGGTCCGCAAACTGGGCAGGCGTTCGGCTGCGCGTGAAAGCGGCGATCTTCGGGATTCTCGTACTCGCGCCGACAGTTGTCGCACATGGCGAAATCCGCCATGGTGGTCATGGGGCGGTCGTAGGGGACGTCGAGGATGATGCTGTAACGCGGACCGCAATTGGTGCAGTTGGTGAAGGGGTAATCATGGCGTCGATCTGCGGGATCGCAGGATTCGGAGAGGCAATCGTTGCAGACGCAAATATCCGGTGGGACTAAGGCAAACGCCGAGCCTTCGGCATCGCTTTCGTGGATGGTAAAGCCGGAGTCGCCAACGGCGGGGATATCCGAGCGGATGATTTCGGCAATGCGGACCAGCGGCGGGGCCTCGGCCGGCAGCGCGGAGACAAAGGCGTCGATGGTTGCCGGATCGCCTTCCACTTCGATGAAAACGCCACGGGACGAATTCAATACAAATCCCGCGAGGCCCTGGCTACGCGCCAGTTTATAGACGTAAGGACGGAAGCCAACGCCCTGAACTACGCCGCGCACTCGCAGCCGGGCCCGAATTATCGCGCTGCCGGGAATCGCCGGTGAACCCCTGTCTGTCGATCATATTTTTACAGACGATTCCCGGCTCAAGTAAATATCGGTTGGCGTTTCGATCCGCTTCAGCCCTGGACGAATTCAAGTTCGAGGTTAATGGCAACCTCTTCGCCCACCATCACGCCGCCGGTTTCGAGAGCAGCATTAAAGGTCAGGCCGAATTCCCTCCGGTCGATCTTGGTCGATGCAGAGACTCCGACCCGCGTGTTACCCCAGGGGTCTTTTACGGGCGGAGTTGGTCCCTCAACTGTGAATTCGACTTCGCGGGTGACGCCGTGGATCGTGAGCGGTCCGGAGACGAGGACGTGCCCGGCGGCGGTGCGAGTGACGCGGGAAGAGCTGAAGGTCAGAGCGGGAAACTTTTCGCCATCAAAGAAGTCGGGACTCTTAAGATGGGTGTCGCGCTGGGGGTCGCGGGTATCGATACTATTGACATCGATGGACGCTTCGACGCGGGACTTTTCGAAGTCTGCGGGGTCAAAGGTGAGCTTGCCGGTGACTCCGGTGAAGTGGCCGCGGACGTTTGAAATCATCAGGTGTCGTACGCGAAACTCCGCGATGGAATGGACGGGATCGATGGTCCAGGTGCTTGTGGCATTGGTGGGCGAAACGGCGGTAGCGCTCATGGCTGGTGTTGTCCTCCTTGGCTTTGGATTCATTGTGAGGTTATTCGTTGCAACAAATAATGGCAAAACAAAAATCGTCCTGTTTACTTCCGGCAGGCCAACAGCAGCCGCGCGAGTTGGTGAAGCTTCTTAGGCCCGAGATGGCCGAGCTGGCGACGGTGGAGGGCGCAGACCGGCTGATCGAGCTGAGAGAGCAGGTCAAGGCCCCGCGGTGCAATGTGCACAAGGACTTTGCGGCGGTCGGGGTGCTGGCGGCATCGACCGATGAGGTCGCGCTCTTCAAGGCGGTCGAGCAGACGGGTAATATCGGGATCGCGGGAGATCATCCGCGCGGCAATCTCGCCGCACAGAAGGCCGTCCGGGGCGCCGCGCAGAATGCGGAGTACGTTGTACTGATTCGCGGAAAGGTCGTGTTCTTTGAGGAGCTGTGCCGGGCCGCGGGAGAGCAGGTCTGAGGTTCGAGCGAGCTCGACGAAAACGGACTCCTCATCGCACTTACCGGATTTGGCGGGACTGAGAGCGGAGCGGGGCATTGTACTAAGGATGGTTGTTGGAACGAACAAGTCTCAAAAAGTTCGAAATGAACGGCAGAAAGACCGCGATTTGAGCGAGCATCGTTATATCGGAGGCAAAGGATGAAAGTGGCGCTGATTGGAGCAAGCGGCATGATCGGAAGCCGCATTTTGGAGGAACTGGTTTCGAGGGAGTATGAGGTTACTGCGGTAGTGCGAAACCCGTCGAAGGTTGAAGGCCGGGAGGGTGTCAAAGTCGTGAAGGGGGATGTGAGCGATGGCCGGGCGCTAGAGGAAATACTGGAGGGGGCAGATGCGTTGATCAGCGCATACAGTCCTCCGAATGGCGCCGAACAACAGCTTATCGAGATTACCCGGGGAATTCTGGCGGCGGCAAGAGAGGCGGGAGTTCGCAGGGTCATCGTTGTGGGCGGGGCGGCCAGCTTATTTGTGTCAACAGG
>CAZSWI010000001.1:59511-76542 GCA_964610635.1 uncultured Acidobacterium sp.
GGACCTACTTCAGCCCGGCGGGTTTGATCGAGCCCGGTGAGCGCAAAGGGACGTTCCGGCTTGGGAAGGACCACCTCGTAGTGGATGACGGGGGGCAGAGCCGGATCTCGGCAGAGGATTATGCGATTGCGCTCGTCGATGAGCTGGAGCAGCCGAGGTACGTGCGGGAGAGGTTCACGGTGGGGTATTGAGACTGAATTGAGCCGAATAGATGGGTAGGCAGATAGCTTAAACAGGGGAGAGGACGAGCTGGTCGCCAGGCTCGATATTGTGCTGGCGGATTTTTCCGGGAGCAAGCTCGAGCACGCTGTGGGTTTTGAGATTGATGCTGGTGGCACGCCAAGGGGGGAGACGCTGCCAGGTCCTGAGGACGCGCAGGTTCTTATCGAGGGCGACGACGTCGATGGCGAAGCGCATACCGAGGGTGTGCACCCCAGAGGAGGGTTGAATGAGAAGGCCGGCACCATCGTCGAGTGAAGATTGCCCTAGAAGGCCGATCAAGCGCGAGAGAAAGGTATCGGCCAGACCGATGCGAGAACCGATGGTTTCGGCCTTCTGGGGAATAGTAACAGTCAGAAATTGCACAAGGCTCTGCCTCTCCGCCGGTTGCAGGCGGTCTGTTGCCGTCGATGCGCGATAATCTCGCACACGCGAAGGAGCTCATTATTCGCGGCCGTGATCGACGCTGGTAAGTGAGGTCCCGGGACTGAACCAGGACGTATTGCGGCCTGAAAAATTCAGTTGGTTCTCTTTCTGCGCAGGACGATAACGCCCAACACGAGGACACCGAGAGCACCCGCGACTGCACGAATCATAAGGGACGTACCCATAGCAATACTCCTTTCCCGGCTGGCGCCGAAATTGAACGTGATTCTGTCAGCGACCATAGATCAGGCCGACTTCGACTTCCTTCTACGCAGAATGATGACGACGCCGACGACAACGGCCAAAGTCAGCGCAACAACGCGCACAATCAGAGACGATTCCATAGCAAATCTCCTTTCAGGTGCACCCGGAGGCGACTGGCGCACACGATTTGAAGCCGATTCTGGAATTCCATGATCATTTAAGGTTAGAGCTCAGAGTAAGAATCGCTGGAGCCAAAAGGACAATAAACAGACAGGGAAAGATAAAGAAGACAAGGGGAAACAGAATCTTGATTTTGGTTTTGGCAGCGGCCTCCTCGGCGCGCTGGCGTCTGGAGATGCGAATCTCTTCGGAGTAACGGCTGAGCGCGCGGACGATAGGGGTGCCGAAGCGATCGGTTTGCTGCAGCATGGTGACGAGGGCAGTGAATTCCTCGAGTTTGGTGCGGTCCGCCATGCTCTGCCATGCGTCGAGCCGGGGTTTACCGGCGCGCTGTTCAAGATTGACCTGGTTGAACTCCTCGTTGAGTTCGGGGTAGCTGACGGAAATTTCCTGGCCGATGCGGAGCAGCGCCTGATCGAGGCCGAGGCCGGCTTCCACGCAAATCACCAGGAGGTCGATTGCATCGGGAATGCCCTTCTGGATCCTCTTTTTCCTGCGATTGACAGCTCGGGTGAGCCAGATATCCGGAAGAAGGTAGCCTACGGCGGCAAGGGCGAGGCACCAGAAAGCGGTGTTGGAGTGGATGAAGGTACCGCCCAGGATGCCGGCGACCGGCCCAACGAAGCGCGCGGTGAAATAGAGGTCGACCTGGCTGCCTCCTTTGAGGCCGGCGGTAACGAAGCGTTCCTTCAGTTTCTCGTCTTCGGAGAGTCCGAGGCGTGCTCGGAAGGCGCGGGCCAGGGAGAGGAGCCGGTCCCTGGCAACTTCTTTGGTTCGGACGGTGCGTTTATCGGGGCGACTGCTGGTGACGATGTCCAGCAGGCGCCGGGCCTGGAGCGAGGGCCGAAGCAGGAAGGGCGCGCACAGCAGGGTAATGACAAAGAAGACCGTGAAGGAGAGTGCAATGTAGAAAAAGATCATCATGGTTTTCTTCGCCTATACGTCGATTGAATTGATGATGCGGTTGATGAAAAAAGCCCCGAGCAGGATGAGGCAGGCGCAGAGCAGCAGAAGTTTGTGTCCGATGGGGTCATTGAGCAGGGGCTTTGAATATCCTGGATCCATGAGGTTGATCAGCCCCATCACGACGACCGGGAGCAAGGTGAGAATCCAGCCGGTTAGGCGCCCCTGGGCAGTCTGGGTGCGAATCTCGCCCTGAATGCGCTGGCGCTCGCGGATAACGAAGACGGTGCGGTCGAGAACCTCGACGAGATTGCCGCCGGTTTCCCGCTGCACGACGATCGCGGTAACCATAACGCGGAGATCCTGGGAGGGTACGCGGTCGAGCAGCTGCATGAGCGCATCGCGCAGGGGGAGGCCGAAGTTCTGCTGGCGGAAAACCTCACTAAATTCGGAGTTGGCGGGTTCGGGGGCGCCCTCAGCCATGATTTCAATAGCGGCGGAAGTAGAATGACCTGCACGCAGGGAGCGGGCCATCATATCGATGGCATGGGGCAGGGCCTTATCGAAAGCGCGCAAGCGGCGGTAGCGGGCAAAGGCGATGCGGGCCCAGGGCAGAGTGGCAAAGACGCCCGTCGCGGCCAGTTCCACGCCGAAGATGTGGGAAAAGAAGAAAGCGATCACGAAGCCGATTCCGGCGGCAGCGGCGGTCTGCACCAGCAATGCCGAGGCCGTGGTGTTGATAGCGGCCTGGGAGATCCACTTCTGGAGCGATTGCATTGAGATGTATTTACTGATGGACTGGCCGATCCAGTCGAAGCGGCTGGTCGCAGTTTTGCGCAGGAGTTCGCTGGCCCCGAGAGCGGCGGCGGAGATGCCTCCCTTGCCGGTGGAAATAGAAGCAAGGCGGGCCTGGAGGACCTTATCGACGCGGGTAGGGGAGGCCACCACCGAAATGACTACGGCGAAGGTGATCAGGAGGACGGCGAAGAAGCTGGAGGCGATAATCAACATGGGCGGAGAGTCTCAAACTTCGACAGAGTGATCGACCAAGCCGTGCGGAATGGGAATGCCGGCGGCCTTCAGGCGTTCGGTAAATTTCGGCACGATGCCGGTGGAGCGGAATCTTCCTTTGACTTTGCCCCCGTCGCCGATGCCTTCTTTCTCGAAGACGAAAATATCCTGCATGCTGATGACGTCGCTGTAGGCGCCGGTGAGTTCGGAGATGTGGGTGATGCGGCGGCTGCCGTCGCTCATACGGGCGACCTGCACGATGAGGTGAATGGCGGACGCGATTTGGAGGCGAATGGCTTTCTCGGGGAGTCGAATGTCTCCCATGAGGCACATGGTTTCGAGGCGAGCCAGGCCGTCGCGGGGAGTGTTGGCGTGAATGGTGGTAATGGACCCGTCATGGCCAGTATTCATGGCCTGGAGCATGTCCATGGCTTCCTCGCCGCGGACCTCGCCGAGGACAATGCGGTCGGGGCGCATACGGAGTGCATTGATGACCAGCTCGCGCTGGCGGATGGCGCCCTTGCCCTCGACGTTGGGGGGGCGCGTTTCGAGGCGGACCACGTGGTCCTGGCGAAGCTGGAGTTCGGCTGAATCTTCAATGGTCACGATGCGCTCGCGCTCGGAGATAAAGCTGGACAGGGCATTGAGCAGCGTAGTTTTTCCGGAACCGGTGCCGCCGGAAATGACGATATTGAGCCGGGCCTGGACGGCGGAGCGCAGCATCTCCATCATGGGATGGGTCATCGCTTTGTTCTGGATAAGTTTTTCGGCGGTCAGAGGCGAGGAACCGAAGCGCCGGATCGAGAGGATCGGGCCATCGATGGCGAGCGGCGGAATGATGGCGTTGACGCGGGAACCGTCTTTGAGGCGGGCGTCTACCATGGGCGTCGATTCATCGACGCGGCGGCCGACAGCGGAAACGATTTTGTCGATCACCTGGAGGAGGTGGCGGTTATCGCGAAAGGTGACGCTGGTTCGGCTGAGAACGCCGCGGCGTTCCACATAGACCGCATTACAGGTATTGACGAGAATGTCGTTGATCGTTTCGTCCTTGAGCAGTTGCTCGAGGGGCCCGAGGCCGAAGACTTCGTCGAGGACTTCCTGGGCGACGCGATCCCGTTCCGCCGAGCTGAGGGGAACACCCTGTTCGCTGATGATCTGCTGAATGAGAGCAAAGAGCTGCTGCTGCCCGGCACGAGTTTCCTGCGCCTCGCCGAGCTTTTCAAGGTCGAGACGATTGATCAGCTCAGCATGGACAGCTGATTTAAGCTCCTGCTGTTCTTTTTCGCGCAGCGGCCTTGCGGCGGGCGTGGCTGTCCTTAATCCGGTATTGCCGTTGCGGAGATTGCCGCCGTCAGGACGCGACTGGGTGAGGTTCAGAGTCAGGTCACTCATCGCTAATCAGTCCTTTTCTGTCCGAACAAAGAGAAGCCTTTGCGGGCTGGCGGCGGAGTCTTGACCGCTTCATCGCCCGTGAGCATGGTGGTCCAGCGGCTGAACTGAGTAGAGATCTCCGACTTCTTGTCCATGCTGATCGGCTCGCCTACATTGATGGCACGCTGGCACTCGGTATAGGCATTGCACAGCCGGACTTCGACGGGTACGCGAATGGCTTTCTCGATCTGTTCGATGGCAATGGCGCCATGGGACGAATAGCGGTTGATGATGACATGCAGGCGCGCCGAGGTGGATTCATTGCGGCTGAGACCGTCGATGTAGCGGGAAAGGTCGCGAATCGCGCCGATGTCGGGAGTGGCGACGAGGTAGATCTGATCGGAGCGGTCCATGACGGCGAGCGAGACTTCCTCGAGAGAGGTTTCGCAATCGAGAATGATGTAGTCGTACTCGCCGCGCAGGAACTCGAGAGTACGTTCAAGAGCGTCAGGATCGACGGAACGGGAAAGGTCGTGCGATTCCGGGGAAGAGAGAACCTCGAGGCCGCTTCCGTGTTTGGCAATGAAGCCGCGGAGGAGAGTGGAATCGAGCCTGTTGACGTTGCGAATCAGCTCATCGAAGTGATAGCGAGTTCCGTCGAGCCCTAGGTACAGACACACATGGCCGAACTCGGGGTGGTTGTCGATGAGCAGCACCCGCTTGTTCTTCTGGCGGACCAGATAGTAGGCAAGGGTAACGGCTACGGTAGTCGTGCCCACGCCGCCCTTGGCGCCGAAGAAGGAAAGGATATGACCCGTGGACCGCGAGCGGCCCATGGAATTGGACCACTGTCTTTCCTGGCGATCGAAAGTGTCGGCCAGCTGACGGGCATCGAGGGGATTTTTCAGGACCTCATTGCATCCGGCTCGCATGGCTGTGAGCAGGAGATCCGGGTCGTTGCGGCCGGACAGGGCAGCAGCAAAGAACTTTCCGAAGAAAAGCTGATTCAGATAGCTGACCGTTTCCGCGGCGCCCTGCGGGTCGCGATCGAAGTCAATGACCGCAAAGACAGCGTCGGCGGCTTTGGCTTCCCCAGAAATGGCGGGACGGCGAACAGCCGAGACGTATTCATCGAAATCGTCGTGGCTGACTGACCAGTGGTGTTGGGAGGCGGCCTGGACGATTTTATCCGTCAGATCGCGGTCAAGACCGACGGTCAGCAGCGCAACGGTGAGAGTCTGCGGATTGGGGGACGGCTGGCTCATAAGGGAAGTCTCTCCGTTACTGGATCGGAACCTGCTGGGGAACCGCTTGCGGCTGAGGGGGAGGGACCTTGGGCGCAAGACCCTTATCGACTTTCGATTCGCTGTCGAACGGAACGACCATTTTCGGCTGAGTGGGCGTGGGGTTGTCCGACAGCGGATCCACGAGTGTCGGGGTCACGATGACGGCCAGCTCGGCCACGGAATGCTTCACATCCTTTGACTGAAACAGCTTGCCGAGGATGGGAATATCGCCGATACCGGGGATTTTTTCGAGCTGATCGGTGGTGCGGTTATCCAGAAGTCCGGAGATGGCGAAGCTCTGGCCGCTCTTAAGTTCGATCTGAGTTTCAGCGCGCCGTGTCGAAAGCGCTGGAATGGTGTATCCGGAGATCGTAACTTCATTCGAGTAATCGAGAGCGCTCACTTCGGGCGCGACCTTCATCATGATCGTGCCGTCGGCGAGGACTGTGGGGGTAAAGTCCACCTTCACGCCGTAGGGACGGAACTGAATCGTGACCGACGTAAATCCACCTGTTCCCCCCTGCACGACGGGGTAGGGGAACTCGCCGCCGGAGAGAAAGGAAGCCTTCTCTCCGCTGATCGCGGTGAGAGTGGGCTCGGCGAGAATCTGAGCGATCTGTTTATTCTCGAGAGCCTGGATGGCTGTGCCGAGCTGCAGGTCCTGGTTGTAATAGAACAGGCCCAGGAGGCTGCTCAACGACAAGAGAGAGGTGCCCGACGTAGGAGCGGAGCCGGAACCGGGTGCGGTGCTGCCGACGGTGACAGCGCCGAACTGCCCGGTGGAGGAGCTGAAAGAGTTCACTCCGGGACCGAAGAAGTTGAAGCCGAGTTGCTCGGCGCGGGATCGGTCGATCTCGATGATGCGTACTTTCAGCCGAACCTGAGGAGTGTGCTTTGGGAGCACCTGCAGGGAATTCGCGACATCCTTGGAAAAGAGGCCGGCGAGCTTGACTGCGGCGTCCGATGTATCGGAACTGGAAACGGTACCGGCAAGAGCGACCTGGTCGCCGCGTCCTTCGACGCGGATATTTTCATTGGGAAACGCATCCTGGAGGGCGTGATGCAGGTAGCCCACGTCGACATCGGAATTGATCAGATAAGCGCGCGATTCGCCGGATTCGTCCCAGAGCACAACGGTGCTGAGGCCAGGAGCTTTGGCTGTGATGACGATCTGATGGGGGCTGGAAGTGAACGAATCCAGAACATCGGGATTGCTTACATATACGCGACGCAGCCGGTGTTCGGTGCTGACGAACATCGAGCGACCGACCAGGATGTGGAGCGGCTCTCCGACCACCTGAGTGCTGCTGCTCATCGCGCCGTTAAGAGGCAGGGGTGCGGGGGAGACCGAGGTGGCCTGCGCGAATGCCCCGGCCCTCCCGGCGGTACAGGTCGCGGCCGCCAGCAGGGCGGTAGTCAGTCTTCGAATTGTGCTCTGTCTGCTCATTTGCAAAGGCCTCAGTTGAAACTCACCGAAGAACGTTTATCCCCCATCATGGTTTCCACGACCCATGGTTTGGGAGCGAGTCGTCTGGGCCTGGCGGCTACTGTCACTTCGGCGGCTTTGACCGAGGGAAGGGTGGCCAGTTGAGCGAGAGCCACAGGCAGGGCATCGGCCTGACGATGGTCTCCGCCATTGCGCAGAACGAAATGAATGGTGCCTCTTTCGCTGGCGAGAACGGCCTTTTCCGCGTCTTCGGGGGAAAGCAGGAGGGTTACAACATCGACCGCGACCGGTTTGCCGGAGGGATCGGGCTGCACCTGATGCCCAGCGGCAAGCACCTCGGCGTCCTGCAGAACGGTGGCGGTCACCGGTTCGGGATGGGAATTGTCGACATAGGTGACGATGACGTCAACATGGGTTCCGGGCATCAGGAAACCGGCGACACCGACGACTTCGTCCGACTTGAGCGCGATGGCCCGCATGCCACTGGGTATTTTGCCGGTGAGGCCGATGCCGGAACCGGCGGCAGCCAGCTGGCGATCGAGGATCGGTTGTCCGGCTGCGAGCGGATATAGCACCGCCCGGCCGACCACGTCATCGGCCTTGACGAAACTCCCCGTCAGGGGATCGGTCTTTGGCCAGTTGATCATGGACAGGTCCTCGCGGCGGATGGTTTCTCCGGGGTCGAGCGAGCGTGCGGCCGCAACATACTGGTTGGGCAGCTGGACCGGTGGATGGGAGTTACGAGCAACTCTGCGGCTGAGCCAGAAAGTAAAAAGGCCAGAGATCACGAGGGCGACGAAGAGAGCGAGCACGATGCGGCGAGCCATAATCAGATCACCTCTGGAACGCCGTGAGGAACAGCGTCGTCGCAGTGCCCGCGGCAACGGCCAGGGCATAGGGAAGACGCAGCGTCCTCGCATTAGCGAGATTGAGTTGGGGGTGGGGGGTTAGGCCCTCGATACGATGGTGGAGGGCAATAGCGCCAACGTTCCTGATGGTGTCCTTGAGCCGGCCGCGCCATAAAGCAAGGCCGAGGGCCATCACCCCGCCGGCGAGCGCGGTGAGAATCAGAAGCCAGGGAACCAGGGGCATGCCGGCGATGGCAGCGACGGCGGTGATCAGCTTAACGTCGCCGGCGCCCATGCCGCCCGCCAGCCAGAAG
This sequence comes from uncultured Acidobacterium sp., assembly GCA_964610635.1. Lineage (GTDB taxonomy): Bacteria > Acidobacteriota > Terriglobia > Terriglobales > Acidobacteriaceae > Palsa-343. The sequence goes on from CAZSWI010000001.1 coordinate 67,724, forward strand.
ATGAGAAAGAGCACGCCGCAGATCAGGCCGGCGAGGGCTGCGAGAGCCAGCTGCTTCCATCCACCAAAAGCCAAATGCAGGAGAAGGCCGAGCAGAATTCCCGGCAGGGTGATGAAGTTTGGAATACGGCGGCTGTGGACGTCGAATCCAGCCCCGATGAGCGCGCACACCAGCGCGACAGACGGGAACAGCCACTCGTTATGAAGGTTGAACATGCGATGATCCCCGTTACCCGCTATCCGCCTGTCGGCGGCCAAGCTAAACGTCCTATCAGACCTGCATGCCCAGATAGCCAGCCAGGTGAGCTGGGCTCGCCGAGCCGATGGCGGAGGGACATAGCGATGCGGGAGGGAGGACGTCCGGCCGACAAGCGATTCCGAGACGGCTGCCAGCACATCGCGCCGCGGCATCCCGGCCTGGGGCTTTCCCTCGCGGGAGCGGCCAGGAAATCCGCATGATGCAGCGTCGTCCATCGGTTAGTACCCAGTCCGGCAAGTCAGGTCCGAAATGCCGTGCGATGGGTAGGGTTGAAGACTCGTCGCCACGCCGATAACTAACGTTTCCGGAATTGCGGCAGAGGTGGGTGGTCGCGACCGGGGGCCGAAAGAACGATGGCCGCGACCTCAGCGAGTTAATCGGATCCGTGCGAGCTCATCACGACGCGAGCGGCCGAACCGTAACACCCAACCAGAGACCGGCAAAACAGAAACCGCCAGGACATCAGTGAAGGGTTACAGGCTGTTGCCGACAGTGTTGAACTCGTTAGCAATCTTTCCCGAGAGAGACTGCATGGCCACGATTGCGCCCAGCGCGATCAGGGCAGCGATCAGAGCATACTCGATCAGATCCTGGCCGGACTCGTCGTTGAGCAGGTTTTTAAAGAGCTGTTTCAGGTTCATTTTCCGTTCTCCTTGGGGTTTGTAGCTGCACGGTCATCCATGTTGCCTGTCCCCGGACCGCGCCGCTTTGGTGGTGATTGTCATCACATTGCGCCGGATGGAGGCTCCATCGCAATGCCATTTAAGTGTTACCCTTTGCTACTTTTGTCCAAAACTTCGGTGCTAAAACAAAGCAATTCAGGATCATCCGGGCCGGGAAGGCTTTATTACCGGCGGAACAGTACCGCTGATTACTCACCGGGCCGTGGATGACAAACCACGCCAAAGATTCACCGTTGCGGATTTTCCTGGACTGTTCTTACTAATGTTTAACTTTTTGTTGCCGCCAGTTCCATGACGATGGACTACGTGCAGAGATTTCGGAGATTGCCGAGTAACCTGGGCCTCCCTGCTCGTAGCGTTGAAATGCAATAACCTCGAAGTCCCGGTCAGCCACTAGCGAGCATGTCCTACCACGATCAGAAGTAACCGAATCAGCCGGATATCTCCATGACTCATTAGTACCGAAGTGGCACCCCATTTGGGGCAGCCGCCCAACCATTCAGACAGCGGTTCCCGGGTCGGAAGAGCTGTAACTACCGGATTCTTGAGTTTTTACAGGCGTCGGCGGGCTAACCCCACCTTAGTGGTATGTCTCCACGATGGTGTTACGCCGGAGGAGTGGAGTGCTATCGACTGCGTGCCATGGGGCCACGAGCATAATGCAGGGCGTTCCCACCGGCTTCCGCTACGGCGCGAATGACCGTTTGTGTGTGGCCGCGTCGCGGCGTACCTGGCGTCGTTGCGACACTGGCCGAGGAGCCACCCCGGCATAGGAGCATCATCTTGCAATCGGGCCGTACCCATGCACAACACGCGGACCAGGCCGCGCGAGCGCTCCTGATCGGATTTCTGGTTGCGGTATTTGCTTTCGTCTGTTTGCGCGGTGCGTCGGAATCTGTCGTCGATCCCGACATCGGATGGCATCTGCGGACGGGGCAGTGGATTCTTGAGCACCATGCATTTCCGCACGCCGATCCCTTTTCCCGCGTAACCGGCGGTACGCCCTGGCAGGCTTACAGCTGGCTGTTCGAACTGGTGATCCTGAAGCTGTACACATGGATGAACCTGAAAGGGCTGATGATCTTTACCGCGGCCATGATGGCGCTGATCGCGGCGGCCCTTTATCACATGACCAGCCGCTTGCAGGCGGACTTCACCCAGCGTGCGGTGTTGACCATCGCAGTCATGTTTTGCCTCTCGCGGATGAGTACCCCGCGGCCGTGGCTTTTCACGATTCTGTTTTTTGCCATCGAGATGGACATCCTGATGCGCGCGCGGCGCGTCGGCAGGAGTCGCGAGCTGCTGTGGCTGCCTCTTCTCTTTGCGGTGTGGGCGAACGTCCATATTCAGTTCGTCGATGGATTGCTGGTGCTGGCCATCGCGGCCATCGAGCCCTGGCTGTCGCGCTGGTGGAAGTCGGATGCCAAATGCCCGCGCGCGCGCAACCTGTGGCTGACGCTGGGCGCCTGCGTCGGCGCAACCTTCCTCAATCCTTACGGTCCCGGGATTTACAAAATCGCCTGGCAGCTGGGTTCGCAGTCCGGCGTGCTGGACAGCGTCGCTGAAATGATGGCGCTGCCGTTCCGCGCGTCGGGCGATTTCGTTCTGCTCTTTCTTGCGCTGGCCGCGGCCGGCGTCCTCTTCCGCTATCGGCATCTGGCCCCTTTCGAGACGCTGATGCTGGCGATGGCTGCGATTCTCTCTTTCCGCTCCCGGCGCGACCTGTGGGTGATGGCCATTACCGCGGGTGCAATTCTTGCCGCAGGACTGCCCGGGCGTGTAAATAAGGAACACCAGCAAAAGCTCGCGGGATGGGCCGTAGCGCTCAGCGCAGTGTCGGCCATCGCCGCATTCATGGCCAGTTTGGCGCTGCTTCACCTGAACAATGGCCGGCTGCAATCCCTGCTGGCGGAGAAGATGCCGGTGCAGGCGGTCCAGGTCGTCAAAGAGCGGCACTATACCGGGGCCATCTTCAACACGTACGATTGGGGCGGATTTCTGATCTGGAACCTCCGCGAGCCGGTCAGCATCGACGGGCGGGCTGCGCTATACGGCGACGAGCTGATCGATCGGTCCCGGCATACATGGAGCGGCGGACCGAAGTGGAAGTCGGATCCCGATCTCGAATCCGCAGGCGTCGTGATTGCTCCCGATGACGCGGCGCTGACCCAGTTGCTCCGCATGGACGAACATTTTGAGCTGGCCTACGAGGACAAGGTGGCGGCGGTATTCGTCCGCAAGAATCCGAAGAATGGCGCCGGCAATCTGGCTGCTCTGAACGAATTCGTCGACAGCGCCGCATCCGGAAGTAACTAAAATCGCCGCTGGTGGAGAACCTTCGGGTTCATCGGGGGGCTTACGAGACCGCTGTTGCGTCAGTAGCTGCCCAATGGCCCAGTCCGCGTTCTATCCAGCTTGACAAGCACTCCATATCGTCCTGAGAATGGCACTTTGTCCGATTCGCGGTGAGGTACGGCGTACCTTGCTGCGAAATAGGGCGGAGTCGCTGACGTGGGCATTGTCGATCGCTTCCGGCTGGAAGGAAAGACTGCGCTGGTGACCGGTGCAGCCAGCGGTCTAGGCGCGGCGATCGCGCTGGCGCTGGCGGATGCCGGCGCCACAGTCGCATGCCATGGTAATCGACGTCCGGCGGAAGAGACGGCCCGCCAGATTCGCGAATCGGGACACAAGGTGGCCAGCTTTTCCGCCGACCTCGGCGCGGACGACGGCGCCGACCGCCTCTTCACGGAAGTGCGCGCCGCCATTGGCGCTCCCGACATCCTGGTCAACAATGCGGGGACCATCCATCGCGAAGCCGCCATAGACCACGACCTCGATGCGTGGAAGCATGTGCTGCAGGTGAACCTCACCAGCGCGTTCCGCTTGTGCCAGCTCGCTGGCCGGGAAATGCTGCAGCGAAAGCATGGAAAGATCATTAATATCGCCTCCATGATGTCGTTCCAGGGAGGCATTCGCATTGCGGCCTACACCGCCTCAAAGGGCGGCATTGCTCAGATTACCAAGGCCCTCGCCAACGAGTGGGCTCCGGGCAACGTGCAGGTCAATGCCATTGCGCCAGGCTACTTCCGAACCGACAATACCTCTGCCCTGCAGAAGGACGAGACCCGGAACCGCCAGATTCTCGAACGGATTCCAGCCGGACGTTGGGGCGAGCCTGAAGATCTGACTGGAGCCGCGGTTTTTCTGGCATCGCCGGCAAGCGATTATGTAACGGGCACGGTTATTGTTGTCGATGGCGGGTGGCTGTCCCGCTAAGGAGCGAAGATGCGGCAGGAATTGAAGGTAGTCGAAACTCCGGCCCAGAGCCGCGAGGAGAGAAGCGGAGCCGCCGATCCTTATCAGCTGCAGAGCCTCGATCGCGCGGTGGCCGTGCTGGAGCTGCTGGGCGAGAGCGAAGGACCGCTGGGCCTTGCGGACGTGTGCGAGCGGATGGTCCTCCACAAGAGCACGGCGCATCGCGCGCTGATGGTGCTCGAGCGCTGCGGGCTGATCGAGCGGACGCCGGAGAACCGGTTTCGCCTCGGGCTGAAACTTTACGAGCTGGGCAGCCGCGCCGTCGAGCAGATCGATTTGCGGGCGCGCGTGCATCCCTGGTTTCGCCGGCTCTCGGTCCAGGTGGGGGAGACGGTGCACTTGGGTGTCCTCCAGAAAACGTCGGTGGTGTATCTGGACAAGGTGGAACCGAACAATCGCCGGGTGTGGCTGGCTTCGCGCATCGGAACCTCGAACCCTGTCTACTGCACGGCGATGGGTAAAGCGATGCTGGCGTTCCTGCCCGAGGAGGCGGCCTCCGAGATCATTGGCAGGATTCGCTTCACGCGCTTCACGCATCGGACGCTGGTGACGCCGGAGGCCCTGATGCGGTCGCTCGATCGTGTGCGGCGGCGCGGGTACGCCATCGACGACGAGGAAGTGGAAGCCGGTGTGCGCTGCGTCGGAGCGCCGATCCTGAGCGAGAGCGGTCACCCGATGGCTGCGGTCAGCGTCTCCGGGCCGACCTCAAGAATCACGCAGCAGAGTGTGCCAGGCATCGCAGAGCATCTGATGCGCTGCTGCCGGGAGATTTCGGCATCACTCGGGGTGCGCGAGCGGAAGCGGATCCATGCGCCTTCGCCGTTTCTGCAGCACTATGGGCTTTGAGAGCGCCGGAGCTTGGAGCCGGGAGCCGGTATCTGTGGCGAAGCGGTTTTTAGGTTACAGGTTGCGAGTTACAGAGCCCTGCGGTTCACGGTTCGTGGATCTTGACGACGACGGCTCCGTAGGTGGTTCCTGGTTCGAGGATCAGCTGGTGCGGCGTGCCTGCCCGGACTGTCAGGACATCGCCAGGATTGATCTTCTGCGACTGCCCGCCCTCAATTCTTGATCCGTGAGTTTCACCGTCGGCCCCCGTCTTGCCGTCGATGACTGTGCCTCCGGTGATCAGCGTGGCGCTGCCCTGCTCCACCATCATCACGTCGTCCCAGTGTGCATGAACTTCGGCGCCGCCGCTTACGGTGCGGACGGAGAACTGCAATTTGTAACTGCCGTAGTCCTCTACGGTCGCGCCGCTTGATCCTTTGGTCTTGGCTTCGGCAGCCAGCCTGTCCAGTTGCGCGTGAAGGCCGGGAACTGGGAAAACAATCGCGGGGTCGCGAGCTGCAGGGGCCGAGGGTTGCGTGCTCTGCGCAGCGCCAGAGAAGGTGACGGCGAGCACGGCTGCGGCGAGTGGAACGTATCTCATCGGGGAAGTTCCTTTCAAGGGCATTTCCAAAGCGATTAAAGCAGCGTATCGAGCGGTGCGGGGTCCATATCGGCGTAGTCCTGGTTCTCGCCGCCCATGCCCCAGCAGAAACTATAGGCGCGCGTGCCCATGCCGGCGTGAATCGACCATCCGGGGGAAATGACGATGTCGCGATTGGCCAGAACCAGGTGGCGCGTTTCCTTCGGGGGCCCCATGAGGTGAAAGACGCGGGCATCGGGCGCAAGGTTGAAGTACATATAAATCTCGGAGCGGCGCATGTGTGTGTGCGGGGGCATGGTGTTCCACGCGCTGCCGTTGCTGAGCGTGGTTACGCCCATTACCAGCTGGCAGCTGCGCGCGCCTTCGAGATGGATGTACCGGTTCACGATGCGCTGATTGCAGGTTTCCTGGCTGCCGAGCGGCGTGGGCTTGGCCTCTTCCTTCGTGATCAGCGTGACGGGATAGCTGCGGTGGGCTGGGTAGCTGAGCAGGTAGAAGATGGCTGGCTGCTCCGTCGTCTGCGATTCGAAGCTGATGTCGGGAATTCCGCGCCCGACATAGAGGACATCGAGGTTGCGCACGGTGAAGCTGCGGCCCTGGACGCATACCGCACCGGTCCCCCCGATGTTGAGGATGCCCAGCTCGCGGCGCTCGGTAAAGTAGCTGGCGCGTAGTTCGGGATACGTGGGCAGGGCGATCGGCTTGCCGGCGGGCGCGGCCATCCCAACGACGGCGCGGTCGGGGTCAACGTATGTAAGGTTAAGCACGCCGGGCGAGTACGATCCTTCAACCAGGAAGGTGCTGCGGAGTTCCTCAGTGTTCATGCGAGGGTAGCGGATGGGATCGGCGAGCAGGATTGTCTTCATGTTGGAACTCCATTTCGTGGCGCATCGCCCCGCGCCGACGAGGTCACGCAAGGCGGTGGCCTCTCCTGTCTATCAGATGACGACGGGAAATGTCATCGGGACGGAGAAATGGGTTAATCCGTGAGGCCCGCGGTTACCTGGCGATTTTGCCTGCCCACATCCGAACACCAGGGGTCCGGGATTGTCAGGCGAGGGCCTTTCCCGTCCAGCCTGGAAGTCGCGCCGATTTGTTGCGGTGGTGGTTTATGAGGTTGTTTGGTGCCAAGTTTCTTGTCATTGTTGACAGATTCGACAACAGTGGGCTCGCTTGAGCGTTGGCTCCCATCATCGGCATAGCTGCCGTGGCGCGCATACAGTCATACTTCGCCTGGCGTTTCTCGTAGAGTTGGAGTTGCGGTGGGAGCAAACCTGCAAGGGCGGCCTGAGTGAGATAAAGTGACGACCGGAATGACGATTCTGGATCTTTGCGCCTATCTCGGGCTGGGTGCGGTTGGCGCGGCGACCGCGAACCTGCTGATTGGGCTGCTGATGGCGCTGCGCTACAGCCCGGTGAGGAACTGGCCGCATCGGCGGATCAATGTGTTCGCGCTGCATCAGTGGACGGCGTATTGTGCGGTGGCGCTGACGCTGACGCATCCTGCGGTGCTGCTGTGGGTGAAGAGCCCGCGGTTTTGCGTGTATGACATTGTGTGGCCGGTGCATTCGCCTCTGCAGCCGAATGTGAACCTGGTGGGGGCGGGGGCTCTGTATCTGCTGATGCTGGTGTTTGGGTCGTCGCTGCTGCGGACGCGGATCGGGCGGCCGGTGTGGAGGAATCTGCACTACCTGGTGTTTCCGGCGGCGGCGCTGTTGTTCGTTCACAGCATTCTGACCGACCCTGCGCTGAAGGATGGGCATCCGGATTTGCTGGATGGCGGGAAGGTTTTTGTGGAGGCGTGTGCGGTGGTGAGTTTGGCGGCGGTGGGGGTGCGGGTTTGGCTGCGGGGCCGGGGGCTGCGGCCGGTTAGGCGGAGAACAGGCAGTTTGTGGTAGACAATAGCAAAAGCCGGGGAGAGGGTAGTGCGCACCGCGATTCCCGGGATGAGCTATGCATGATTCTTCGGGTGGGGGTTCGACCCTCTTTGCCCGCCAGAAAATCAATGACATCCGGAGGGGTTACCCCCTCGGGGTTGGCTACTTTGCTAACTACCAGGCTTTTCAATGGGTACGCTAACTCCGGCCCTGAGCCGAGAGTAAGAAGAAAAAGCTCTGTCCGAAACAGCGGACAGAGCTTCCCTTAAACAGTGTGCGGTCTTGCCGCGGGATGAGGCAACAGGAATCGAACGCCGGGGCGGTACGGAGGTACTGGGTTAGGGTGCGAGAAGCCGGCTTCTCGGTACCGCTCCATCGTAAGCATCTGCATTGGCGATTTAGCGTCTACTCAGACGATTCCCATTGACCCGTCGGCTCCGGAATTGAAGCGAAATCGCCGACGGACTTACCGAGCCTGCCAGCTCCAATCTTCGTCTCCACCGATTTCGAATCGGGCGCGGAAAACAGCATCGCTAAAGCTCACGTTCCCCTCAATGTCGCAAGTCCCCAGGCCATGCTCATTGTTTATCTCTTTTTCAACCTGCCGTCATGCGGGTTTCATCCTCAGGGCAGCTAATCACAAGGTACTTCAATTCCCCAGGAGGAACCAAACTATGAGATTATTTGTGCGCTGCCTCCCGCTGCTTCTGATCGTTCTATCGATCTCTGCAACTTTGCGGGCCGAGGACAACGATTCCAGACAAAGAGTCAAGCACGTTCTGCTTATCAGTGTCGACGGCTTGCACGCTCTCGACCTTACGAACTATGTCAGCAGCCACCCGCAATCGACTCTCGCGCAACTGAGTTCGCATGGCGTTACCTTCGACAACGCTGCCACCTCGCAGCCGTCCGATTCCTTTCCTGGACTCTCCGCTTTGGTTACCGGCGGATCGCCGACGACTGCGGGGTTCTGGTACGACGTAACTTATAACCGCAAGCTCTCACCGCCGGCGAAGACCACGCCGTACATTTCTTATGTTGGCGCGCCCGGCGGTCCGTGCCCAGGGCAAATCGGCACCGTCACGGAGTTCGACGAATCGATCGACAAGGATTTGACCAGGCTTTATGGGTCCATCGATCCGAATTTTCTGCCCCGCGATCCCGATCGTGGTTGTGCGCCCGTCTATCCGCACGAATATCTCCGTGTGAACACCATCTTTGAGGTGGTGAAGGCCCACGGAGGTTACACGGCCTGGACCG
>CAZSWI010000002.1:0-3313 GCA_964610635.1 uncultured Acidobacterium sp.
GCGATGTTGTATTTGTTCTGGACGCTGACGATGTCGACGATTTTGCGGGCCTGCTCGATTTCGGGGACTTTGACTTCGCTGAGGCCGATGTGGCGAATCTTGCCCTGCTTTTGGAGTTTAGCGGCTGCGCCCAGTGATTCTTCGAGGGGCGTTTTGGGGTCGATGCGGTGGAGCTGCCAGAGGGGCAGGGTTTCAAGCTTGAGGAAGCGGAGGCTCAGCTCGACCTGCTGAACGATGTAGGGGGCGCGGCCGACGGGCTCCCATGCGTTGGGGCCCTGGCGGGTGAGTCCACTTTTGGTGGCGATGGCGACGCCGTGTTTATAGGGCGCGAGGGCTTCGCCGATGAGGCGTTCGCTGACGGCGGGACCGTAGGCGTCGGCAGTATCGATGAAGTTGACGCCGAGCTCGACGGCGCGGCGGAGGACCTTATGGGAATTTTCGGGGTCTTTGGGTTCGCCCCATACGCCGTCGCCGACGATGCGCATGGCTCCGAAGCCGAGGCGGTTGATGGTGAGGTCGTTGCCGAGGGCGAAGGTTTTTGGATAGTGGCTCACGACGTTTGGATGATGGAGGGGTGGGCGAGGGTGCGGTGGATTTCGTCCCGGCGCGGGGAGGGCCTGGTGGGGAAGCACTCGGCCGCGCGGGATTTTGGGATGGTTGAAAGCGGGTTCAGGCGACCCGGTTGATGGATTGGTCCCGCGAGGGTGAGTTCTGGGAGCCGGAGTCGTGTGAAGTTGCGTCTGAGCCGTGCTGCTTGACCATCTTGTTATAGATACCGATGAGGAGAAAAGGAGCGGCCCATTGTCCGATAAAGAGCGCTTCGTGATCTTTGCCGGCTGCTTTGAGGGCAAGCGAGGCAACCATGGAGGCGAGGGAGGCTCCCAGCCAGGTGCTGCTGGGGACGTGGGCGGTTTGTTTTTCGATCCAGGAGGTCATTTGGTCTTCGCGGATTTCGCCGCGGCGTACACGATGATCCATTGGGGATTCTCCGGTGGGGTGATTGGACGTACGGAGGTTGGATGCGGGATGGGGTCTATCGGGGGTGAGGGTGGGGCTCATGCGTTCCCCACATCCCAAGGCCAGGGATGTGGGGGCAAGTTTATGGTCCAGGCAGGGGTTTAGTGGTGGTGGCCTCCGCCGCCGCTGCTGTGGCCGGAGTGACTGCCGGCGCCGGAGTGGCCTCCTCCGCTGAAGTGGGTGCTGCCGCCGCCGAAGCTGGAGTGTCCTCCGCCGCTGAAGCTATGGCTGGAGTAGCGGGGCGTGCTCTCGGCGTGGCCGCCGCCGAAGTTTCCGGAGTGCCCGGAGTATCCGCTGAAAGCGCGGGAGCTTTGGTTGAAGCTGTTGCGTTCAGGGGAGCCGGCGTAGGCGCGGTAGGTGGGGGTCGATTCGCGGAAGCTGGATTGCGGCTGGCGGAAGGAGTTGTTGTAGCCGCCGCGGGCAAAGTTGTTGGACTGGTTATAAGTCTGGCCGAAGTTCTGGGTGGGGCGGTTGTAACTCTGCGCCGGGCTGCGGTAACTCTGGCTGTAACTTTGGGATGGGCGGCCTGCTTCAGGGCTGCGGTAGCCTAACTGGCCGCGGTTGTCGAAGTTGGAGCCGTAGCGGCCTTCGTTGGAATAGCCGGAGCGGGGGTTGAACGCGGGAGTGTTGTTGAAGGCTTGCTGGCGGCCGTAGTTGGCAGCGTAGCCGGGGCGGTTGGCAAAGCTGGAGCGTGGGCCGGCGAAGGCGCGGTTGTTATTGAAGCTACGGTTGTCGAAGCTGCGCGTCTGAGCGAAGCCACGGGATTCGTTGAATCCGCGAGTTTCGCCGAAGGCACGATTTTGGGCGAAGCCACGGTTGTAGTTATTGCCAACGGGGCGGCCGTAGTAATTGCCGCGGGCGTAGCCGTGGTTGTAGTAGTGGGCGTAAGCTGCGCGTCCCCAGTAACCGCGGGGGCCCCCATGGGCGAGGCCCCAGTCAGAGAGATACGGGCTGTGTGGATACCAGCCCTGATGGCCGAAGAAGAGGCAGTGGCCCAGCCAGCTGAGTCCCCAGCCGGCCCAGCCCCAGGGCATGCCAAGGAAGGCGGATACGACGATGCCAGGGCCGAAGCGGAGACCGAAGCCGCCGATGGCTCCAAAGACTGCGAAGCCGGGCCACGGGGCGATGGGCGCGCCGTAGGCGACCCATGGATCGTAGGTGGGGACGTAGACGATTTGCGGGTTGGCAGGAGCGAGGGCGATGTAACCCTGGTCGTCGGTGACGGTTTCCTGGGGGGTGTTCTGGAGGGTGCCGGCAGCCTGGGCGCGCTGGCGCATGGCCTGGATGGCGTCGAAGACGTCCTGGGGCTGGTTGTAGTAGGCGTTGCCGAGTTCGGTGGTCCAGGAGAGGTTCCGATCCAGTTGAGCGAGGACCTGGGGGAAGGCGGTGAGGGCTTTGATGCTGGGGTCCCAGGGCTGGGCGTTGGCTCCGGCGGCGATGTCGGCGGGGGCGGCGTAGAGCTGGGACTGACGCCAGTGATCGGCTTCAGCGACCTGAGTGGGGAAGGTGGAGGCGGCGAGGATCTGGGCGATGAGGGTGTCGGGGTAGAGGGCGATGGGGGCGACGAGCTGGTCGAGCCGATCGGGGCCGAGGCCCTGGGACTGGGGCTGGTTCAGGGGCTGGGGAGGGGGCTGGTTATAAGACTGGTCCGGGTAGGGGGGCGGCTGTTCCTGTTGGGGATATTGGGGAGCGTATTGCTGGTCGTATTGCGAGTTCGGTTGAGGCTGGGCATCGTTGGGGGGCGGAGTTTGTTGCTGGTAATCGGGCTGCTGGGGGTAGGGCTGCTGCTGGCCGGGTTGAGACTGCGGCGGTTGAGACTGCGGATAGTCGGGGGGTGGGGGAGGGACATCCTGCTGCTGTGGACTGGACTGCGACTGCGGGTAGTCCGGGGGCGGAGGTGGGTAGTCTTGTTGCTGTTGAGGGTAGCCTGGATTTGTCTGAGGGGCTTGCTGGGCGAAGAGGTCGAGCTGAGCGAACGGGAGCAGGAGAGCGGCGAGGGAGAGGGCGGTAAGTCGACGCCAGGCGGGGTTGGTTGGCTGGGCGGGGCTGGGGTGAGATTGCCGGGTTATGGATTGGGCGATCAGGCCCGGGCGCGAGGAAGAAAGAAAAGCGCGGAGTGTCATAAGCCCCTCATGGCCCCATAGGTATTTGAAATACCTATGCTTCGTGGATCGGCAGGCGGGCCGTGCTGCGTCTGCCTTCGGTCCGTGTCGCCCGGAGATGGGTGGGTGACTGGGGTCCTTTTCTTATGAACACGGGATTTGGGGGATGGTTTTGGGGGTGGAGCGGGAATTTC
>CAZSWI010000002.1:3413-28781 GCA_964610635.1 uncultured Acidobacterium sp.
CATTTTTCTACGCGGTAGCCGTTGGCGTCGTGGACGGCGAAGACGCGGGGCTTGCCGGTGGGGCTGGTGCTCCAGAGAGAGCAGCCTGCGTAGGAGCCGTCTTTGCGGAGGATGTAGTACTCCATGTCGAGGAGGCGGACTTTGGTCATGTCGCCGTTGTAGTTGCGGACGATGCGGCGGAGGGTTTCGAGGCCTGCTTCCTGGGGAGTGCGTCCCTGTCGCATGAGCTCGACGATGGTGTGGCCGCCGGCAACTTTGATGTTCTCTTCGCCGGAGCCGGTGGCGCCTGCCGAGCCTACATCCTGGTCGGTATAGCTGCCTGCGCCGAGGATGGGCGAGTCGCCGAGCCGGCCGGGGAGTTTCCAGGCGAGGCCGGAGGTGGTGGTGGCGCCAGAGATTTCGCCTTTGGGGTTGACGACGGAGACGTGGATGGTGCCGGTGGTGGGCCAGAGGATTTGTTCGGCCGCGTAGAGGCGGTCTTCCGGGGCGATGCCGAGGCCGGCGGCCATGTTGACTAACTTTTGGGTACGGAGGCGGATGGTTTCGGCCCACTCGGGGGTGGGGTGACGGGGGATTGGTCCGGGGCCGACGGGAGTGGACTGGGGATTCAACGATGACAAACCATGGAGGTCCATGGTGGGTTTGGGGGCTGGTTTATCGGCGTAGGGATCTTTCCAGGCGGGCTGGGTCATGGACGGGCCCCACCAGTCCATCTGGGAGTTATTTTCTTTCCAGAGCATCCAGATTTTGCGTGCGTCTTCGGTGAGGAGGTTTTCTTTGGGGAAGCCGAGGTCGAGTGCGAAGCGCTGGGCTCCATCGGCGACGAGCATGACGTGGCCGGTGTGTTCGTAGACTTTGCGGGCGACGAGGCAGACGTTTTTGATGTCGCGGACGCCGCCTACGGATCCGGCTGAACGGGAGGGACCGTGCATGCAGCAGGAGTCGAGCTCGACGACGCCTTCTTCGTTGGGAAGGCCGCCGAGGCCTACCGAGTGGTCCTTTGGATCGTTTTCGCGGCCGAGGCAGATGTGGTGGACGGCGTCGAGGGTGTCCTGGCCATCAAGGAGCATCTGGTAGGCCTCCTGGATGGAGTTGTCGCCGGTAACGCGGGTGACGATGACGGGTTTAGCCGGAGGCTGGAGGGCTTTGACGGAGTCGGCGGTTTGAGAGAAGGCGTCGGGGATGGTGAGGGCGGCGGTGGTGATGGCTCCGAGAGAGAGGAAATCGCGCCGTGTGGTCATGCAGAACAGGGTACAGGGTAGAGGCGCGCGAGCGAGAAGGGTTCAGCGAAAAAACTTTTAGCAACGGGCGATCAGCGAAGGGCGATTAGCGAAGGGCGTGAGCATAGGCCGGGCTCCCCGCGACGCAGCACAGCCCGGTAACGGGATTGGATCTGCAGGGGGGCGGGATGCGAAGGCGGCGGTTGCCGATTGCAGCGGGAGAAGGGCTTGTGTGGCGGAGAATGTGATGCAAAAATAGATCACATGAAGGAAGCGTCGGTACGAGACCTGCGGTACGACTTCAAGAAGATCGAGCGGTTGTTGCGGCAGGGGGAGGAGATCCGGATCACGAAGAGGCGGAAGGCGATCGCGCGGCTGTCGCCGGAAAGGCCGGAGGGGCCGAGGAAGATGCCGGATTTCATGGCGCAATTGCGGGAGATTTATGGCGACAAAGTGCTCGCGGTAACGGGGGCGGAGATCGTCGCTGAAGGCCGAAATCGCGAGTTTCCGCTGGTGTTGAAAAAAGGCAGCGCATGGCAGAAGAGAGCAAAGGGCCGGTCTACGCGGACAGCGGCTTCCTGATTTCTCTTTACAGTCCGGATGCGAACACGGCGGTGGCCGCCGCTACGATGACGGCTCTTCGTGGGGAAGTGCTCGTTTCCCCGCTGGTCGAATTTGAGGTATTCAATGCGCTCAGGCAGCGGATATTCTGGCGCCAAATCAGCAGTTCTGACGCGGAAAAGAGCCGGCAGAAATTCGAAATGAACGTGCGAGCCGGAGCCTTCCGGATGGTCGCCTTGCCGGAGTCGTTATTCGAGGTTGCAAGGGAGCTCTCAGAGCGCACGACGGAAACTCTGGGCACAAGGGCGGTCGACCTGCTGCATGTGGCCGCGGCGCTGGAGCTGGGCGCGGAATATCTTTACAGCTTCGATGAGCGGCAGCGGAAGCTGGCGAGGTCGGTTCGGTTGAAGCTGAACGCCATGGCCTGAGGCAAACGCGGGCCCTTAGTTGGGGGCGGTGGAGCTAATGTTTCATGACTCCGCCGAGTTGGCGGAAGGTGACGAGGGGTCTTTCGATGGCTGGTTCGTTATCGGTGCCGGGGACGGCTTTCCAGAAGGGGTCGTTGAGAGCGAGCTTTTTGGCGATGCGATCGAGGGAAGCGAGATAAGTGCACATGAGGTGGTAGGTCTGGAAGTAGGCGTTGCCGTCGACAGCGGATGCGGTGTCGGCTGCGGAGCCGGGGATGCGGTCCGATTCAGGCGGGACGGAGTGGATGACGATGGTCGGGACGAGGAGGGCGCGGAAGGGATCGGTGGGATCGACGGAGAGCCAGTGGTGGGGGCTGGTCTGCTCGGGGGTTTGGGTGACGCCGTCGTCGATGGCAGCCCAGAGGAGCTCGGTCTGGAGGTGGAGGGCGGAGATCGGGGTGGTTTCCATGAAGCTGAAGGTGGTGAAGTAGCGGGTGACGCCGAGGCCGAGGGCGTCGAGGTCGATCATGGCGCGGATGCGGCGGCGATCGTCGCGGGGCAGGGATTTGAGCCAGGTTTGCGCGCCGTCGCTCTTGAACGATTCGACGAAGACGAAGGTGTTTTCGCGGGGCTGGCCCTGGATGGCTTTGTAGAGAAGGGGCAGGAGGGCAGCGCCGCTCCAGTCGGCGAGAGCGCCTTCGCCTTTGCCAGGGTATTCGTAGTGAGCGGCGACGACGATGGTGCCGGAGGCGGGATTTTCTCCAGGCCAGGTGCAGATGAGGTTGACGCCGGCGGCGCCGTGCTTATCGGTCACGGGCTGTTCGCGCATATTGTCGCCGCCGCAGTTGGCCGAGCGGAAAGCGGCGCGGAGGCGGTCGAGACGCGCCTCATTGGTGGGGGGTACGGTGTGGACTTCCATTTCCACGGCGCTGCGGGGAGCGGTGTAGAAGAAGAGGACGTGGGAGGGTGCGGGTTTCGCGGAGTCTGGCTTTGAGGCGGATGTGGAGGCGGGGATGGCTGGAGTTGCAGCGCTTGTAGTGGAACTGCTATTGGGCGCGCTGACTGCGGCGCCAGTTGCGGCCACCTGGGGGGTGGAAGGGGTGGTTTGACACAAGAGGGCCGATGACGGCGTGAGGAGGAGGATCAGAGACGCGGCTCGTGGGGCACGCAGGCGCATCGGAAGCGCTCCAGGATAATGAGCATAGCATCGGAATGGCAGGTTTGGTTTGGGGATTCGGCGCGCATGGGCAATCTCTCTTTTCGTCGGCTGGGGCCTGTCCTAACCTGGGGATATGGCTGTGTGCGATTTTGCGCGAATTGGGCTCTGCGCCACAAGATTTCCGATCTACGAAGATTTTCGTTGACAACTACGAACATCTTCGTATATGTTTCCGAAACATGAAGCAACATCGAACACTCCCGAGGCCTACGGAAGGGGAGCTTGAGCTGCTCCGCATCCTGTGGGAACGCGGCCCCTCCACGGTCCGCGACATCCACCTGGATCTCAGCTCCCGCCGCCCACTTGGCTACACGTCGGTCCTGAAGCTGCTCCAGATCATGACCGAGAAGGGCCTTGTCGAACGGGAAGAATCCGGCAAGGCCCACATCTACCACCCTGCCGCGACACAGAACGAAACCCAGGACCAGCTGGTGCGCGACATCAGCGAGCGGCTGTTTGCCGGATCGGCCGCGCAGCTCGCGATGCATGCGCTCGCCCTCGAGCCGGTCAACGACCAGGAACTCGACGCACTCCGCAACCTTATCGAGCTAAAGAGGCATGGCAAATGACACACCACTGGCAAGCTCTAGGCTGGACACTCGTTCATTTCCTCTGGCAAGGCGCGGCCATCGCTTTGGTCTATCGCGCCGCCGACCTCGCGCTCGCGCGCCGGTCCGCCAACGCTCGCTATGTGCTCGCGCTGGGTACGCTGCTCGGCATGCTTGCCGTTTCGGTTGCCACGCTCGCGTATGAAGAGCCGGTTTTCAATCAGCCGACCCCGCAGACGGCCAGCCGACTGCACGACGTGGCCGCACATGGCACTCGGCCGTTCCACGTCGACTTTGCCAGCACTGCTGGCGCGGCCCCGTTGCGACAGGCTGACCGGTTCGTGCTTGCCCATCTTATGCCCTCGCTTGACGCGCTCTGGCTTGCCGGCGTGCTCTTGCTCTCTGTCCGCGCGCTGGGGGGATGGTGGGTCATCCGCCGTCTCCGTTCACGGCTGCAGCAGGCGCCGCACACGCTGCGGCTGCGTCTCGACGTGCTCCGCCGCCAGATGAACATCGCGCGCCTGGTCGACCTGCGCCTGTCGACGGGCATCACGAACCCGCTCACCGCCGGCGTGCTGCGCCCGTGGATCCTGCTGCCCATCACCGCGCTCACCAGCCTGAGCCCGGAGCAGCTTGAAGTCGTGCTCTGCCACGAACTGGCGCACATCCGCCGAGCCGACTATCTCTGGAACCTGCTCCAGACCATTGTTGAAACCCTCTTCTTCTTCCACCCGGCCGTCTGGTGGATCAGCAGGCGCGTTCGTGAAGAACGCGAGCTGTGCTGCGATGACATCGCCGTCCGCGGCTGCTCCGATCCCACCGTTTACGCATGGGCGCTCCTCCGTCTGGAAGAGGAGCGGCGCAAGCGGCTCCATCTGGCGATGGCGCTCGATGGGCATCAGTCCAGGGCCAGCCTGCGCGCACGCGTTCTTCGAATCCTGGGTTCGGGTGAAGGCTCGGGTAACGCGGGGAGCCCGCGCAGCTTCCGTCCTGTTTCGCTGGCCGGAGTCGCCGCAGCCCTTGCCGTATTTTGCTGCCCGCTGCCAAAAGTTTTCGCCAGCTTCCGGGCGGTTCCGCAGGTGGCCGCGCGGATCGCGCCGGCTGCCGGGCAGGTGGCCCGCACGGTGGCGTTCAGAGCGATGCATCCGATGCAGGCAGGCGCGACCGCGGCGAAACCCAGCGCTGCGACGCCTGCACCGGCCCCTGAAGAAACACAGAACTCCGAACCGGCACCGAATCCCGAGCCACAGTCCTCCGATTCCCAATCTTCCGGGCCGGGGACGGGCCGCTCCGACTACATCGACGCGATGCGCGCGGCAGGCTACGACGTCGATCTCGACAAATACATCGCGATGAAGGTTCAGGGCATCACGCCGGCGTACGCCGCGGCGATGTCCAAAGCCTTCGGCGAGAAGCTTTCCGCCGACAAGCTGATCGCCATCAAGGTCCAGGACGTCACGCCCGACTACATCAGCAAAATGCGCGCAGCCGGATACGATGTCGACGCCAACAAATATATCGCGATGCGCGTGCAGGATATTACCCCTGAATATGCGGCTGAGATGGCGAAAGCCACGGGCGCCTCGCTCAGCGCGGACAAGCTTATAGCGATGAAAGTCCAGGATCTCACTCCGGGCTACATCGCTAAAATGCACGCCGCGGGCTACGATGCCGACGCCGGAAAACTCATCGCGATGAAGGTGCAGGACATCACGCCCGAGTACGCCGACGAGATGTCCAAACTTGGCTTTGGCAAACCCACCGTCGATCAGCTCATCGCGATGAAAGTGCAGGGAGTGTCTCCCGAGTGGGCGGCAAAGCTCCACGCCGAGGGCATTCAGGCATCGAGCCTGAACGACCTCGTCACCTACCGCATCTTCGAGGTCTCGCCCGATTTTGTTGCCGGGATGAAAGCTGCCGGCTTCGGCGACATTCCCGCGAAGAAGCTGGTTGAATTGCGTGTCCAGGGTGTGACCCCGGACTACGCAAAGAGCGTTAAGGCCCAGTTCCCCGACGCTACTCTGGAGGACATTGTGAAGACGCGCATCTTTAATATCGACGCGGATTTTATTGCCTCCGCGAAACGGCATGGCTTTGCGCCGCTGACGATCGACAAGCTGGTCAAGCTGCGCATATCCGGCATCCTCGACGACAACGCCGTCCAGCCATAGACCGAAACCAGCCTCAGTCCACAGCAACAAGGAGCAACCGCCATGAGCGTTCGCGCCGCGATTCTCACAGCCGTTCTCTGCCTGGCCGGCAGCCGCCTGTTCTCAGCCGAAGATCAGCTGAAGAACCTGCACGGCCACTGCACCATCGCCCCCTCCACCATGCATGACCGCGTGCGGTTCGAGCTCGACAGCGGCGATTGCGAAGGCCCAGGGGACTGTCACAACCACGACGACGACGAGATGCCGCTCGGCAGCTTCGAGGGCCTGGCTCTGGCCGACTTCGAGCGCGAAGGCGCGCACATCGAAGCCAAGATTGTCGCAGAAGCAGGCACAATTACCTGCGCCGGTGAAGTCCGCGGGGCCACACTCTCGGGCGACTTCACCTTCAGGCCGGATTCGGGTTTCGTCGTCCGCATGGAACACTTAGGCTTCTCGGACCTCAGCTCGAACAAGCTCGAGGCATACACGCTCTTTCGCATCGAAACGGCCTGGGTGGAGGGCCTTCAATCCGCCGGAGTGACCGACATGGATTCCGGCAACCTCATCGCGCTGCGCATTTTCAAAATCACTCCCGACTACGTTCGCAGCATGGCCGAACTGGGATACGCGAATCTCCCGGCCGGCAAACTGATCGCCTTCGGGGTGCAGGGCGTCAGTCCCGACGAGGTCAAGGAGTACCGCGCTCTGGGCTACAGACCATCGGCCGACGAGCTCGTCCAGATGCGCATTTTCAAGGTGACCCCGGACTTCATCCACCGCATGGAAGCCCGCGGCTTCAACAACCTCACCATCGCCAAGTTAGTGCAGATTCGCATCTTCAACCTCGCCGACTGACTGCGCCGCGAGCTGCTGACGCGGTTGTCCCGGGTCACGATCCGAGGGCGGGATCGCGTTCGACAGCGGCGCTGAACCGCAGCAATTCCGTTCTCACCGCTGCTCGATTTTCGCTTTTGGATTTATGTTTACGTGGCGCGGCCCGCACCCTTTACCATCAATCCATGACTCAGCTCGAAGCGCTTTACCGCTACGAAGGCCATGCCACCGAAGCCGCTATGTCCGCGCTCGGCAATCTGCGCGAGGTCTACGGAATGCGCCGCATCAAGGTCGACGAAGAATGGAAGACAGTGCGGGTGGAGTACGATGCAACCCGTCTGAACGGTGCAACCGTCTTTCAGATGCTGCGGCAAACCGGGTTGGCGGTCGTCGAAGAACTGCCGCTGATTCCGCCGCAGGAAGCCGGATCCGTCGCGGCCGAACCCGCCAAGTAGCTGGCGGCCACTGTTGCGGCAGGCGTCCCACGCACAGTCCCATTTTTGGGTGGCCCCTTAGAGGGTCCACGAAACTCGTGTGTCTCGCATTGCGGGATTGCAATGGGGAAATTATTTCCCTTTTGCACTTTGGCCGGTATATAAACTTCTCGCGCACCTCTCCCAGGAGGATGCGGCACGCTGCGACGGTTGCCTCGCAAAATTCGAGTTGGGACGAGTCGCAGCCGTCAATCTCTCGTCTCAGGAGTCGATATGGTCTGTGGGTTTCGCTTTTTTGTGAGCGCAACAGCGCTGATGGTCGCGTTGAGTCCAATCGCGAGGGGACAACAGCCGCCGCCGCTCTCGTGGGTCGACAAAGATACCGGTCACCGCATTCACCGGCTGACCGACGAGCCAGGCTCTTCGGGCTTCTACTTCAACGTGAATGCCTATTCTCCCGATGGCAAGTTGATGGCTTATGACGCGCCGGAGGGCATTCGCGTTCTCGATCTGACGACGATGAAGACGCGGCTGCTGGTGGCGAATCCGCCGCGGCCGGCGGGGGTGACGCCGGGAACGCCGGGATGGTATCGCAGCGGGATCCGCGCCATCGTGGTGGGCCGAAAAACGAACAGCGTGTTCTTCACGAAGTTCGATCAGGAGACAAAGCTGGGCACGGTTTACAAAGCCGATATGAATACGGGGGCAGTGACAAAGCTGGCGACTCTGCCGGCGCGGGGGAGTGTGGCGACGATCAATGCCGACGAGACGCTGGGAGCGGGCACATATGACGAGACCGATGCGGGCACGCAGCAGGAGTATGGGCGGAATCGGCCGCAACCGGCGGCTGGCGGCGGCACGACTCCGCCGCAAGCGGGCAGCCTGCTGCAGCCGGAGGGCAAAGGGGAAATGATGGAGCGGCGTCTGGCAGCGCGGATTCCGGTGGTGCTGTACACGGTGAATCTGCAGACCGGCGAGGTGAAGATTCTGTTCCACTCGACGGACTGGATCGGCCATATGCTGTTTTCGCCGGTCGATCCGGCACTGCTGATGTATTGCCATGAGGGGCCGTGGCAGAAGGTGGATCGCATCTGGCAGATTCACACCGATGGCACGGACAACGTGCTGATCCACAGGCGGAACATGGCGATGGAGATTGCGGGGCACGAGTTCTGGGGCCTCGATGGCAAGACGATCTGGTACGACTGGCAGTATCCGAAGGGCGAGGTGTTCTTCCTGGCGGGTTACAACCTCGAGACGCACGAGCGCGTGGCGTATCACATGGAGCGGAACGAATGGTCGATCCACTTCAACCTGACGCGGGAAGCGGATTTATTCACGGGGGATGGCGGCGATCCGGGGCAGGTAGCGCACGCGCCGGATGGGGAGTGGATCGAGCTGTTTCATGCAGAGAAGATGGGGCTGGATGGGGCGCTGAACACGCCCGACTTTTGGCAGCCCGGGGTCTTCCACGCCGAGCACCTCGTCAACATGTCGCATCACAACTATCGTCTTGAGCCCAATGTGCGTTTTTCTCCGGACCGGAAGCTGGTGATCTTTACCAGCAATATGTTTGGGCCGAGTTATGTGTTTGGGGTTGAAGTCGAGAAAGCGACGGATGCGCAGGCTTCCGAGGTGCAATCGACGCCGGAGTTGGCGAAGCAGTTCAATCCTGTGGAGCCGACGCCGGTGAATGTGCCGGCGAAGGGCGGGGCGGCGGAGTATCACTGAGCGCTACTCGGAGTGCCTGGGCCCGCTTTGCAGCCTCGAGGAGAAGGGAGACGGTCGATGGTTTTGCGGGATTTGTCTCGCCGCGAATTTCTCACTGCAGGAGCATTGGCGGGCGTGGGGTGGTCGACGGTGTCGAGGCGCGGGTGGCGGGCGTTTGCGGCGACAGGGGTGGGCCGCTATGTTCCGCCGCAATCCCCGCGGGCCACGTTTAATTTCAACCTCGACTGGAAGTTCATCCGCGACGACGTGGCGGACGGCGAGGCTCCGGGGCTGGACGACTCGGGGTGGTCGACGGTGAGTACGCCGCATACCTTCAACGATATCGATTCCTTCAGGAAGATCATCTCGCACAGCGGCGGCGATGTTGGAACGTACAAGGGACTGGCGTGGTACCGGAAACATTTTCGATTGCCTGGCGACCTTGCGAGGCGAAGGGTTTTTCTTGAATTCGAAGGGATGCGGCAGGCTGGCGACATTTTTCTGAACGGCAGGGAAATTGGCCTGTATGAAAACGGCATTACCGCGTACGGCGTGGATATCACGGACGCTGTGCGGATGGGCGGCGAAGAGAATTTGCTTGCCGTTAAGGTGGACAATCGGACGAATTATGCGGAGCGCGCCACGGGGACGACGTTTGAATGGAACGCGAACGATTTCAATCCGGACTTCGGGGGGATCAACCGGCACGTCTGGCTGCACGTGACGGGAGCTATCTACCAGACGCTGCCGCTTTACTACGGGTTAGAGAGCACGGGCGTGTATGTTTACGGCGCGAACTTCGATATTGCGGGGAAGACCGCCGATGTCACGGTCGAATCGCAGGTGCAGAATGCATCGGGCGCTGGTGCCACGGTGAGCTTATCGGCGGTGGTCGTCGATGGCGATGGACGGGTGCGCGTGCAACTCCACGGCGACGGGACTGAAGTTGGCGGTGGCGAGAAGAGTGTACTCAAGGCGACCGGCGCACTGCGAGAGGCACGCTTCTGGAGTCCGGACGATCCGCATCTCTACGACGTTTATACGATTCTGCGGGCAGACGGAAAGACGGTGGACGTGCAGCGGGTGACGACGGGCTTCCGCAAGACGGCGTTCCGCGGCGGCGCAGGGACGGGCGGCGTGTATATCAACGACAGATTCGTCTATCTGAAGGGTTACGCGCAGCGCGCCAGCGACGAGTGGGAGGGTCTGGGGCAGGCGTATCCGGACTGGATGCACGACTTCAATGCGAAGCTGATCCGCGACAGTCACGCGAACTACATTCGCTGGATGCACATTTCGCCGCAGAGGGTGGATGCGGACTCGATGGCGAGGTACGGGATTGTGCAGATTTGCCCGGCGGGCGATAAGGAGCGGGAGCCTGTGGGGCGGCAGTTCGACCAACGCGCAGAGGTGATGCGCGACTCGATGATCTACTTTCGTAACAATCCCAGTATCTTATTCTGGGAGTCAGGCAACACCATCCTGACCGCGGAGCAGATGGGGACGATGGTGGCGTTGCGCCGGCAGTGGGATCCGAACGGCGGGCGGCTGATGGGGTACCGCGACAACGACGACCTGGCGGCCAATGCGGCGCTGACTCCAATTTCGGAATATTACGAAGTTATGATCGGGGAGGCGCCGCAAACCGGGCAGTTGTCGGCGCCGGATGCGATGTTTCGCGGATACAGCGCAGAGCGGCGGGACCGCGCGCCGATCATCGAGGCAGAAGATTTTCGCGACGAGGGTGCGCGGCGCTTCTGGGATGACGATTCACCGCCGTTCTTCGGATTCAAAAAAGGGGCGGCCGACCGGTATGCATACACGTCGGAGAGCTTTGCTCTGGCGGGGGTGAAGCGCTACCGGGAGTACTGGGAGAACCGCATTTCGAATTCGGATCCCGCGCATTCGCGGTGGTCGGGCTATGCGTCGATATATTTTTCCGATTCGGATGCGGATGGACGCCAGGATTCGAGCGAAGTTGCGCGGGTGAGCGGCAAGGTGGACGCGGTTCGCTTGCCGAAGGAGATTTACTTCGCGCATCGGGTGATGCAGAACGAGCAGCCCGATCTGCATATCCTGGGACACTGGAGTTATCCCTCGGGTCCGGACGCGAAGAAGACGGTGAAGACCATCTACGTGATCGCTAATACGGAGTCGGTTGAACTGTTGGTGAACGGAAAGTCGCATGGGGTGAACGCGAGCCCGGACAGCGGCTTCATCTTCGCGTTTCCCGCAGTCGAGTTCGCGGCGGGGAGCCTGAAAGCACTGGGCCGGAAGGGCGGAGCGGTGGTGGCCGAGCAGCGGTTGGTGACGGCTGGTCCGGGAGCGAGGATCAAGCTGACACCGATTGTGGGCCCGCGGGGGTTCGAGGCCGACGGC
This sequence comes from uncultured Acidobacterium sp., assembly GCA_964610635.1. Lineage (GTDB taxonomy): Bacteria > Acidobacteriota > Terriglobia > Terriglobales > Acidobacteriaceae > Palsa-343. The sequence goes on from CAZSWI010000002.1 coordinate 14,876, forward strand.
GCGGATGTTGCGCTGATCGACGTTGAAGTGGTCGACGCAAAGGGAGAGCGGTGTCCGACGGACGACGCGCGGATCGACTTCACGTGCACGGGGCCCGGCATCTGGCGAGGCGGCTACAACAGCGGGATGGTGGATTCGACGAACAATTTGTGGCTGAATACCGAGCTGGGCATCAACCGTGTCTCGATCCGCTCGACGCTTTCGCCAGGAACGATCACGGTCACGGCGAGGCGCGCCGGGTTGAAGGCGGCGACAGTGCACATTGTTGCGCGTCCTGTCGAGATCGAGGAGGGGGTTTCCACGGCGATTCCGCCGCGTTTGCCGAGACCGGTGTAAGGCGGACCGGTGCAAAGCCGAGAACGGCGGAAGGGTGGGCGGGAAGCCTGGGATGCGGGTGAGAATCCCGGCGACTGCCGGGTGTGGCGGAGGTTGACGCGGTTTGCCATTGCGGCGGTGAGATTCCCGCTTGCCAGCTTCGGGATTTGAGGCGATTCTGGAGTGCATGGCAGCCCGGCCCCTTTCCAGACCCGCAATCCTGAACCACACAACCACAGATGGCTCCAACCGCATTCTCGGCACGGGAGAGATGGCGGACCTGATCCGCGCGTTCGACTGGAGTTCGACGCCGCTGGGGGCGATCAGCGGCTGGTCAAGAGAGCTGCTAACGATCGTGAACCTGATGCTGAGCTGCCCGTCGCCGGCGCGAACGCTGTGGGGGCCGGACCTTATCCTTCTATACAACGATGCTTACCGGCCGATTCCGGGACCGCGGCATCCGGGGGCGTTGGGCAAGGCATCACGCGATGTTTATCCGGAGGCGTGGCACGTGGTGGGGCCGCTGCTGGAGGAGGCCTATGCAACGGGCAAAACCTGCTATTTCGAGAAGCTGCCGGTGCCGCTGCAGACGAGCGCCGGGGTGCAGGATTTCTATCTCAGCTATTCCTACAATCCCATCTTCGAGAACGGCAGGATCGCCGGCCTGTTTGGGGTTTTGCAGGATGTAACGGGCGAGGTAATGGCCAGCCGCAGGCTGCGCGAGAGCGAAGCGCGGGTTTTGCGCATCCTGAACAGCATCGGCGACGCGGTTATTGTGACGGACGCCGATGGATGCGTGACGACGATCAACCCAGTGGCGGAGGCGCTGACTGGCTGGAGCAAGGAGGAGGCCGTTGGCCGTCCGCTGAGCGAAATTTTCCGCATCGTCAATGAAGAGACGCGCGCGCCGGTGGAGAGTCCGGCGGAAAAGGTGAAACGGTTGGGGGCAGTGGTGGGCCTGGCCAATCACACGGTCCTGCTGGCCCGCGACGGCACGGAAGTCCACATCGACGACAGTGGAGCGCCGATTCGCGACGATGCGGGGGAGCTAACGGGGATTGTGCTGGTGTTTCGCGACATTCACGAGCGGCGCGCGGCGGAGAGGGAACGCGACCAGCTTACGGATCGGCTGAATCAGGTGCTGGAAACCACGACCGATGGCATCATCAGCGTCGATCGTGACTGGCGGATCTCCTATATGAATGCGTCGGCGAAGGCGGCCATCGAACCGATCGGCAATGTGGAGGGAAAAGATTTCTGGGAGAGCTTTCCCGACGCAGTCTATGAGGGGTCGCCGTATGTGGAGCACTACCGCCGGGCGATGCAGGAGCGCATCCCGGCGCAGTTCGAGGCGCATTACCAGGGCCCGCTGAATCAATGGTTCGAGATCAACGTGCGGCCCTCGCAGGACGGCATTGTAATTTTTTTCCGGGACGTGACGGAAAAAAAGCGCGCGGCGGCTTTGCTGGAGGAGACGGCGCTGGCGCTCAAAGAGAGCGAGGAGGAGCTGCGCTGGACGGTCCAGCTGAGCCCGCAGGTTCCGTGGACGGCGGACATCGAGGGGCGCATTGTCGACTTCAGCGATAAGTGGCTGGATTTGACCGGGCTGACGCGCGAGCAGGCGCTGGGCGACGGATGGATGCAGGTGCCGCATCCCGACGATCTGCCGAGGATGGCGGAAGCGTGGCGTGCTTCGCTGATCGAAGGCCGGCCCTACTGCGTGGAGCACCGGATCAGAACGGGGAACGGCGAATACCGGTGGATGCGATCGAGTGCTTATCCGCGGCACACCCATGGGGGAGCGATTCTGAAGTGGTACGGAACCACGGAGGACATTGACGAGCGCAAGCGAGCCGAGCAGGCGCTGATGCAGGGCGAAAAGCTGGCGGCGGTGGGACGGCTGGCGAGTTCCATCGCGCATGAGATCAATAATCCGCTGGAGTCGGTGACCAACCTGCTTTACCTGGCGCAGGGGACCGAGGATCGGGAAAAAACCAGGGAGTATGTGGGCATGGCGGAGCTCGAATTGCGGCGCGTTTCCGCGATCACGCGGCAGGCTCTGCGGTTTCATAAGCAGTCCACATGGCCGCATCCGGTGGCGTGCGACGAACTGATCGACAGCGTGCTGCTGATATACCAGAGCCGGCTGGCGAATGCGAGCATCCGGGTGGAAACCCGGAAGCGGGCCCAGAAGGAGATCAAATGCTTTGAAGGCGAGATACGCCAGGTGCTGGCGAATCTGATCGGGAACGCGGTCGACGCCATTCCGGTAAGAGGAGGCCGGTTGCTGGTCCGCAGTCGGGAGGGCCGCCATTGGAGGAGTGGGCGGCCGGGTATCGTGCTGACCGTTGCGGACACCGGATGCGGAATGGACACGCCGACGCAGCGCAGGGTCTTCGAAGCTTTTTTTACGACGAAGGACATCGGCGGGACCGGTCTTGGGCTCTGGATCAGCAAGGAGATCGTCGACCGCCATTGCGGCATGCTGCGGGTTCGCAGCAGCCAGAAGCCGGATCGGTGCGGGACGGTCTTTACATTATTTCTTCCCTACGATGCGGTCAGCAGATAGGGCGGAGCTGAGAACCGGTCAACTGAGAGCCGGTCAGCTTAGAGCCGGACAGCGAAACGAGGTTGAAAAGGCAGCGGAAGGCGAGAAAAGCGTTTGGCAAAGGGCGATTGGGAAAAAGCGGTTGGCCGATTAGCCGATTAGCGATTAGCGAAATGCGATCCATTGGCTGAGTTGGTTCGACGATCGACAGCGAGCAGGGGCCGAGCCAGAAGCGATTAAGGTTGCGCTATGGGTGCTATGCCTGTGTCGTCCTTCAGTGTTATGCCGCTGCTGCCGGTGAAGGTGAGTTGGCTGCCGTCCGCGGTGTGAATGGTGACACCGGAGAGGGTCCAGTTTTTGGCATCCGCGACTTTGCCAGCCGACTGCGCGTCGATGGTGAGGTTGTCGAATTGAAAATCCTCAAGCGGCGCGGCGGTGGTTGCGCTTACGTCAAAGGCGGTCTTGGCGCCGGTCGCTTTGATATTCGAAATATGCACGTTGCGGAAGTGGGCGAGGCCGCGCTCCGGAGGCACGGGCGTGGCCAGCACCTTATAGTACGAGGGAACGTCTGTGAGCCCCGGCGGGATTGTGGCGTAGCTGAAGTGGGGATTCCAGTTCATGGTGATCTGAATGGGAATTGCAACGTTGTCGAGTTGCAGGTCGTGGATGCGGATGTTGTCGGACCATCCTCCGCGGGTGTGGGCCGACTTGAAGAGCACGCCCAGCGGCACGTGCCCGAAGGCGTGCAGGTTGTAGACCTCGATGTTGCGAAAGCCGCCGGAGGTTTCGCTTCCGAAGGTGATGGCAGCTGCGCCGTCGCTGACGGTCGAGTCGCGAATGACGATGTCTTCGTCGGGGCGCGCGACGCGCAGGCCGTCAGAGTCGCGGCCAGCCTTGAGGCAGAGAGCATCGTCGTTGACGGAGATGTCTGCGTGCTCGACGAGCACATGCTTTGACGAGTCTATGTCGATGCCATCGGTGCTGGGGCCGCGGCCGCCGATGTTGTTGCGTATGGTGATGCCGTCGACGTGAACCTGATCGGAATAGCAGATGTGGACAGTCCAGAAGCCGGAGCGGGTGAGCAGCGGGCCCGACAGCGTCACGTTGCTGGATTTGAAGATCTGAATCAGCCGTGGGCGTTTGGCGTCGTAATCGGAAGCCCAGCGGAGGCCTTTGGGTTCGTCCTGATGCCGCAGCGCCCAGTAGCCGAGCCACCAGACCTGGCCGTCGCCGTCGATGGCGCCGGCACCGGCGATGCCGGCATCATGCTGGCCGTAGATGTTTACGAGCGCCGCGGGCCAGCTCATCTCGATTCCGGAGATGCGGGTCGGCATGATGGGGTAGTCCTCAAGCTTGCGCGAGCCGCGAATGGTGGCGCCCTGCTGGATTTCGAGCACGGTGCCGGACTTCACGAAGATCGAACCGCTGAGATAGGTTCCCGGCGTGAGGATCACCTTGCCGCCGCCCGCGCCGGCTGCGGCGTCGAGCGCCGCCTGGATTGCTTTTGTGTCCAGAGTCGTTCCGTTGCCTTTCGCGCCGAAGTCCCTTACGCGGAAATCCGCGGCGCAGGCGCTGGAGACACATCCCAGCAGTGCTAATGCGAGGCCAGCCAGGTTGCGGGAACTCTTCATGGGCTCTCCTTTGCAAACACGATCCGGTCTCCGTCGGGGTCTGCGATTACAAGGGTAGACCGGTGTTTCTCAGCGGGTAAGCCAAGTGCGCGAAGGCGGCGGGCGGTGCGGCGCAGATCGGGCACGGAAAAAATGAGCCGGAAGGGCAGGGCGGTGGGGGCCTGAGTGGAGAGCGGGGGAAGGAATTCGATTCGCTGATCGGGGGTATCGGGCAGGGTGAGCGCAGCCATGCCAGGTTCAAGCGAATGCGCCGCTCGCGCAAAGGAAAGCTTATCTATATAGAACGAGGTCGCGGCCACAGGATCGGCCATAGGAATGCCGACTCCGGCGATGCGGTCTGCGATGCGATCGGGGCCGAGGTGCTGGCCGCGATCGAGGGTATGGCGCGATCCGGGCATGTACTGCGTGTACTCGATGTTCTGCGTTGCAGCGGGGCGAAGGTCCGACGGAGGGCCGGGCTGGTCGGGGCCCTGCAAAGTGAAGAGCAGGTTGCCGGCGCCAGCGCGCTTCACCGGAGTGGGCGGGAGGCCGTGAGCGAGGTAGTCCTGAGCGACGGCGTCGATGTCCGCAGCCTCGAAACAGATGTGCATGAAGCCGACGGACTGCGATGCGTCACGACGCGGGTAGAGTTCGATGAACTGACGGTCATTGACTTTGAAGAAGGCCTCGGTGGGGGAGCCTCCTTTGTCCATCGCGAAAGCCTCTTCGAAGCCGAGTTTGCGGAAGAATGCCCGCGACTGTTCGAGATGGGAGACTCGAATGGCGACGTGCGCAATTCCGGAAAGGTTCGCGGCCGAAGGCTGGGCGAGGGAGGACGATGCGGCGCCGCAGGCCAGGACGATGGCAGCGAGAGGGCAGGCAGCGGCCACCCTGGACCGCAATCCGCCGGCTGCCTGGGCCTTCATTGCGGCTGACCCTGGCCAGCGCCTGCCCTGGCTACTTCCACTGCGAAGACGTAGGTGGGACCAAACATATTCGAGCGGAAGACGATCCACTTCATGTCAGGAGTGAAGCTCACGTTGGGTTCGAGGCGGTAGTTGTGCTTTGACATGTTGACCAGCCGCTCGGAATGAAAGACGCCGGGCTGGAAAAATCCGGGTAAATCGATGCCCTCGCCTTTGATCAACTGCGGATGAAACAGCTCGATCCACTCGCCGTCGGGCGCTTTCGCCACCTGGCCGGGATCGCCGCCGTCGCCGCAGAAGAGGGAGCCGTCGCGGGTGACATTGAAGTGAATCGACCACTCGTTGCGCTGCATGTGATACGCGGTGCGCTTTCCTGTGGCGAGGGTGTAGCCAGCCAGCCAGAAGTCTTCGCCTTTGGGTGTTTGCCAGTCGTACCAAAGGGTGTTGCCGTCGGGGGCCCAGAACTCATGCCCGGCAATTTCCATGAACATGGTTCGCTTGTGCATGAGCATGTTGTGGGTGCCGTCGGTGTGGATGGTCCAGATGCGATCGACCTTCTGCCACGGGCCTTCGTGACAGTACATGAGCAGATTTGGATCGGCAGGGGAAAAGAGCAGGTGATTGACCCAGTCGTGGCTGTGGAGCAGCGGGCGCAGTGCGCCGGTGCGCAGATCGATGACGAACAGAACCAGCGGCAGCCGCGCGGCGAGGCGCTGCTCCATCATCTGGCCCTTGTTGAGCGGCTGAAGCAGGGCATGGGGCTGTTGAGCGGCTCCGGGCTGGTCGTGGCCGGCGGCGCCGTCTGAGGCGGAGGGAGGAGGCTGGTTGTAATCCTGTCCTCCGGCGCCTTCGATATAGGTTCCGGCCGCGAGCGTTTCGTCAGCGTTGACGGTGGCAACGGAACCGCGCCGGGGGATGGTCGCCAGCTTGCGCGTAACGCCGGTGTCGATGTTGGTGACGTAGAGAGCGCTCTCGTCCGGTTTGATATAGAAGATGCTCGGCGTCTTGTGCCCCACCACGATGGTGCGCACGTGTCCCTGCACCACTGAGCGTGTCTTCCAGGTCGTCAGGTCGATGACGGAAATGCCGTCGGGCGTGGTGTAGACCATTTGCGTGCCATCGGGCGTATAGGCATTGACGTTGAAGTAGAAGCTGGCCGAGTCGGGCTCGCGCGTGAGCCGCACGACACGATGACCGGTAGCGGGATCGACCCAGGAGGTGGGCGGCTCCTGCCCTGGCTGCCAGGATGGATCGGACCCAACCGCGTCCGGCGCAACGGTGGACGCGGGTCGTTGCGAATGCGCCGCGAATGGAAGCAAGCCGGCAAGCAGCAGCGCGTGGGGGACGAATTTACCGGGTTGGGGAATCACGAAATGCCTCCAGTGGTGAAGCCGGGGGGATCGATGCTGAGGAAAAAAAGGATCAGCGCTCATAGGGTTTCAGCTCCGAGAGGAAGGGATCCGGCGGTACGCTCCAGATCGTGGGAGGGTCGGGATGCGCGGGGTCGAAGGGCAGTGTATCGGAGCGCAGATATTTCTCGAGGGGCAGATGCTGGTCGCGGATCGATTCCACCACACACTTTGCCAGTTCGAGCGCCCCGTAAGAATTGAAGTGGGTGTTGTCCTTCAGCTCCTCGGTCTGTTGCGGAAACGTGTTTGCCGGATAGTGCACAAAGGCTTTGAGCGTGCCGTCCGGCCCCAGGGCTTCGAAGAGCGTCCTGCTGATGGCGTTGAGATCGATCAGCGGAACGCTCTGCTCGCGCGCCACCTCACGCATGGCGCCGGGATAATCGCCGAGCGTCGCTTCGATTTTTCCATCCGGCGTAAAGTCACGACGGTTCATGGATGTCACGAGGATCGGATGGGCGCCGCGGTCGTGGGCCATAGCGATGTAGCGTCGCAAGAGGTCTTTATAGGTGGGGATCGAAACGAAGCCGGGTCCGGGCTTCTGATCGTTATGCGCGAATTGCATCAGCAGGTAGTCGCCTGGACGAATGGTGCTGAAGATTTTGTCGAAGCGATGTTCTCCCACGAAGCTGGCGATGGTCTCTCCGGATTCGGCTTCGTTGGCGATGGCAATCCGGTCATCGAAGAACGCAGGCAGCATCTGTCCCCATGCGGCCCACGGTTCTTTATCCTGATCGACGACGGTGGAGTCGCCGGCGAGATAGATCGCCGGCACATGCGCCGGCTTAATCTCGATTGCCCGCACCGCCGGATGCCGGCCTGTGAACTCCAGCGTAAGCTTTTCATCCCAGTCAAGATTGCCGACTTCGCGCGGCTTGAGGCGGACATCCTCGTTCGTGGCGACGGCGGGCGTGCGAACGTTGACGGAGAACGTTCGCTTGACTGTCTTTCCTGGCTGAGTTGCGATCTGCCAGAGCATGAGGCGGCGCGCTTCGGCTTTGACCGTGGTTACGGACGCGGCATCCTTACTGCCCAGAGTTACAGTGACGAGATAATCCCCGTCTGGCTCCGCCGCAGAAACGAAGAAAGCCTGATCCGCGGTGCATGCGCCGCCGGCGATTTGGGGCGCAGCCACTAAGTCGAATCCGAACGGTTGCTGGCCAGCCCCATAGCGTTTTCCATCGAGAGATTCTCCATGGCGCCCGGGTTGGCACACGAGCTTCCACTTCGCAGGCTGGGCTGGGTTGGCCCGCAGTTCCGCGCCCGCCGCCAAGATTGCCACGAGCACCCAGCCGCTCACCGTTCGGTTCTCCTTCGCTTTGCGGCATGCTCAGAAAGCTGCGCAACCTCGCTGCCGGCGAGAAGGAAGCCGCCTACTCCGTAGGTGTAACTCGACGAGGGCAGATAATGCGCGGGAGCCGAGCCCGTCTGCTGAATATTCCCCAGCCTTCCATCGGCGTAAATTTCTCCGACCAGCCCGCGCCACGCTTTGGCGATCACCGGCATGTAAGTCGCGCGATCGAGCACGCCATGGTTGATACCCCACGCCATGGCAAACGCGATGAGCGCGGAACCCGATGTTTCCGGCTGCGGATAATCTGTGGTGTCGAGCAGATCCGCGTGCCACAGGCCGGCCTGCGGATCCTGGAGCTTTGCGACTGCTTGCGCCATCTCCCGCAGTTGCGTCTCATACTTAGCGCGAGCCGGATAGTCCTTTGGCAGGTAGTCCAGAGTGCGAGCGATGCCGCCCATCACCCAGCCGTTACCCCGCGACCAGAAGATTGGATTGCCCTGCGCGTTCGTCTTGTGCAGGAAGGTGACATCGCGAAAGTATAGATGGCGCCGCGGGTCGTATAACAGGCCGGACGTTTCCCACCAGTGTTTGTCAAGATAGTCGAGGTATTTTTTGTCGTGAGTAGCCTGATACATCCGCGACCACACCGGCGGCGCCATGAACAGAGCGTCGCACCACCACCACGGGATCTGCGCCTGGCCCTCGGGAATTCTGGCGGCTCCACCGGCGAGCAAATCGTCCAGCGCCGCCCTGGCAGGGGCGATCTGTTCGGGCGCCGGCTGCAGCAGATAGAGTTCGAGGTAGGTCTGGCCGATACTTTGATCGTCGGCATTCGGAAGCTCGGAGCGCAGTTGCCACTGAAACTTCCCGGCCATGGCTCGCATTGCGTCGCGATAGCGCGAGTCGTTGAGCGCCGGGGTCGCAGCCATGAAGCCGGAGTACAGGACGCTCCATGTCCAGATGCGGTCGAAGTAGGGCTGCGACCAGGCCAGTTCCCAGTCGGCAACTTTACGGGTTGCGGCGCGAACATCCGCGGGGCGCAGCGCGCCGGAAAGATTCGCTTTGGGGCCGGGGTTGGCGGGGGCGTCGCCGAAGTGACGGCCTATATCGCGATCGATGCCCTCCTGCTCCTGCGGCGAAATTCCCCGGGAGGGCGACGCGGAATCCGCCGCAGTCTGTGCGAGCAGCGGCGCGACACAGAAAGAGAGCGCCGTCAGCAGGAGAATATTTGCCTGAAGGCGGAGGGAACGGGACGCGCGGCCTTTTAGCGAAATTGGTTGGCAGGTCATTTTTTGTCCCTCTGGGGTTATCAGGGCGGAGGATGCAGGGCCGGTTTGCGATCCCGCAAACGATACGTGAGCGAATTTACAAATGTCAATAGGCATTTATTGTCCGATTCGAAATTTCTCCGGGATTAACTGCAGATTCCCGGGGGCGAGGGGTCGAAGAAAAGCCGGTGTGGCCCGCAAGCGCAATTTTTGACCGGGGATGATCCTATCCTGGGCGGAGGTTTGAACCGATACTTCCATGGTGAAAAAAACTCTCTATTGACAAACGTAGTCTCGGTCGGATAGCGTCCCCCCGTTGAAAAATTGTTGGATTCCCCGCACATGTTCGAATTTGGAGGCATTATGCAGAATGGCATTTTCGCGCACGGGCGGTGGTGTGCTCGCCGCATCCTGCTTTCTCTGGCCGCAACCGCGGCGCTGTTGACAGCGCCTGCGCTGGTGGCGCAAACGGCTGGAGATGGCTCACTCGAGGGCACGGTTACCGACGCCAGCGGCGCGGTCGTCGCCGATGCCACAGTGACCGCAACGAACATCGCGACGAATGTCGCTACGGTGCGCGAGTCATCTTCTGCCGGTTTCTTCAGCATTTCTCCCCTGCCTCCAGGCACCTATACCGTGCAGGTTACCGCGAAGGGATTCGAGTCGCTGGTGCAGGACAACGTGGTGGTCGACGCCCTGCAGATACGGTCGTTGAATCCAGTTCTGAAGGTGGGCGCGGCGAATCAAACGGTTACGGTCACGGCGGCCCCGCCGGTGCTGGACACGGCGGATGCGACTCTGGGCCTGACGATCGAAAACCAGACCTATGCCAATCTTCCCCTGCAGATGAATAACGCGCAACGAGATCCGACTGCATTCGGAGTACTGACTCCGGGATCGCAGACGGGAACGCGCCTGCCTATCATCGGCGGGACGGGAAACTATCTGGGTCAGCTCTATCTTGACGGAATGCCAGCCGAGACGGTAAGCCAGCAGGGGGACAACCGCCTGGTCGCCGAGACCCTCGATCTTGATGCCGTGGATCAGTTTCAGGTACTAACCAGCACTCCTCCGGCGGAGTACATGGGGGCGGGCGCCGAGAACTTCACTATGAAATCCGGCGGTCTGCACTATCACGGCCAAGTCTCGGATTTCTTCCGGAACACGGTCTTCGACACCTGGTCCTTTACGGCGAAAGCGGCTACTACGAAGAACGCGCTGGGACAGACCATTCCTGCGCCGAAGCCGGCGGAACATCAAAATGAGGCATCCGCATCGGTGGGCGGCAAGGTACCTTACACGGGAAACAAGCTGTTTTTCTTTGTCGCCTATGACAAGTACGACGAGCGCAAGGGGGCGAATTATTCACTGTTCACGATACCAACCAGCCTGATGCGCACGGGCGACTTCACTGAATTAAACGGCAATCCCGGTACGGGGCAAACCGGGACAGGGGCGAATAACCCGGCTATCATCTTTGACCCGACCACGAACAGCTGCGTCGGCAGCGTGTGCACTCGCAAACCGTTCCAGGCAATAAAGAACGGGATTTTAACCAACAATGTGATTCCCTCGGACGAGATTTCGCCGATCATGCAGAAGATGCAGTCGTTCCTGCCCGCGTCCACAGACCCCAGTGTCACCGTGAACAACTACCTGGGCGGAGTCCCCAGCGGCTTTGACAATCACCTTGTCGACTGGCGGGTGGACTACGATCTCAGCGCGAAAAATCGGCTGTCGAGCGTGGGGGCGATTGGCACCGTGAACTACCTCAACAACTACGGCACCCCCTATTTACCTCCTCCCTATGTGGGCGGCGATCTGGCGAACATCTATCCGAAGGATTACGTTGTGGGGGACACCTACACGATCACGCCAAACGTGATTAACCAGTTGAAGTACTCCTTTACCCGATTCTTCCAGAATATTCACAACGCGACCCAGGGCGTTTCTGCATGGGAAGCGGGAACCCTGGGCATTACCAACCTGCCACCAAATGGTGCGCAATCGGCTGTGGAGTTCCCGGAAGAGAGTTTCGGCACGACGCCGGCTTTCGGCAACGTGCAGACTAACTGGACAACCTACAGCAACTCCGTCTCGACCCAGCTGACAACGCCGAATAACTATGCGGTGACAGACAACCTGCAATGGCTGAAGGGCAAGCACTCGATGACCTACGGTCTCACCTTCCAGTGGCAGGAGATCAACAACGCAAACCCGGCGACTTACACCGGGGTCCTGACGCTGCCATTCAACGCCTATTCCACGGCGAACTACGGAGCCGGTTCGAGTTCGCTGAGTCTGGGCACGGCAGCTGCCCCGTCGGGCTACTCCTATGCCAGTTTCCTGCTGGGGGCGGTGGGCGGCTCCACCTCGAACGACACATCGGCGGAATCCATTGGCCTGCAGCCGGTGAGTGAGCTGGGCGGACGGTACAAGGTCATTTCCCCCTACGCCGAAGACAGCTACAGACTGACGAGAAAGTTGACCCTGGATCTGGGGCTGCGCTGGGATTATCTGCCTCCTTACCACGAGGTCAAGGATCGCTGGACTTTCCTCAATCCAAGCCTGACTAATCCATTGACCGGAAGCCCGGGGTTGCTGCAATTCGCCGGCAGCTACGGGGGTTCGGGGGTCAGTTGTGGGTGCACGACCCCGGTTCACACCTACTGGAAGAACTGGGGGCCGCGGCTGGGCCTGGCGTACACGATCAATGACAAAACGGTTTTTCGCGCCGGTTACGCTATCGTGTTTACGCAGGCGGGTGGAGTAGGGGGGCGTGGAGGCGCATACCAGGGCACGGGCCAGACAGGTTTCAATGTCACCGCAATCGGTCCCACGGAGGTGGGAACGGGAGGGGCGGCTGGTCCATCTTTCTACCTGAACAACAGCGCTTACTTTACGTCCGCCGGAATAGCGAATACATCGCTATTTGGTCCGGGTTTCAGTTATCCCGCACCACCGACACCCAGCGCCGCATCGCAGACCCTGAATACGGGTTTTTATGTGAACCCCACAACCGGTAAGTTCGTAAGCGCCAGCAGCGTTTCTTATGCCGATCCGTATTTTTCCGGACGATCTCCGGAGCTGGAGATGTACAACGCAGGATTCGAGCGAGGGATCACGAGAAATATGACGGCTGCCGTGAATTATGTGGGCAATGAAAGCCACTTCATCATTAACTCCGGCACGACAGGCTCGAATGCCCGCGGTTACTGGACCAATGAGCTGAATCCGATATATCTGGCGGGGCTGGGTGGAGTCACGGACAGCACCGGGACGAAGCCGCTTCTGGCTTCAGCCGCGACGCCGGCTAACGTAGCCATACTTCAATCAAAATTCCCCAATGCTCCTGCACCGACATTCTTCCAAAATGCCGCCATGCTGAACACTTCGGCTACGATTACACAGATGCTGGTGGCATTTCCACAGTATAGCGGGGTGAGCGATACATGGGGCAACGTAGGTAACTTTAGTTATAACTCTGTGCAGCTAACAATCATCCAGCGTCTGAGTCAGGGGCTCACGTTCAACGTCAATTACACCTATGCGAAGAATATTGGTGACGACGGCACGTTCCGCGACGGCTTCAATATTCCAGCTGCGGCGGTCTCCCACGGCACCCAAGCGTGGAAACAGGACCGCATTGACCGCTCGTGGACCGCGGACTCCCTGCCGCAAACCCTGCATGCCTTTGGCGTGTATCAGCTCCCCTTCGGTAAAGGGCACATCGGCAGCGATTCACGAGCAGTTCGCTGGCTGGCAGGCGGATGGCAGCTCTCCGGTATTTACACCTATGCGTCAGGAACACCGATGGCGGTCGTCTGGACCGGGTGCAGCGGAACGACCTATCCGGGGCAGGGACAGTGCATGCCCGATCTGAACACCGCGTCGCCGGACTACAGCAGTCACAACGCGCGCATCAACGGAAGTTTCGGCAAGGGGCCGAACGGGTATCAGGCGGCCAGCCTGGGTCATGTGCAATACATCGATCCCGGCGCTTTCGCCCAGCCGCAGAACATATCGACGGTCAGTACGGCGCAGTATCTGATCGGCAGCGCGCCCAGGACGAAACCGCTGAATCTGAATAACCCGGGCACATGGGATCTGGATTCCGGTCTGCGGCGATCGTTCCCGATCCATGAAAGCTGGGAATTCGTCTTCGAAGCGGATTGCCTGAACACGACCAACCACGTGGTGTTTAGCGGACCCAATGTTAGCTGGTCACAGGGGTCCACCTCTTTCGGCACTGTTACCGGCATCGCTAACTCGCCCCGCGACTTTCAGTTTGCCGGGCACATTAACTTCTGACCACCTTTAGTTATCTGTTCCACTGAGAGCGGGCGGCGGCTACGCCGTCGCTCTCGGTGAGAGCTGCGATGCCAGATCCAGCGAGCATCTGCAGCAGTTTCGCGGGTGAACGAACCGCCTTCCATCCCAATTCCCGGAGAGACGCCCTCGGTGTCGAAAACGAAACCTGCCCTGGCGCGGTACAATTTCGAGCGGATCATTTGCAACGAACGGGACAGGAGCAAGTAT
>CAZSWI010000002.1:28881-67181 GCA_964610635.1 uncultured Acidobacterium sp.
GGCGCGGTACAATTTCGAGCGGATCATTTGCAACGAACGGGACAGGAGCAAGTATGCGTACGGGAATTATTCGAGCAGTTGCAGCGTTGGTCTTTTTCGCGGGTTTGCCGATGCTGGGTAACGCCTGGGACAACGGATTGGCGAAAACCCCGCCAATGGGATGGAACAGCTGGAACAAATATGCCTGCGACGGTCTGAACGAGAAGGTTGTCCGCGAAACGGCCGACGCGATGGCCAGCAACGGCATGAAGGATGCGGGGTACCAGTTTGTGGTGATCGACGATTGCTGGCAGACAAGCCGGGATGAGGAAGGCAACATCATCCCCGACAAAGCCAAGTTTCCTTCCGGCATTAAGGCACTCGCGGACTACATCCACAGCAAGGGTCTTAAATTCGGAATTTATACCGACGCCGGAACGAAGACATGCGCGGGCCGTCCGGGCAGTGCAGGCCATGAGTATCAGGATGCTCGGCAATACGCTCAGTGGGGCGTCGATTATGTGAAAGAAGACTGGTGCAGCACACTGCCTGGGCAGAATGCCGAGTCTTCGTACACGCTGTTCCACGAGGCGCTGGCCGCATCCGGGCGCGCGATCGTCTTCAGCCTCTGTGAATGGGGCTCGAACAAGCCGTGGCTGTGGGCCGGCCCGATCGGCAATCTGTGGCGCGCAACCGGCGACATTCAGGATTGCTGGGATTGCAAAAAGCCCTGGGGCGGCAACGGCGTTGTTCAGATTCTCGATCTGATGGAACCCATCTACAGTTATTCCGGCCCTGGGCACTGGAACGACCCGGATATGCTCGAAGTCGGAAACGGGGGTATGACCACGGAAGAAGATCGTGCGCACTTCAGCATGTGGGCGCTCTTCTCCGCTCCGCTGCTTGCGGGCACAGATATCGCCAACATGTCGAAGGAAACCAGGGAAATCCTTCTCAACAAGGATGTCATCGCCATTGATCAGGATCCGCTGGGCCAGCAGGGCCGGCGCGTGACAAAGGATGGCGATCTGGAGGTGTGGGCGAAACGACTGGCGGATGGCGGCCGTGCCGTGGTGCTGCTCAATCGCGGCGCGACCCCGGCGACCATCCAAGCCGCGTGGACGGAGATCGGTTATCCAGCCAGCATTTCCGCGAACGTGCGCGACTTGTGGACCGGCAAACAAGCCTCGGGGCAGAAGGGAAGTTATTCCGCCCAGGTGCCGAGCCATGGCGTCGTGATGGTTACAGTAAAACCATAATGAGTTATTGACACTGTTACATCGATCTGGCCGAGGTGGGTCATGGACCGTCGCGATTTTCTGAAGACAACGGGAAGCGTTGTGGCGGGGAGGGCCGTCGTTTCGGCTTTGCCTTCCGCGGCTGCTGAGTCAGGCGATGCTCAGGCGGGACGCATGGTGCTGCCCATCAACCGCAACTGGCGCTACAACCCGGTAACCTCGGCCGCCGCCCGCGGGCGCGACTTCGACGACGGCAAATTTGTGCGCGTTACTGTGCCACATACCAACATCCATTTGCCGTGGCACAGTTTCGACGAGAAATCGTATGAATTCGTCTCCATCTATCGCCGCCGGATTCGCCTGCCCGAAGCTGCCCGGGGGCGCCGGGTGTTCGTCGATTTTGAAGGCGTGATGACCGCCACGACTGTGTGGCTCAACGGCGTGCGTCTGGGCGAATACAAAGGCGGATTCACGCCCTTCTCGTTCGAACTTACGCCCCACGTCGATTTTGAGCGTGACAATGTGCTCGCGGTCGAGGTCGATTCTCGCGAACGGCCGGATATTCCGCCGTTCGGTTATGAGGTCGACTATCTTACGTTCGGCGGCATTTACCGTGAAGTTTCGCTGCGTGTAGTGTCGCCCACCTTTATCGAAAACATCTTCGCTCAGCCGAAAGATGTGTTGACCGAGCATCCGTTTCTCGATGTGCAATGTTTTCTTGAGCAATCGGACACGGCCTCCGGATCAGGTTCTGCACACGGGCCGCTGATGCTGGAGGCGTCGCTCCACGATGGCGAACGGCTGCTTGTGAAAAGGACGCAGGAAATTCCGGTTTCGGGCTCGGAGGCCTCAACGGCTCACACTTTGCACCTTGAAAACCTGGGCGAGATCGAGCTATGGGGACTAAGAACGCCGAAACTATACACGGTCGAGGTGCGGCTGCTTCGCGGGCCGGAGTTACTTGACCACGACACGCGCCGCATTGGTTTCCGCGAGGCTCGTTTCACGCCGCAGGGTTTCTCGCTGAACGGAACCGTCATCAAGCTGCGCGGCCTCGACCGGCATCAGACTTTTCCCTGGGTCGGGCAGGCCATGCCCGCGCGGGTACAGCGCCGCGATGCCATTATCCTGCGCAAGAATCTGAAGTGCAATATCGTGCGCACCTCGCACTACCCGCAGTCCAAGCATTTTCTGGATGCGTGCGACGAGATCGGCCTGCTGGTTCTCGAGGAGATTCCGGGTTGGCAGCACATCGGCGATCCTGCGTGGCAGGATATCTCTGTGGACAACGTGGGCCGCATGATCCGCCGCGACTGGAATCGTCCCTCTATTATTCTCTGGGGCGTGCGCATCAATGAATCGCGCGACAACCACGACTTCTACGTGCGCACCAACGCTCTGGCGCACGAACTGGATCCGACGCGCCAGACGGGCGGCATCCGTTATTTTCAGGAGTCGGAATTCCTGGAAGACGTCTTCACGATGAATGACTTCGGTTTCCCGCTCAAGCCGCCCAATCATCCTCTTTACCTGAATACGGAATTTGTGGGGCACACTTACCCGACCAAGACCATCGACAACATCGAGCGGCTGCGCGAACATACTTTACGTCACGCTCGGGTTCATGACCAGTTAGCCTCGAATCCGCAATATTCGGGCGGAATAGGCTGGTGCGCCTTTGACTACAACACCCACGCTAACTTCGGGTCGGGCGACCGGATCTGCTACCACGGAGTTACCGATATATTTCGCGAGCCGAAGCCAGCCGCGGGTTTTTACCGGTCGCAGTGCGATCCGGAAGAGGAAGTTGTCCTCGTGCCAGCATTCCACTGGGCGCGCGGCGACGAAAATATCGGGTTCACCACAGCTCTGGTGTGTTCGAACTGCGAACACCTCAAGTTCTATGTGGACGGCATACACGCCGCAGATGCGGATCCAGACCGCCAAACGTACGCCCATCTCAAGTACCCGCCGTTTTCCGCCGATCTGAGCGGTCATTATGAGCGCTGGGGAGATTTGCGCATCGACGGTTACATTAAGGGCAAGGTGGCGATTTCGCGTACGCTCTCGGGCAGCGGAGTCGATCGGAAATTCGCGCTACTGCCCGACGATACAGGGCTGATGGCCGATGGAGCGGATACAACCCGGGTGGTACTTCGTGTCACCGACGAGTACGATGCCATCCGCCCCTTCGCCAACGACGCGATTCGCTTCGAGCTTACCGGGCCGGCGGAACTGATAGGCGACAATCCCTTCTCGCTGATCGGCGGAACCGGCGCCATCTGGATCCGCGCCGGCGAGCAACCAGGTATAGCGCGCCTTACAGCGCACCACCCCTACCTCGGTGTGCATCATGTGGAATTTCAGATCACGCCTGCTCCCCGCGAAACAGCATGACTTACCACGAGAACCTGGTGAGTCGATACTGTGATAACTTACGACAGCACGCCTAACTGGCTCGGTCCCCATTGCGATCAGAGGGTCTTGTCGACCAGAAACTGAGCCATTTGGAGTAACTGCTGCCTTTTTGCCGGGGGCAGCGGGTCGTCCGGGGCTGCACTGGCCTGAGGGGCAGCGGCAAGTGTCTGTTCGATTCGATTGACGTCGAGGCCGCCGACACTGCTGTTTTTGAAGCGGTCCAGCACTTCTTTGGCTTTATCTGTTTGACCGGTCTGAAAGTAGAAAATACCCAGCATGGAGTAGCTGCCCGCCCATTCGGGAAGTAAGTCCACAGCATGCTCGAACAGGCTTGCGGCGGCTGCAGTGTTTCCTTCCATCACCTCAGCCAAACCGAGACCCCAGAGTATCTTTCCAGATGCCGGCATGCGCACCTGGCCCTGGGTCAGCGTTCGCTTCGCAGCGGCGGAATCATTCTGCCGAAACTGGAGCATGGCCAGCGAGAGATAGTTTTGGTCGTTGTCGGGATTGCGTTCGATGGCGTTCCGATCCATCTGAGTGGCGCGCGCTGTGTCTCCTAAGTGAGCATAAATGTCGGCTACCAGCGCCAACCACGCATCGTCCCTTTGTTCCTTATCGGAAACCTGCTGTGCCGCATCGAGAGCCTGGGAATACAGACCTTTACTAAAGAGGGCGTTGGCCAGATCGAACTTCGCATCATCAGAATCAGGGTCAGCCTGAAGAGCTGCGTGGAATTGGGAAATAGCATCGTCGTACAGGTGGTATCGGGCAAGCAGCACTCCCGCTCCCGCGAGGGTTCGGGCATCACCCGCCTTCGCCTGGTCGAGTTGCGCAATCGTGTTCCGCGCCTCGTCGATGCTGCCCTCTCGCAAATAGGCCTGGGCGAGCATGTACAGAATCTCGGGCTGTTCAGGATGCTTCCTGACCTCGTTGAGCAGCTGAGACAAGTCCTGCTGGTCCCTGGCCTGGGCTGAGAGTTGCGAACGTCGATCGAGATAATCGAATAGGTCTTCATAAAGATAGGAAGTTGGCGCTGCGTTACGGGAAAGTGCCTGAAACTGGGCCAGGTCCTTCTCCGCCTGGGCGGTATTGTGCAGCTTTCGTTCCACTACCGCCAGCTTGTAATAGCCGGGCCCCGGGTTGCGGCTTATGCGGATATATCGTTTGAGCAATTCCTCGGCCTGGGAGAATTGATTCGCCTCCATGCGAATATTAGCTAACTCAAGCAGGGCATCGGGGAAATCCGGATCGGCCCGGAGAATTTTAAGAAAAGTCTGGGTAGCTACCGGTGTATCGCCCTGGCGCTCGGCGATATAGCCAAGGTTGAAGAGGCAGAAGCTGCTATGAGGTTCTAAGCGCAGGCCATTTTGAAAATCCTGCTTCGCCGCATCGAACCGCCCCAGATAAGTATGCGAAAGGCCCAGGAATGCGTACGCTCGCATCGAAGGTTGGTTCGCGACTACTTTCTGAAACTCAGTTATGGCCTTCTCGATCTGGTCGGCTTTGAAATAACTCTCTCCGAGAGCAGAGTGCAGATCGGTCCGCTGCGGTGCGATCTCCAGGCCCTTTTGCAGAAGGGGAATCGCGTCCGCGAAGTATCCCTGTGCAATGCTGATCCGGGCCATCAGGAGGACGATGTCGGTGTTGTCGGGCGCTAACTTATGCGCACGCACCAGGAGATCCAGCGCGTCTAACGGCTGGGATTGCTTCCAGCGGGACTGAGCCAGCAAATCAAGCGTTTCCACCGACTCAGGTTTTAAAGTGAGTGCCCGGTTCAGTTGCAGTTCGGCCCTGGAATACTGACCGTCGAGCAGATAAGCCTGTCCGAGGTTGAATAGAATTTCGAAAGTACCAGGTGCGAGGACGTCAGCCTTTTCAAGCTCCAACAGGGCCGGCTTGTTCTGACCTTCGGACGCCAGCAGGATTCCCAGAGAGAAGTGCAGTCTTACGTCACCTGGGTTCTCCGCGGAAAGCGCCGCCGCCATGCGGACGGCCTCAGGGATGCGTTTCGTCCGGAGGTATGCCTGGACAAGGTTGAACCTCGTCTCGCGATCGGGAGGGCGCAGGCGTTCGAAGCAGGAAATCGCCTCGGCAGGACGTCCTCGATTCATGAGCAGCATGCCCAGGTTGTAATTGCTGTCCCTGTCCCGGGGATCGATGCGCAGTCCGTTGCGGAAGGCCTGTTCGGCAAGATCCGACTTGTTATCGGCGAGAAGGACATTGCCGAGGTTGTTATACGTCTTTACGGAATTGGGCTCCAGTTGCAGCGCCTTTTGAAGCGCGGCGGAAGCGCCTCCAAAGTCGTGCTGCTCTCCTTCGATAATGCCGAGCAGGTTATAAGCTTCGACGCTGGAGGGCTTTCTCCGAAGTTCGTCGAGCACAGCGGCTTTAGCATCGTCAAGGCGGCCCTGTTGCACCAGCACCCGCGCCGCGAGTAAGGCATCAGACGCTGAGCTGGAAGTTTGCCGGGCACCAATCGCAAGGCCGGGCGCCAGAACTAAAAGGACAACGACTTCAACTGCGCGCCATCGGCTCATTCGACATGTGCTTTCCTGCCGGAAAATGGCGGTGATTCCCATCGCACACAATCTTTCGGGCGCTTTCATCGTGGTGACTGCAGGGCTTGCAGGGCCTGATTCGCGGCCGGATTTCCGGGCTGGACACGAAGCAACTCCTCGAGAACATCCCTGGCCAGGCTGGAGTTGTCTCGCATCGCATAGAGGTTTGCGAGGTTGAGATAAGACCGATCAAAACCCGGCGCGAGCCGAATACAGGTTTTGAATTGGGCCTCGGCTTGCGGATAATTTTTTATTCGGACATAGAGAACGCCGAGGTTGTTGAGGGCTTCGGGATAATCGGGCCTCAGGTCAATTGCTTTGTCGAGATATTCCATCGCCTTTTGCAACTGCCCCTGCTGAGCGAACAGCATGCCATAGCTATAATTGATTTCAGGATCGTCAGCCTGAAGAGCAAGTGCCTGACTCAGGCATAGCTCGGCTTTCTCGAAATCCCGCTGACGACGATAGACGTTCCCGAGATTCAACAATGCTGTGGAATAGGCCGGGCGCTGGGCAAGCGAATGTTGAAAGTCCCGTATGGCCTCATCCGTCGCGCCCTGCTGGGCGGCTATCATGCCGAGGTTATTCCACGCTTCGGGGTAATCAGGGCGCAGCTTAAGGCATTGTTCAAGGTAATCGCGGGCCTGCTGCACATTGTTTCTGCGCAGGTTGAGAGTGCCAAGATTGTAATAAGCGTCCGGGTCGGCGGGCTTAACGGCGATTACCTGCTGGAACGATTCCTCAGCCTGATCGAGGTAGCCGTGTTGAAAAAGCGCGACACCGTACGTAAAGTCGTTGCGCTGGAAAGCGCCCTGGTAAAGCCTGCCGGGAAAAGGAAGCGCTCTGCGCAATCGATCGGCCGCGACGGGTCCGATCGACTTGACATCCTCCAGCGTGCGCCGAGGAATGATTGGCCCCTGATATACCTTGACAATCATGCCCTCGCGGTCGAGCAGAAGGGAGGTGGGAACAGCGAGATCCCTGCGGCGGTCAAACAGGTAACGATAGACGATGTTATAAATTCCGGCGACTTCCGGAGTGGCAAGGAGAATCGGAAAACTAAGTTGCTCCTCCCGCGCCAGCGAACGGACAGAGGAAGCCGAGCTCGCATCGTCCAGATTCACCGCCAAAATGCGGAGACCGGCGGCAGTAAATTCGACATGGTGCTTCTCGAAAAGGCTCAACTGTGCGCGACAGAGGGGACCTTCGGTCTCCCAGAAACTGAGAAGGACGAAACTGCCCAGCAAGCTGGCAAGGTCCTGCATCCTGCCAGTAAGATCGGGCAGGGAAAACTCCGGCGCCTTCAGCGGTTGCAGGAGCCACGTCTCGACCTGGGCGGGCAAGGGCTCCGGCAAGTGGGTTGGTTCGGCATGCGCCCAGGATGGTGGTGGGGTCGAGAATGGCCTGGCATCGAAGGCTGAGGAACCCTCCTCGATTTCGATTCGATGGTTGGCCGGCAACCGATCGAATTTCTGGGTAAGTCCGCCTGGCCAGCGGACGATTGCACTTATAACGCCTGGTGGCTTACCGAGTCCGAAGAACAGCTCTTTCGAGTGCTGCGCCAGGAAGCCGGAACCCGCCTGCAGATACTTCGTCTGGCGAAGGCTGCCGGTCTGGACGGTAACGGAGGCGCCAATGGCGTCGCGATTGCTCTTATGGCCGCGCAGGCGGAAAGAGATGGAGTCGCCGATATCCTGCATGACGTTGTGCAGGATGCGCAGCTGGGGCGCATTGCGGTTCTTGAGGATAATTTCCAGCCGCCCGTCATGATCGATGTCCGCGAGGGCAAAAGAGCGGCTATCGTCGATGAAATCCAACCCCGCGGGCCCGGATATCTCGGAAAACGTGCCGTCGCGATTGTTGGCAAACATTACGTTCCTTGCATAGCCATGCCAGGTATCATCGGATCGAATGAGCTCGTTGATCGCGTTCCATCCACGTTCATAGGCAAGGGAAGGAGTGGAGTCCTCCGGCGATTTCGCGACTACCTGTCTCCAAAAAAAGCTGGCTAAGTCGTCGCGGTTCGGCCCTGAGATATATCCGTTGGCGACATACAGGTCGGGAAAACCATCGTGGTCGAAGTCGAGGAAGTCCGAACACCACGACCAGCGGCCCATTTCGACCCCGGCCTGATGGCCAACGTTCTGGAAAGTGCCATTCCCCATATTGCGATAGAGTGCGTTGCCGCGCGCGTGGCGTCGATAGAGAGCGCGAATTTTCCCGGAGGCATCCGCGTGAAACTGCTTCTGCGCGGAAACACGCTGCCCTGCGGCTTCCCACATACTGGGGACGTAGACGTCCTGGTGGCCGTCATTATCGTAGTCGGACCAGGCGCAGCTCATCCCGGCTCCCACCTCTTCCACGTGCGCCTCGCCGGAAGCGACCTTGAACGTGCCATCTCCGTTGTTGCGATAGAGCTGCGAGCTGCCGAAGTCGTTGACGATGAAAAGGTCAGGCAAACCATTGTTGGTGGAATCGCCCCAGGCGCAGGCAAAGCTATAGCGGTCGTTGTCGACGTTGAGGCCGGTTGCTTCGGTGGTCTCGACGAAGGTCGCATTCCCTTCGTTGTGCATCAAGCAGTTTGGCGGGCCATTGCGGGCGTCAAAATAAGGGACCGGATAGTGATACTGGTCAAGGCCGAGGTAGTACATGTAGGTGCAGAAACAGATATCGAGGCGTCCGTCGCGATCGTAGTCGGCCAATGCGGCGTGGGTGAACGATCCCTGCGGAGGCCGCGCAAACGTGAATGCATCGCGCTTCAGCAAGAAGGCGCCGTTGCCCTGGTTCAGAAACAACAGCGGACCGGTTCCGCAGACGACAAGCAGATCCTGGAGGCCTTTGTTCTCGAAGTCCGCAAACAAGGCGCAGGCAGTATTGTCGAGAACGCCAACGCCGGCTCGTTCTGTGACGTCTTCGAAGGTGCCGTCGCCTCGATTGCGGTAGAGGCGGTTAGGCAGGCCGGCGGGCTGGCATACATAGAAATCGTCAAAGCCGTCGTTGTCGAAATCGCCCGCGGCAACGCCAGTGTTGTTGTAGAGGTCGATCGCACAAGCGTTGTCGAGGACGGTGCGCCAATAGTCGACGCCTTGCTGTAGCTGGCTTTTGTAAGAATCGACGTTACCGATCGCCTGGGCAGTGACGTCGAGGAAAATCGTCTGGTGCGCAACGCTGAGGGTTTCCTCGCCGGCCAGCCAGCGCGTCGCCAGCCAGGTTCCCGATTGCTGGCGCGACCAGTCGATACTCCACGAGCCAACGCGCTCCTCGCGGCGCCCGTCCTGATAAGCGGCCACGATGTCATAGCGAATGTCGAGGTGAGCGGCGAGCGGCGAGCTGCCGGTTTCTTCGATGCCGTAGATTTCGAATTCCGCGGTTTCCACCGTGGAGATGGGCCCCAGCCAGGCGTGGATCGCGGCGAGAAAACGCTCGCGACCGGGGAACACAGCGGCGTCAAAGCGGCGCCTGCGAATTTCGATTCCGTAGCCCGAGCGGATCGGCTGTTCGTCCGGGGAAACGAGAGACGACGCCTGGATCGAAGGGTGCAGAGACTTCGCCAAGGGGGCGAGGTCGCGTGGAGACTTCTGGAGCGCGACGCTCCAATCTTTCAGCTGCGACTCAATTTCAGAGGCGTACTTTTCGGATGGATAGTTGTCCAGTCCCGGAGGGACGAGGCGAAGAATGTCCGCGAGTGGGGACGGGGTTGGGTAGTGTGGTTTGAAACGAATGTCGCCAAATGCGAAATCCGAATCGGCTGGGCCAGGAAGGCCGCCCAGTCCGAAAAGAAGAGAAGCTCCCCTGAAGGGCGCCGGACGGAGCAGCAGCGGGGCCAGCCCGATACTCTTGAGCAATCCTCGCCGGGATAGAGATGGCTTTACTTGGTTGCGACCCGACATCGGTGCCTGAGAAACGGTGAAACCAGAGCGATTCCCGCAGAATAGCACCAACGAAAGGAATAGACGCGAGCGGCGAACTCCGCGCGGGCCGGGGGTCGAGGACTGTCAACCGAAGCCCGGCCCCCGATTCCCACCGCCGGGTGGTGAACAACCTCAAACTTTCGGTTGACAACCATTCCGGGATTGTAATAGTGTTTTGTCGCTTCCAGTGTAACCGTTTCCATCGCTGTTATTTTCCTGGTGGATCCGGCGTTTTGTTGCAGTCGATCTCACCATCCGGCTCCCGATTCTTAAGTCTCTTCAAGAGGGCGACCAGAT
Source organism: uncultured Acidobacterium sp. (assembly GCA_964610635.1). Classification (GTDB taxonomy): domain Bacteria; phylum Acidobacteriota; class Terriglobia; order Terriglobales; family Acidobacteriaceae; genus Palsa-343. The sequence goes on from CAZSWI010000002.1 coordinate 39,283, forward strand.
GGAAAGAAAAGAAGTTCGATCAGAAACCAAGAGACCGTCGCAGTGCAGGGAGGATATTCGGATGGGCCGCATACGCAATTCTAGTTGGATCGTAAAGTTTGGTTTCGCAGCGTTCGCATGCCTGTGCTTCATGTTGTTCACGGCGCAGCGCTCCTTCAGCCAGGTCGATGAAGGCACGATCACCGGTGTCGTTCAGGACCAGACGGGCGCGGTTGTGCCCGGAGCCGATGTGAAACTCCTGAACACAGACATCGGTTTGACGCTGGAAGCCAAGACCAGCGGCAGCGGCGGGTACACGTTCTCGCCTGTCAGGATCGGCAACTACCACGTGACGGTCGGGGCGAAGGGATTTGCCACAACGACTCAGACCAATATCACGCTGACCGTCAACCAGACGCTGGAGGTCGATGTTCAGCTGAAGCCGGGCGCGGCCTCTGAGACCGTTGAGGTGACCACGGCGCCTCCAGTGCTGCAGACGGACGAGGCATCCGTGGGGCAGACGATCAGCGCGCAGGCGGTGAACGACCTGCCTCTGAACGGGCGCAACTTTACGTTCCTCGCTCAGTTGGGCGCGGGCACGCAGACGCCGCAGGCCGACACGCGCGGCAATGCATCCACGGGAGCATTTTCTGCGAACGGACTGCGTCCGGCGCAGAACAACTACCTGCTCGATGGCATCGACAACAACTCCGATACGGTCGACTTCCTGAACGGGACGAACTTCATCGTTCTGCCTCCGGTGGACGCGGTGCAGGAGTTCAAGGTGCAGACGGCGGACTTCAGCGCCGAGCTGGGGCGTGCGGGCGGCGCGGTGTTGAACGCGACGATCAAGTCGGGCACGAATAACGTTCATGGCGCGATCTGGGAATTCTTCCGCAATCGGACCCTTGACGCGGCCGACTGGTATGAAGACCACGCCAACATTCCCAAAGGCGCTCTGGAGCAGAACCAGTTTGGAGCTGCCATTGGCGGACCCATTGTCAGAAACAAGGTTTTCTTCTTCGGCGACTATGAGGGCTTGCGCCGCGTGCTGGGAACGATTCAATCGGGCGATACGGTTCCGACCGCGCTGGAAAGCTCTACGGGATACACGAATCTTTCGCAGATCATCGGTGCGCAGTCGGGGTCCGCGCCTTTGACGGATGATCTTGGCCGGAGTTTTGCCTTGGGCACCATCCTCGATCCAGCAACGACGAGGCTGGTGACAGCCGGTGCGGTCGATCCGGTTTCGCATCTGACAGCGGCCAGCACGGGCTATGTGCGCGATGCCTTCAGCACGGTTTGCGGACCCGGGACGAAGGTCTACAATCTCACGACGTGCCCGGACCTGAACCAGCTTCCTGCGGGCCGGCTGGATCCCAACGCGATCAAGCTGCTGAACCTTTATCCGGCACCCACGACTTCAGGCGCGTCGAGCAACTTCATCTCTCACCCCAACCTGTTCGAGCATCGCAACGCCCTCGACGTCCGCGGCGACTACGACCCTTCGGCCAAGAACCAGGTTTTTTACCGGTTCAGCTATGTGGATGACCCGCAGTACATCCCGGGGCCGTTTGGCGGGATCGCCGATGGCGGCGGCTTCCAGGAAGGCATCCAGACGGCGAAGTCCGACCAGTCCGCGGGAGCATGGACACACGTCTTTACGCCGAACGCCATCAACGTGGCGCGGGTAGGATTCAACCACCTCCACACCACGCGCTTCGGTCCTGATGGATCGGTCTCCGGTATACCGGCGAGCTTCGGAATTCAGGGCATATCACAGCAGTCGGAAAACGGCGGGCTCCCCTCCTATGACATTGGCGGCCTGACGACGCTGGGCAGCAATGCTTTTCTGCCCTCGGACGAAATCAGCCAAACGCTGCAACTGACCGACGACTTCACGAGAATATGGAAGCAGCACAGCTTCAAGATGGGCGTTGAATCGCAGCACATCAAGTTCGACACGCTGCAGCCGGCATTCTCGCGCGGCAACTTCGACTATAACGGCCAGTATGTCGACGTTCCGAACAATTCCAGCGGCAACGTGGGCATCGCGCAATTCCTACTCACACCAACTGCAGCGACCTACCCGGCGGACGGCGGAATTAATTACTCGGGCGGATCGGACTCGATCAACGCCTCCAACATCAACACCACCGACGATTACAAGACCTATACCGCTCTGTATCTGCAGGACGACTGGAAGGTGACTCCTAAGCTGACCCTGAACCTGGGTCTGCGCTGGGACTACTTCGGTCCGATTCAGGAAACCAATGGCGGCCAGGCCAACTTTGTTCCGACGAAGGCGCAGGACGGGAGCGGAAACCTGAACGGTGGCGCGCCAACGTACCTGATTCCCGCCAGTGGCAGGGACAACCGGACTCTGTCGTCGACAGCGAACACTCCGTCGCTCAATGGCGACGGTTTTATCGATCTGCTGGCGAAGGATGGAATCACGCTGGAGGAGACGAATAAATACGGGCGGGGCCTGGTGTTGACGCAGGAGAACAATTTTGCTCCGCGCATTGGCGCCGCGTATGAGATAACACCGAAGCTGGTGGTGCGCGGCGGCTTCGGAATCTTTTACAACTCATTCGAAAACCAGGGATACGGCCCGAATATTGGGGAAAACTATCCGTTTGTTTTCAACTTCTCGTACGGACCCGAGATTGCAGCAAGCGATCCTGACTCCGGCTTCGGTAAGCAGACAGTATCCCCGATCAGTTACAACACGCCGTGGGCGGGTTGCAAGACGGCGAGCGCGGGCGGCAGTTACACGCTGGAGTCCGGTTTATCGTGCGTCGCCTTCTCCCCTGCCGTCGTGAATGCGGAAGGGCTGGGCTTGCAGGGCGCACAGTTCAACTGGATTACGCCCCGCAATCTGAACGCCAACCTCACCGTCCAGTACTCGGTCACGCGCAGCTTGTCCGCGCAGGCCGCCTACGTCTTCACCCAGGGCCAGGATTTGCAGATCGGCATCAGCAGCAACAACGTAAGCCAGATCCTGGGGGCTAATGCCAGTACGACAAATGCCGTTCCATGGCCGGACTTCTCGCATGGCATGAGCTACCAGGCTACGCAGGGGTCGAGCGACTACAACGGGCTGCAGACTCGCGTGGAACAACAATTCAACAACGGGCTGACGTTCCTGTTTGCCTACACCTGGTCCAAGACACTGAGCGATGCAGGCGACCTGCTGAACGGCGGCAGTACAGGCGGGTTCCGCGCACCGGATGTTCCGGGGCTGGGCCCGTCGTTCGACCGCGGTCTGGCGGACTTCAATATCCGTCAGGTGGTGCACTTCAGCGGCATTTATCAGTTGCCGTTTGGCAAGGGGCAAAAGTTCGGCCACGACATGAACAAGATCGCCGATTACGCTGTGGGCGGCTGGTCGTTGAACTGGCTGACCACGCTCCAGGGCGGCCAACCGATCAATTTCGGTTGCATCGACGGAACGGCCGCTGGACTTGGCTGTAACGATCTTCTGACCGGCGATCCGAAACTGGGTCTGCACATCGACAGCAACGGTCAGCAGAACTGGATCGGGAATGCGGCGGCGTTTAACCAACCCTGTCAGCTGGGTGTAACACCCGCACAGCCTACGGGATGTATTCCTTTGACGGGAGCTGCCGCGCTGGGTCCGCCGCCTGGGCAGATTCCGGGACCGGGATTCCACCGGCTGGATCTCTCCGCCTTCAAGGGGATTCAGTTGAACGAGCGCTGGTCGGCGCAGTTCCGGGCGGAGTTCTTCAACGTGCTGAACCATCCGAATTTCAACGCACCGAACTTCGGCGGCAACGGCGTGGTTTCCATCGGAGGTTCGGGGAGCTTCAACAACAGCAACTTCGGCGAAATTGGATCGACGCGCGACTCACCCTACGATCCGCGGCAAATCCAGTTCGCAATGAAGCTGTACTTCTGAGGCCGGAAAGCTGGACTTCTGAGGTAAGATGAAACCGATCCGGAAAGGCGTCGAATATGGCGTCTTTCCGGACTCTATTTTGCGCAGCGCTTTGCTCACGCGCCAACGATGGAGGTGAGCTGTGAGCAAGTGGGCCCCGTTTCGGCTGGCAGTCTTCTGTCTTCTGCTGACGTGGGCGTTTTCCGCCAGAGCGGCGGATACTGAGACGCAGAACCTCGATCGGCAATTCAAAGCAGCGGTCGCGGATTACGACGCCGGCCACTTCGCGGAGGCAGCCGAAAAGCTACAGAACCTTCTGCCGCATGCCCCCAACAGTTTCGAAGTTCGCGAGTTGCTGGGCCTGACTTACGCGTCGCTATCGCAGGACAGGAAAGCCATCGAGCAGCTGCAGGCTGCGGTGCGCATCAAGCCCGATGACGCGGCCGCGAGGACTAACCTGGCCGCGAGTCTTTCTCATGCCGGAGAGACGGCTTTAGCCGGAGACGAGTTTCGCAAGGCATTCGAACTCGAGCCGCACGATTACACTGCCAATCACAACCTTGGCGAGTTCTATATTCAGGCGGCAAAGCTGAAGGAAGCTTGCCCACTGCTCGAACGGGCGCAGCAACTGAAGCCGGACGCCTATGACAACGGTTACGATCTGGCGATGGCGGATTTCCTCACCGGCCAGCTCAGCAGCGCGCGTACCGTGATTCAGAGCCTGCTTACTACGAAAAACACCGGAGAGCTGCACAACCTGCTGGGGCAGATCGACGAGAAGGACGGTAAGTTCGTGGACGCGGCGAAGGAGTACGAGACAGCCGCGCACATCGACCCCAGCGACGACAATCTTTTTGCCTGGGGGAGCGAACTTCTGCTGCACCGGACTTATGAGCCGGCGGTCGAGGTATTTAAGTTCGCGACCGCGCGGTACCCGGATTCGCCACGGCTGCAGATTGGACTGGGGATGGCGCTCTACGCGCGCGGGCTCTATGAGGACGCTGTGAATGCGCTGCTGAAGGCTGTCGATCTTAGTCCGGACGATCCGCGCTGTTATCAGTTTCTGGCGCGCGCCTATGACAGCTCGCCGAAGCTGGTGGATGAGGTAATACAGCGATTCAAGCATTACGCGGAGTTGCAGCCGGGAAATGCGCGGGCCCAGTACTACTACGCGATGAGTTTGTGGAAGGGAAAGCGGCTCGAACAGGGCGATCCGGATCCTGAGACCGTGGAGTCGCTGCTGAAGAAGTCGATAGCACTGGATGGAACCCAGGCGGATGCTCACGTGCAGCTCGGCAATTTCTATGCGGACCAGCACGAGTATCAGCAGTCGATACCGGAATACACACGCGCGCTCGAACTGGATCCGAATCTGCCGGACGCTCATTACCGGCTGGGCACCGACTACGTTCATGTTGGGGAAAAGGAGAAGGCGCAGCAGGAGTTCGCGGTTTATCAGAAGCAGCGAGCCGATCATCTCGCCGAGGATGACAAGGAGCGAGCGGAGGTGCAGCAGTTTGTATATTCGGCAAAGACCGGGGCGGGGTCCAGGCCTCAGTAAGGGGCAAGGTTATATTGACAGGTGACCAGTGGTTGGAGGATCGATGGACCGTAACCGTTCCTTCCGGGACGTGGTGAGCGCAAGAGAGGTCGCCAACCGGCTTAGCTGCAGCCGGAGAGACTTTGTGCGCACAGCCGCCGGATTGACTCTGGGGTCGGCGCTGATGGGGGCCAGTCCCTTCGTGCGCGCCGAGGCGGCTCGCAGGAAACGCAAGGTCATCGTAATCACCTTTGGCGGAGGGGCGCGCGATCAGGAGACTTTTGCGCCGGAGGGCCAGGAGAATATTCCGCATCTGCTGCAGGAACTAATCCCGCAATCCAGTTTTTTCACGCAGGTTACGAATCGCGGAATCCTGGGGCACTATGTGGCGACGGCCAGCCTGGCGACCGGCGTCTACGAGACGCTGAATAACTTTTCCGCAGTCCCGCCGGATCACCCCACGGTCTTCGAATACTTTCGCAAGGATTTAAGAAGGCCGGCGTCCGATGCATGGGTGGTGGCCCCCAGTAACGGGTTCAATCGCATAGGGGAGAGCTCTTATGGGCGGGGCATGGGAGCGACGGTGGTTTTGCCCAAGCGGCTGCTGAGCGTGGCCACTTCAGGCACGACCACGGATTACGAACACCTGCTGCACGATAACTACGAGACGCCGCTTTATACGCCCCAGCTAGAAGGGAGCGAGTTCGAGTTACAACAGCTGGAAACGATTCTCCAGCTTTCCGTGGACGACTTCATCAAACATGCGCGGACGCTCTCCAGCCCGGACGAGCTTTCCGTCTACATTGCGAAGCGGCTGATGAGGCTGCAGGCGCCGAGTTTGCTGTGGATCACGATGCACGATATCGACATTGCGCACTCCGGCGCCTACTCGCTCTACATCGAGGGCATCCGCCGCACGGATCGTCTATGCGCGGAGCTGTGGAATGCGGCGCAGGTCGAGCCCGAGTACGCGGGCAACACTACTCTCATGATCCTTCCCGACTTTGGCCGGGACGCGGACGAAGATTCCGGCGGCAATGGTTTTCAGCATCACCGCACCGGGGACGCCGCGTCGCGCACCACCTGGATGATGGCGCTGGGCGCTGGAACGCGCGCCGGGGTGGTCTACGACCAGCCAGTGCAATCGATCGATATAGTTCCCAGCCTGGGAGCGATGCTGGGATTCTCGCCTGCGCAATCGCAGGGCAAGGCTATCAGGGAGTTACTATAACTGCCATGGTGCCGCGTGACCTCAGCGCCGAACAGTTTGCCGGGTATCCTCCGCAGGCGCGGAAGCTTGCTGTGGCGAACCTGGCGGTGCTGCAAAAGCTTCCGCTTAGCTTTCTTCCCGGATTTCTTCACGAGCTGATCGATTACGATTACAAATTCCCCGTCGAACGTGCCGCAATCGAAAATGAGCTGACCACGCTGAATTCTCTCTCGCCGGCCCAGATAGACGCATGGTTCGGGCCGTTCGCCGCTCTCTCCCTTTCGCCAAAACTCGAACAACTCGACTGGATCAATCAGCCGGCTAAGTTCCTCGAACAGGAATCGGCACATCTCTGGACAACCGGGCAACAGGATGCATTCCGGGCCGCGGCCACGGCATATGGTAGCCGGCTGCGCGCCGCAGCACCGGTCACCCCGATCCCGATACGCCGGCTGGGAATTGCGGTTATCGGGCGGGGGGTCGAGTCGTATGACGCGCCTTTGTTTCGTAATCTGCGGAAACACGGCACCTGGTTTACCCAGGTCAAGTCTGAAAATGGACTTGAGCTGCTGCTGCGGGGTGTGGAGGCACGCGCTCTGGCGCATCCTCTTCCATACGGGCACTGGTATGTCGATGGCGGGCAGCTGGCGGACCATAATCAGCTGCTCACCTGCGTCTCGTATTCAGCTTTGGAGCCTGTGCGTTCCGCTTTGCTGGCTTTTATGCAGAGGCAAATTCAACGTCCGGGCATGGGGCCGGAGGAATTGCGTTCCAACCTGGCGCGGTTGTCGCCCGGTGACCTCGGTCTGGATAAAACCGAGGACGATGTGCTGGGCCGCTTCCAGCTGAAGTTGCTGACGGAGGGCTCGGGGACTCAGATTTTCAGCACTACTTTTGCACAGTGGACCGCGCGCGAAGCTCTGCGGCGGGCACAGCCGCTCACCCTGGTGGTGCGTTTTGCGCCGCGGCAACGACAAAGACCCATGAACGAGTTGCTGTCGAATGGCGGGGCGAATCCGGAGCTGGACTTTGTGGGCTCGCTGATCGATGCGGACATGGGCGCCTACTATCAATGGATCAATCAGGAGCGTCTGCCAGGGGCGGAGCAGTCCTCCTTCCTGGCATGGTTTGAAGGGCATAACCAGGCCGTCGCGATCGGTCCAACCCTACCCCGAGGCACAGAATCGAACTCCCCCTTCGATCTGGGAAAGCTGCTAAGCCTGGCTCTCAGCTAGGCTCGCGGCGCCCCATCGACGGTTGCGAATCGTGTCCCACATCACCGCTCAAGCTTCCAACTGCGCTTTATAATCCGCGGCAATCGAAGTCCCAGCTGAGATACGATGCCGAGACTGAGGAAGTTGCCAGAGGAATGCGGATGGATGAAAGTGGATTCGATAGCCGTCAGCCTGATTCCGATGTGCCTGTGGGACGCGAGGGGCCGATGGATCGCTCACGGCGCCTTTTCCTCCAGGCAGCCGGGATACTGATCGCCGGTCGTATCTTGCCCGACGGGCTCGGCATGGCGAGGCCGCCCAGTCAGTCCGGCAAAGAGCAGAAAATCGTTCTTGTAATCATTGGTGGAGTTCGGCGCGCCGAGACTTTTTCCCCGGAAGGATTCGTCAATATCCCGCATCTGTACGGGGACCTGTTGCCCAGCTCGCTCTTTTACCAGCATGTGCGTAACGAGGGCGTGACTGCGCACTTCAACGCGATCTCCAGCATACTTACGGGTAACTGGCAGCGTGTGGACGATTGGGGGAAGCTGGCTCCCACCACGCCCACTTTGTTTGAGCAATTTCGCAAGCGGCGGTTGGTCGACCGCAGCCACACCTGGGTGGTCGCGAGCAATAAAGCCCTGACCAGCCAGATCGGAGCAAGTTCCGACCCGAATTATGGTCCAGGTTATGGAGCGAATGTGGTATTTCCGAAGCAACTGCTGCTGGCGGCAGTAGTCGAAGCTTTGCGCGCAGGACGAACGTCGAACCTTGCCGATCGGGAAAAAGTAGAAGCGGAACTCGAGAACGCGATGCAGGTGGGTAACTACGAGGGGCTTGGATGGAATGTGTTTGACTCCTCCGACCAACTCGATCCGGCTGTGCGAACCATGGTAGGGACTGCTGTTTCGGATTTTGTTCACGGCGGAGGCCCTACCTCGGGCGATGAACTGACCTATTTTGTGAGCCGCGAAGTAATGCGCAGGTTTGCTCCGCGCGTGCTTGTTGTCGTGCTTTCCGACGTGGAAGCGGCGCACTTTGGTTCCTATGCGATGCACCTGGCCGGTATAAGGTCAGCGGACCGGCTTACCTGGCAGATCTGGCAGGAGGTACAGACGAATCCCGCTTACTGCGGAAACACGACAATGATCGTACTTCCCGAGTTCGGACGAGACCCCGATGGGTCAACGACCAACGGCTTTTTCAATCACCGCGCCAACCACGATTCCACCCGCGATACCTGGATGATGACCCTTGGAGCCGCGATCGACGGGCCTCAGATGGTCGAGCGGCCCATTCGTCACGTCGATCTTTGTCCAACGCTTGTGGCCCTGCTCGGCTGTCCTGCGCTCGATGCGCAGGGCACCATTATCGAGGAGTTTCGGAGTTAGTTCCAGGGTTTGCCGGTAACTGCTGCGGATAACAGTGGGGCTGGAAAGCATGACGCAGACCGATGCAGGAATTGACGAGAAGCTGAAGAAAGCTCTTGAACAGGGCGTGGTCGCGCGTCTGCCGCTGACGTTTCTGCCATTTGTTAACCAGCAACTGAAGCAATGGGACTACCTGTTTCCAAACGAGCGCCGCTCAGTCGAGCGGCTGCTGTTGTATGTGGCGGAGATCCCCCAGCCTGATTCCGAAAAGCTGTTTCGAGATGTTGTGGAACTTGAAAACAAGATGGGAGTGCGCGGCTGGCGGTTCTCCACCCGCGAACAGACCATCCTGAATTCCTCCCAGTTAGCGAGCTCTCCCTACTTCGAGGAGTGGCGAAGGGCGGTCCGGGTCGTATTCGATGTGGCCGATGGTTATGCAATCCAGCAGGAGCAAACGATGGCCGCACCTGTACATCGCCTCATCCTGATCGACCTGCCTCGAGTTCTTCCCGTCGATGCGGAACATGTGTGGCGGGCATGGCAGGGGATCGGCCGGCCCCTGCAGCTGGATCTCGAATCGCGGAGCAACTTCCCCAGCGCTTTTGAGTCCCTGATCATGGGTAGCCGCAGCCGGAGCGACAGGTTTACCGGAGGGCTTCTCGATGTGGCGCGGGCCCGCGCTGGAGCTTCGCCCTCGGATACCTGGACCATCGACGCCGGCGCAAGTGTCGTGGATTATCTTCTCGACCAGCAACCGCCCGCGGCACCAGCTTCCAGCACTGTCGTGCTGAGCTATGCCCGGCTGGATCTATATCGCAAAAGCTTCTCTCACGAGATGAATACTATGCGTAAAGACCTTGCCGATGCCGATGCGGTCTTCGATCGTCTACGCCAGGTAGACGTCGGCCCCTGGTGCCCTCCGGAGGTATCAGGGCGGCCGGTCGTTCGGGAGTTTCTGCGGTCTCTGTTTCTAAGTGGGAATGGAGCGGTGATCTTCGGAAATTCCTTTGTCGAGTGGGCCGCCTCCGAGGCGTTTCGTCGCGCCAGGCCGTCTTTTCTCGCGGCACGGTTCGGAGTTCGCAGCAAGCCCAAGCCATTCACCGGCGTGGCCATCTTCGAAAATCCCGAGCAGGTAAACCCGCTTCCAGCGGTCGACGACCTCGAAGGAAGCGTGGCAGACGCGCAGATCCTGGCGTTCTACATATGGTTGGCCGCAAGCCGATTCGAAGAATACCGAAACTCCACAGTATGTGTTTGCATCGCGGAGAATATCGCCCAGGCGCGGCTGGTAGCGCCCCCCGAATTCTACATTTCGCAGGAGGCGAAGCCGGTCCAGATCGACCGGTTGGGACAGGCTCTCCGGGACTGGATGGCGTGACAGCAACTCGGTCGATGCTGGATGGGTTGCCCTATAATCAAGGAGAATGGCGCTGCAGGGAATGAGAGTATGGCTGGTTATCTTTGTGTTTGGGATGGCGAGCGCAGTTACTGTCTCTTTCTCGGCTGCCGGGGGCGTCTCGTCAGACGATACAAGATCGGCTATGGCGCCAGGAAGATTCGTCGACGTCACCGAAAAGTCGGGCATCAAATTTCTTCATCAGGCGCCTCACACCTCACGCAAGTATCTGATCGAGACCATGGGGTCCGGTGCAGCTCTCTTCGATTGCGACAACGATGGCCGGCTGGATATCTTCCTTCCAAATGGCGCACCCTATTCCGATCCGACGCCACCGGGGTTCATCCCGCACAAGACCGGCCCCGATTACTGGGACCGGTTATTCCGCCAAAGGCCGGACGGGACTTTCGAAGATATTACCGGCGCATCGGGATTGAAGGGAACAAATTACGACATGGGTGTCGCCGTCGGCGATTATGATAACGACGGCTATGAAGACTTATACGTGACCGGCTATGGAGGAAATCGCCTTTACCACAATAACGGTAACTGCACATTTACCGATGTTACGGAAGCAGCTGGTGTTGCCGGCAGCGGGTGGTCGAGTTCTGCCGCCTGGGTGGACCTCGATAATGACGGCCGGCTGGATCTTGTTGTGGCTCGGTATGTAACCTGGGACTGGAACGATCAGTGGTGCGGCGAGCATCGCGAAGGCTATCGGGGTTATTGCCATCCGGATGTATTTCCACCCATCACGATGCTCGTGTATCACAACGACGGTAACGGTCACTTTACCGAGGTATCTCACAAGCTGGGGCTCGACAAGCCGGCGAAGGCGCTGGGATTGGCGATCGGCGACTACGACCAGGATGGGCGCATCGATCTCTTCGTCGCCAACGACTCGATGCAGGAATTCCTCTTTCATCAAAAGAAGGATGGGACATTTGAAGAGGTTGGACTGGAAAGCGGTGTGGCCGTCAACGGGGAAGGCCAGACCTACGCGGGGATGGGAGTGGACTTCGCCGACTACAACAACGATGGCTGGCCGGATCTGGTAGTTACCGATTTGGCGAACCAGCGGTATGCGCTCTACCAAAATGCAGGCGACGGAACCTTCAATTACTCGAGCGGTCCCTCGGGCATGGGTCAAATCAGCCTGCTCCACTCTGGTTGGAGCGTACGGTTTCTGGACTATGACAACGACGGCTGGAAAGACCTGCTTATCGCGCAGGGCCACGATCTGGACACGATCGAAAAGAGCTTTCCGCAACTTCGATACAAAGAGCCGATGATGCTGCTTCGCAACGTCGGGGGCAAGTTTGTGGACGTCTCGGGAATTTCGTCGGACATTTTCCAGGATGCCTGGGTTGGCCGGGGTATGGCAATCGGCGATCTCAACAACGATGGGCGGATGGACGCGGTAGTCTCGACCAATGGTGGGGCGCCACACGTTCTGCTCAACGAGACTAAGAATTCAAATCACTGGATCACGCTAAGACTTATCGGTCACCAGAGCAATCGCGATGCGATCGGAGCTCAGGTGAAGATCGTGACGGCCGCCGGCGATCAATGGGGCACGGTGACTACATCGAGCGGCTACCTCTCCTCAAGCGACCCGCGACTGCACTTCGGGCTCGGGGCGGAGCGAACGGCATCACGGGTCGAGATTCGATGGCCTAGTGGTATCCGGCAGGTAATGGTGGACATTGCCGGGGACAGAGCGATTACAGTAGACGAGCCGGCTCAATCCAACAGCAAGACACCGGTGGCGACCGCCGCTGCGCCAAGAATGCGATGAGATCTTTGAAGGGCGGCGGCGGGCAAATGGGGTGTTGTGTAGCTGAAGTGCGGCGGTACAATGAGAGCGTTCGTTTAATGGCGAGCTATGATGGAAGGCGAGCACGGGACGGACAGAATCACATCGAACTTCGAGGCGAAGGTTCACATGCTGCGCAGCGCTTCCGTGCTGATTTGCGCGCTGACTGTTTTGGCGATGTTGCAGGCCATTGCTCAGCAGTCGACGCCCGGTAAGGTGACCGCGGATGGAATTCAGGGCCGGGTCGTCGACCAGCAGGGCAAGCCAGTTCCCGATGCTTTGGTTCGCCTTGAGAACAGCAATCGTTCGGTAACAGTCGAAACGAAGTCCGATGCGAATGGGGCTTTCGGATTCCCGTTGCTCCCGGCCGGCAATTACGTCGTCACGGCGAGGAAGGATAACTGGTCCGGCCAGGCTACTCTGACGGTGGCGGTTTTGGGTAGTCAGAATATTGCCGATATTGTCCTCAGTACCCACGAAGATACCCAAGGGGGGTCTGCCGGCTCGGTAGGGCATGCCATGGAATTCTCGGATGAACCGAAGTTTTCGGTTGCGGGAGTTACTGACTGGACGGCGGTGGGTGGTCATGGATCCGACACAGCCTTGCGCACCAGTGAAGACCTTGCACGCGACGTACTTATTCTGAAGCCGGAACAAACAGCCCCTGCCTCCGCTGCGGCTAGTGGGGGAGGAGACACCCAATCGGAAATAAAGCTACGGGCGGCGCTGTCCGGGGCTCCGTTCAGTTTCGAGGCGAACCATCAACTTGGCGAATTCTATCTTCGGTCCGGAAGATATGCTGAGGCGGTTCCGCTACTGGAAAGCGCTTATCGCATCGATCCTGCAAGCTATGAAAACACGTACGATCTGGCGCTGGCGTGCGAAGGAACAGGCGATTATTCACAGGCCCGCGCTGACGTGAACCTGTTGCTGGCTCATCGGGACAGCGCGGAGCTACATCATCTCTCGGGCGAACTCGATGAGAAGCAGGGTGACCCGCTGGCTGCCGTGCATGAATATGAGCTAGCGGTCAAAGAGAATCCCAGTGAGCAGAATTACTTCACATGGGGGTCAGAGCTACTACTTCATCGCGCGATTTGGCAGGCTCAGGAGGTCTTTCGCAGAGGCGTGCAGGCCTATCCGCAGTCAGAAAGGATGATGTCCGCGATGGCTGCGGCGCTCTTCGCCGGTGCTGTCTACGACGAGGCCTCGAAGCGTATCTGTGACGCCTCAGACCTGAATCCATCGGATTCGGAGTTATATACCTTTATGGGGAAGATTGACATGGCTGCGCCGGATCCGTTGCCATGTATCGAGGCCCGCATTGCGCGTTTCGCGCGACAGCAGCCGCAGAACCCTATCGCGAATTATCTATACGCGATGGGAATTCTGAAGAGCCAGCGGCAAACACAGAACCCGCGGGCGAAGCCAGAAGCGGAGGCGCTGTTGAAGAAAGCCGTGGTCCTCGATCCCAGGTGTGCCGAGGCATGGCTGCAGCTGGGCATCCTTTCTTACGAACGGCATGACCTATCGGAGGCGATGGACGATTACAGGAAGGCGATAGAGGCGAATCCTGGGTTGGGAGAGGCTCATTATCGGCTTGGAGTCGCGTATGACCGGACCGGTGAGTCGGCAAAGGCCAAGCAGGAATTTGAGCTTCACAGCCAAATTGAGAAGGCGCAGGCCGAGGCTGTGGAACAGCGGCGAAAGGAAATCCGGCAATTTGTGATTGTACCGTCTACCCAAGCTACAGCCGCGCCGAAATAATGGCTCGCCGGTGCTGCGCTTAGGTTATCGCGACTTACCGCCGATTCCAGGAGCAGGCGGTCTCCACGAAGCAACAATGCCTGCGCCTTCCCGAATGGTAAGTATCTGATTGGCCTTCACCTGGGTAAACCTCTCCGTCTTCCGGGTGGTGGGCCATTTCACTTCTACCGCATCGATGGTTTCAGTCGTCCCGAGGCCAAAATGGAGGCGCAGATCACTTTGCGACATCACGCTGGTGCCGCTGTGGACTTCGTCCATCTGCATATGCTTGCCAGTAATCACCCGAACGCGGGCGCCGATAGCGGTGCGGTTGCATTGGGAGCCGATCAGCTTCACCTTGATCCAGTTTTGCTTATTGCCGCCATCGTTACGAAGCAGCGAGGGAAGATCGTTCAGATTAAGGACCAGGACGTCCATGCTGCCGTTGTTGTTGTAGTCGCCAAACGCTGCGCCGCGGCTGGAAAACCGCTCGCCGATGCCCGGTCCCATCTCGGCTGAAACGTCTTTGAAGTGGCCATTACCAAGGTTTTTGTAGACAAGCCGCGGATTCCTGAAAGCTTCGCCAAAGTTATACTGGTCAACTTCCGGATAGACGTGCCCGTTGATTTGAATGAGGTCGGGCCAGCCATCGTTATCGTAGTCGATGAATCCACAGCCCCACGCTACGTATTGATTATTAACACCCACGCCAGAACTAAATGAAACATCGCTGAAAGTTCCGTCGCCATTGTTATGGTACAGATTACAGGTGTCGTCGACAAAGTTAGTCTTGAAGATATCGAACCAGCCGTCGCAGTCGTAGTCGGCGACGGCGACACCCATGCCGGCCTGTTCATGGCCGTCGTCGTTATAGGCGCATCCGGCCATAACCGCAATGTCGGTAAATGTGCCGTCGTGGTTGTTGTGAAAGAGGATGCTGGGTTGAGAGTCAACGGCGACGTAAATATCGGGCCATCCGTCGTTGTCAAAATCGTATGACACGGCGGTAATCGAATAACGTGGCCCGGGTTTGAGGATACCCGATTTCTCCGAAACATCGGCAAACGTACCGTCGCCGTTGTTGTGAAAGAGAATATTGGAATCAGCAGGCAGGCCGCGGGGTCCACACATGATGGGGATACCCTTCCATTGGCAGTAATTCGCGTCGCTGCCGGACATTGTCTTGTCCGGATCCAGCTGGATGTAGTTGCAGACGAATAGATCGAGATGGCCGTCGCGATCGTAATCGAGGAAGGTGCAGCCCGATCCCCAGCGTCCGTGGGCGGTCGAAATGCCGGCTGGTTTCGTGACGTCTGTAAATGTCCCGTTTCCATTATTATGAAACAGGATGTTATGGCCCCAGAAGCAGCAGAATAAGTCATCCCATCCATCGTTATCGTAATCCCCTACACAAACGCCGGTTTGCCATCCGGTGCGTGCCAGCCCTGATTTGGCAGTAACATCGGTAAATGTTCCGTCGCGGTTGTTCTTATAAAGGTGAGATGTCGGCGCCTGTCCTGGGGGCCAATGGGTATCGAGGCGGTCGCCATTGGTGAGATAGATGTCGATCCATCCGTCATTATCGTAGTCGAAGAAGGCCAGCCCACTTCCCTTCGTCTCGATAATGGATCGTTTGTGGGCGATGCCGCCCCAGACGTTGGGGATCGTCAGGCCAGCTTGCTGAGCGACGTCGACGAATTGGACCGGGGATTGCGGAGTCGATGCCGCCTGCACGACGAGACGCTCTCTCCACTTCCATATTGGAGAGGCCAGTGCGTCAGTTAGAGTATTGCCCAGAATGAAAAGCGAGGATCCGAGGAAGCGGCGCCGCGGGAGATGCATAGGTCGCTTCGATTATAGCGGTGGGATTTGGGACGGAAGAACGGGGCTTTTGCGATGCGTATCGCTATAGT
Source organism: uncultured Acidobacterium sp. (assembly GCA_964610635.1). GTDB lineage: Bacteria > Acidobacteriota > Terriglobia > Terriglobales > Acidobacteriaceae > Palsa-343. Next base: position 55,368 of record CAZSWI010000002.1, read on the forward strand.
GTCGGACATTCATGGCAATCTGACCGCGCTCGAGGCGGTTCTGGCTGATATCCGGCGCGAGGCGCCGGACCTGGTATTGCACGGCGGCGACCTGGCGGACAGCGGGTCGAGCCCTGTGGAGGTGATCGACCGGGTCATGGATCTTGGCTGGCATGGAGTGATGGGGAACACGGACGAGATGCTGGTGCGGCCTGAGTCGTTAGAGGAGTTCGCATCGCAGTCCAAGGCTCCTCCGACGCTGTGGTCCGCGGTGCGGGAGATCGCGGCGTCGACCCGGGATGCGCTGGGGGAGAAACGGCTGGCATGGCTCCTCGCGCTGCCGATGGCGAGACGAGAATCAGAGCACGGGTCGGGATTTGCGCTTGTGCACGCCAGCCCGGCGAACTGCTGGCAGGCTCCTGCGGCGGATGCGAGCGACGAGGAGGTGGAGGAGATTTATGGATCGTTGGGCGCGCCGGTTGTGGCCTACGGACACACGCATTTGCCCTCAATTCGGAACTTGTGCGGGCGGGTTCAGACACTGATCAACACAGGGAGCGTGGGGCTTTCGTACGACAACGATCTACGGGCTGCGTATTTGCTGATTGACGATGGAAAGCCGACGATTCGGCGCGTGGAGTACGACGTTGAAAAGGAACTGCAAGTGCTGGCCGCATGTGGGCTGCCGGGTGCGGCCTGGACCGCGAAGATGCTGCGTACCGGCAGACCCGCCATGCCGTAAGCGCCCTCCAACGCTGTCGGCGACGGCCCGATGATGAGAGTGGTACGGGGCATCAGCTGGCATGAATAAATAAGTTGTTCCTGACCAGAGAGGTTCGTCAGCGTTTCGGGTTCAGGCACTCTTCGATGGCCTGCTTCCAGTGCGTTCCGCTCTGGCGGTCGGCTGCACCCATTCCATTTACATCGTCGTTGGCCGTGGGTGAGAGAGCAGTCCGCGCGCAGGTGACCACGACGGCGGTGCGGGATGGGTCGATGCTGGTCAGTCTGACGTCGATCACGCTCAGCAGCAGGCCGGGGATGACCGAAACATATTGCATCCTGCCGGCGGCGAGATCGAAGACGGTGGCGACCCAGATACCGGTGTGCGCGCCGTGCCGGACAGTGAAGACGGCTCCTTCGATGTCACGAGCGGGCTGACCCGGGACCGTTTGCGGATAGATAAGCTGCGGGTCCCAGTGCTTGCCGGCCCCGCAGCGCTCGCCGTCCGGACCGAAGAGCGGGGCAGCACGGGCGAGCGGTGCGGCGAGTTCAAAACGGAAGGTGTTGTTGACGTGCGCGAACTGAGGCGGGGTATTCATCGAATTCACCGTTGGTGGAGCGGCGACGAGCGGGATAGCCATTGCGAGTGCGAGCAGGGACGGGATCATCGGCTTGCCATTCATGAATGGGCTTTTGTTTTGCGTTCGTGGAGGTGGTGGCTATCGGTCGCACGCAGAGTGAGTCCATATATCTTTTTGAACTGTTCGATTTCCTTCAGCGTGCGGGCGGAGAACGGGGCTTTGCCTTCGAAGGCGTGAAGGACAATGCCTTCGAGGAGATCGCCAAGGGTCATGTCCTTCATTTCCGCTACGGCTTTGAGGACTTTGAGGAGCCGCTTTTCGAGGCGCACGCCGGTTTGCACGCGCTCGACTGCGACGGGTTGGGGTTTCTGCTCGTGCTTCATGGTACCAAGGTAGCACGGTACACCAGCAGGCGGGAAGTCCGGGCGGGGAAATGCTGTTGTGCAGAAAACTCCGAATTAAACGAAAACGGCAAAGGGACCGCCGTTGTGGCGATCCCTCTGTAATTCACGCGCCAGGTTCGGACGCAAAGAGCCGAAGTTACCTCTTTTTCAGGTCGTCGTAGAGCTGGTTAACCCAGAGAGTGCCGAGACCGGTGGTGTAATCCCAGCCCGGGGTTGCGCAGTAGAGGCCGTTGCAGCCGGTGATGATGTCGTGGAAGCCGCCGTTCGGATAGCTGCCTACGGCACCGGTTCCGTCATAGAGACCGTAGTAGGTGAGTGAGGCAAAGCCCAGTTTCGGGTTCGCGGAGATCATACGCGCCCAGACGCCGAGGGCGAGAGGAGAGGAGAGGCTGGTGCCGCCTACGCCTTCCCACGCGCCATTGACATAGACATTTGCGCCGGACTCCGGATCGGCGTCCATGGAGATATCGGGAATACCTTTATCGCCGAGTTCGGAGCTGGGGATGTTAGCCGCCGTCTGCCAGAAGGGAGAATACTCAAACTGACTGATGCCGCCGCCACCTGCGTACCATGCGGTTTCGATATCGTAGTTGCCGTCGGAGTCAGTAAGAACGGTGGTACCGCCAACTCCCGTCACATACTGCGAAGAAGCCGGATAGTTGACCATGGGAACTCCGGCGGGAACGCCATTCTCACCTACTTCAGCGGGGCAGAACGAGCCGGTATCGCCGGTGGAGGCGAAGAAGCTCTGACCCTGCGCGGCGGCTTCGGCGAAGGATTCATCGTCGACCAGCATGGAACCGTCGATGTAGGGGAAGACTTCGCATTCACCTAGCGAAGCGCTGCCGGCTTTTGCTTTATCGTCGGTGGCCCAGCGGCTGATTTCGAGTGCGAGGTCGGAGTCGGTGAGAGAGGTGGTGTCGTAGATATAGAGGTGCTTCACGAGCCCGCCCGCCATACCTGTGGAGTACTGGGTGTCGAGATCCCATTCATCGGCGCCGGAGGTGTCAGTGCTGGCGATGCCCACGGGCACAACGGTGACCGGGAAGGAGGGAAATCCCCAGCTTTTTTCCGCTGCTTTGAAGTCGCTCAGAACACCGCTCAGGTCGCCTTCGGCCATGATAGCGATGGTGGCTTTGGAGGCGGCGGGGACGCCGTTGGCGGAGTAGATCTGCCAGAAATTTTGTGGCGTATAGCTGATGAGATACTGCGGGGCGCTAACGGTGGACTGCTTGACGAGCATGGGTTTCATCTGGCCGATGGTATTGAGGCCGAGCACCGCGGCGACAATATTGCCGAGCGACGCGGGTACCTGCGCGGGGGCGGTGTTGCCGTAGACGATGTTGCCGAACTGCGCGAATTGCTCGATGGGAGTGTTGAAGGCGGCGGACGCCTGAGCGACGGTGCCGTCGGCGCTGATGAGCAGATTATTCGGCTCAACAGTTACATTTTCGAAGCCCTGGCTCTGGAGATAGCTGACGACCTGCTGTACCTGCGCGTTGGCGGGGGCATAAGTCGCAGCAAATTGCGCGGGCGTGAGGCTCTGACCATAGAGAGCATTGTTGGGATTGTTGATGTTCTGGATATAGGTATTGAGGGCAGCCTGATTCTGCAGTTTGAGCGCTACACGGACGGTGATGGCCTGACTTGTGGGAGCCGGGCCGTAGTCGGCGGCGGAAGCGAGTTGAGAAACTGAGATACCCTGAGTGGCGGTGCTGGTCCATACGGTTTGTGCGTTCATGGTTATGGCGGAGGTGGTGGCGAGGGCGGCGGCTAAAAGCGAGGCCGCAAGGAATTTGGAGTATTGCATAGCGTTTGGTCTCCTCATAAATGGTCTGAATTACGTTGGCCGGACATATGCAAAATGCGTCGAGGATAAAGGTTGGTTGTCCTTCGTGAGGAAAATTCAGCGGTAAATTTGCGAGCAACGAGCGAGAAATGCGGAAGTGGGAATTTTTGCGATGGGGGACAAGCAGAAATTGCGCGAACCCGGAAAGAATTCCCTGTTTTTGCGACGGTAAGATTTATCCAACGATGCTATGTTTGCGGTTAGCCACGGCATGAGGTATTCGGTTACATCTGGCGGCCGCACACACGGTTTTCGCGATTTGAAGACTTTGCTGGCCAAGGCGACGCCGGCGCGATCCGGCGATGCGCTGGCCGGGATCGCTGCGGAGAACGAGGAGGAGCGCGCATTGGCGCGTATGGCTCTGGCAGAGGTTCCGCTGACTCAGTTCCTGGAAGAGCTCCTCATTCCCTACGAGCGGGATGACGTGACGCGTCTGATCGTCGACTCCCACGACGTACAGGCGTTCGCGGCGGTCCGGGGGTTAACGGTCGGCGAGTTTCGCGAGTGGCTGCTGGACCCGCAGACGGATACGGAGGTGCTGGCGAAGACCGCTCCCGGCATCACACCGGAGATGGCGGCGGCGGTGTCGAAGCTGATGCGGAACCAGGACCTGATACTGGCGGCGCAGAAGTGCCGGGTGGTGACCAGGTTCAGAAACACTCTGGGATTGCCGGGGCGATTGTCTGTGCGACTCCAGCCGAACCACCCCACGGACGATGTGCGGGGAATTGCGGCATCGATGCTGGAGGGTTTGCTTTACGGCTGCGGCGATGCGGTGATCGGCGTGAATCCGGCATCGGACAGTTTGCAGGCCGTGGTGCGGCTGCTGGAGATGATGAACGCCTTCCGCGAGCGTTACGAGGCGCCGACCCAAACATGTGTGCTCGCGCATGTTACAAATACGCTGCGCGCGATGGAGGGCGGTGCTCCGGTGGACCTGGTGTTCCAGTCGATTGGGGGGACGGAGGGCACGAATCGCAGTTTCGGTGTTTCTCTCGGGCTGCTGGAGGAGGCGCGGGCAGCGGCTTTGGCGCTTCGACGGGGGACGGTTGGCGACAACGTGATGTACTTCGAAACGGGGCAGGGAAGTTCGTTATCGGCCGGAGCGCATGAGGGGGTCGATCAGCAGACGTGCGAGGCGCGCGCTTATGCCGTGGCTCGGCACTTCAAGCCGCTGCTGGTGAATACGGTGGTGGGTTTTATTGGCCCGGAGTATTTGTACGATGGGAAGCAGATCATTCGTGCCGGGCTGGAGGATCACTTTTGCGGTAAGCTGCTCGGCCTGCCGATGGGGTGCGACGTGTGTTACACGAATCACGCAGAGGCCGATCAGAACGATATGGACACGCTGCTGACGCTGCTGGCCGTGGCCGGCGTGAACTTTGTGATGGGGGTACCCGGCGCCGACGACGTGATGCTGAATTACCAGAGCACCTCGTTTCACGACACCCTCTATGCGCGCAGCGCACTCGGGCTGAGGCGCGCGCCGGAGTTCGAGGCGTGGCTGGAGCGGATGGGGATCGCGGATGCGCATGGGAATTTGCTGGGGACGGCGGCGGAGGTGAAACTACTTCCGGGAGCGAGCGAGTGGCTGGGTTAGAAGAATCGCCGGACACAGCCGGGCCGCGGGCAAGGCGCGCATCGGATGTGTGGACGCAGCTCAGACGATACACTCCGGCGCGCATTGGATTGGGTCGCGCGGGCAGCAGCGTGCCAACGGGATCCTCGCTGGAGTTCGAGCTGGCGCATGCGCGGGCGAGAGATGCGGTGCACGCGGTGTTCGATGCGGATTTGCTGGCGGGTGAATTGCGCAGGAGCGGGTTTGGCGAGGCGGTCGTCGTAACGAGCCAGGCGCGGAATCGCACGGAATATCTGCTGCGGCCGGACCTGGGGCGAATTCTCAGTGCGGAGAGCCGCGCAGCGGTCAGGGCGCTGGCCGGGCGAGGCAATGCACTCGGGATGGCCGTGATGGTGGCGGATGGGCTGTCGGCCGTGGCCCCGGTGCGTCACGCGGTTCCGCTCCTGCGCGAGGTATTTAGCAGTGAGGGCGGGTTGCCGGAGACATTCAGGAAAAACGTAACAGTGGTGATAGCAAATCAGGCGCGGGTGGCGCTGGGCGATGAAACCGGCGAGATTCTGGGCGCGGAGGTTGTCGTTGTGCTGATTGGGGAGCGTCCGGGGCTGAGTTCGCCGGATAGTTTAGGCGTGTATCTGACGTGGGCGCCTCGGGCCGGGCGGACTGATGCGGAACGGAATTGCATCTCCAACATACGGCCGGAGGGACTGTCTTATGGGGACGCGGCGAAGCGGCTGGTCTATTTGCTCGCGGAGGCGCGGCGGCTGAAGCTAAGCGGGGTGGGGCTGAAGGATGACAGCGAGGGAATTTTGCTCCACCAGTCACGGAAACGCGAGCGGGGTATCGAATAATGGATGGCTCCTTCGAACGGATTTTCTACGCTCGCGCGGCCTGAGAATCGCGGCGAGAGAATCACAGGACATCGCCTTTCGTCCGATTGGGATTGGGTGGGCACCACAGCCGGATCAATGGGCCTTGTGGCCCGGAGACTGGATCGGTCTTCGGAAAGGGCAAGCGGGTCATGCGATTTAGGGCTGTCGCGTCGGGCGCGGAGCGGCAGATGTCGAAGGTTTGGCCGGGCGGATAAGCGCCGACAACGAGAAAGTCCGGCGATGCCGACAGGCGGCAATGGCCGGTACCGGTAGGCAAGACGGCGACATCCCCGGCATTCACCGTGACTTCATGGCCATTCTCGCCGCCGAGCATCAGCCGCGCAGAGCCCGTGACGAAGCCCAGCACTTCGTGCGCGGTGGAGTGGTAATGGTGAAAATCGTAAACGCCGTTACGCCACTGCGGCGGCCATCCATTGCGCGTGAAGACCGCCTCGAACCCCGATGCCGGATCATCGCCTCCGCCGCGGAGCGCGGCCCGATAGAGAAGCACAGGCAGATGCTCGTTGTTCGGCATCCAGCCATTGCGCGAGAGGCGAACAATCCGCGGATCTTTCGCGCCAGCCCCGCGACCGGAAATTGCTCCCTGGGAAGCGACCGCAGCGAACGCGGGTGAGAGGCCAAGGGCAGTTAGCAGTTGGCTGAAACGGCGGCGGCTCAGATCCATGAACTTTTTGATGTGATGAGTGAGTGTCGGGATGCGGGACGTGCCTGGGGTAACCCCTATGATCCCGAAGCTTTTCATCGGCATGCCGTCATCAAATGCGTGGGAAGGCTCCTGGCGCGATTCTGGGAGGCAATTGCAGCCTAAAATAGTGAGTGATATGGCAATTCGACTGATTCGCTCCTTTCTGCCAGCAGTGGTGTTTTTAGCGGCCGCGACAGCGGCGTGGGCCGACGCGGCTCGGTTTGATCTGGCCGGACCCAGACTCGAAGTAAAGGTCACACGCTCTGGGACGACACTGCCGATTTCCGAGGTGCCGAACCTCGCGGTGGGCGACAGGGTGTGGATCAAAGCCGATCTGCCGGAGGGCCAGGGGGCGCACTACCTGATGGTGGCGGCGTTTCTGCGTGGCTCCACGAATCCGCCGCCGGAGAACTGGTTTTTCCGCCAGGAGACATGGAACCACAAGAGCGAAGACGCGGGGCTGACGGTGACCGTGCCTGAGGGCGCGCAGCAGATCGTGATTTTTCTTGCACCCGAGACAGGCGGCGATTTTCATACGCTGGTGGGGGCAGTGCGGGGAAAGCCTGGGTCATTTGTGCGGGCATCGCAGGATCTGAATCAGGCGATGCTGGACCGTTCGCGGCTGGATACCTATCTGGGGGCGGTGAGCGCGATCAACGCAAACGATCCTTCAAAGCTGAACGATGCGGCGCCGTTATTGGCGCGCAGTCTGGGAATGAAGATCGACGACAAGTGTCTAGATCGGATGCCGGACTTGCAGGCCTCATGCCTGACACAGGGGCAGGAGGCGATGATCCTGAACGATGGGCACAGCGAGTCAATCGTCGAAGCACTGACTGCGGGGCCGGCGGGCGATCTGGCGATGCAGTTGAGCTTCACACCCCAGGCGAACTATGGGTTCTACAGCCCGTATGTCGGCTCGGTGATGGACATCGCGCGAATCCTCGACACATTTCACAGCGCGCAGTACCAGTACATTCCGGCGCTGCCGACGCAGCAGGGGGACAAACTGGCGCTGATGCTGAATACACCGCCCTCATTTCACAATCCGAAGTCGGTGCTGGTGACGGCGCTGCCGGCGGTCGAATCGGCGCAACCTCCGCCGCTGCATCCGGTGGATTCAAAGCAGAACTACTGCGCAGAGAGGAATTCGCTGGTGCTGGCGGTGGATGGTGCGCCGCTGGTCTTCTCGACTGGCTATGCGCACCAGATGACGCTGCGGCTGAAGACGAAGGATGGAAAGAGCATCGATGAGGTCGTGAAACCGGAGGCTGAAAAGGGCGGCCTCGAGCTCGAAGCGAAGGACCTGAGCGCCAGCGACTTCGGCAACGCCATCGACGCATCGCTGCATGGCTACTGGGGATTCGAAAAGTATGACGGGCCGACGTTTCGGCTGGAGAACACTCACGCGCAGCATTGGGAGCTGTCCTCGGCGGATCGCGAGGCGCTGATTGTGGGGCGCGAGGACACAATTCATCTGTCGACCGACGACGCCAGTTGCGTGGACACGATTCTGCTTAAGGATTCAGCCGGCAAAGAATTAAAGGCGGACTGGAAGGCGACGAGGCCCGATCAGGTTGAAGTAAAACTGCCGCTCAGGGAGACAAGCCCGGGAGAGCTTCAATTGGAGGTCAAGCAATACGGCACGGTGACCGCTCAGACGATTCCGCTGCGAGCGTATGCCGAGGCTGGGCATCTGGACAGTTTTAGTCTGCACGCGGGGGATGCCGAGGGTGTGCTGAAGGGCAGCACACTGGAATATGTGGCAACGCTCACCGTCAACGGCGTTACGTTTACGCCGGGGAAGGTGAACTCGACCATGGGCAGCGAGGAGCTGCCGATGATCGCGAAAGACGCGAAGGGCGCGGGGAAGCTGAAGCAGGGCGAATCCGGCAAAGCACAAGTGACGCTGACGGACGGGCGCACGATGGCGGTGAATGTCGTGGTGGGAGCGCCGCGGCCGGGAGTGGAGCTGATCGGAAAGAGCGTTCAGCCCTCGGCTTCGAGCGCGGAAAGCAATATTCAGCTTGCGAACCAGGATGAGCTGCCGCAGGATGCGAAGCTGACGTTTTCGGTGCGGGCGCAGTCGCCGGCGGTGTTCCGGCGCGGAGAGCAGATTGAAGTGGCGACCGAAGACGAGGCATTTTCAACGAATCTGAGCCTGGACAACGGCGGCATGACGCTGGAAAACACGAGGGTGGCACTGGCCACACTCGATCCGGCAAGGGCCTTTGGCGGGTCGGCCTTCGGGCCGCTGAAGTTTCGGGTAGTCGATAACGGCACGGCAGGCGACTGGCAGTCGCTGGCCACGCTGGTGCGTTTGCCGGAACTGCGCGACCTGAAGTGCCCGGCGGGTCCCGATGAGCAGTGCCGGCTGAGCGGATCGAATCTTTTTCTGGTGGATTCGGTAGCCAGCGACCGGCAGTTCGATCACCCGGTTGAGGTGCCGGATGGATTTCCAGGGTATGTGTTGCCGGTGCCTCATCCGGAGGGCGGCGAGCTTTATCTGAAGCTGCGCGACGATCCCTCAGCGATCAATCAGGTGAGGCTGGCGGCGGAAAAGCTGCCTCCGCCGCCGGGCGAGACACAGCGCCATGCCACGCGCGCCGCTTATCACGAGGGCGAATCGGCGCCGCTGCCGGGCGCATCAGGCCAGTCAGGGCAAGCATTGCCGCCAGCGCCGGAAACCGATCCAACCAGTGGGTCCAAACCCGCGACCCAGCCGTCCACAACCCAGCAGCCGGCGCAACCAGGCAGTCAACCGCAAAGCGCCATGGGACAGGCCGCGCCAGGCTCGCAGGGGGCGATGCCCACAACCCAGCTGGGCAGCCCTGAGCGGCCGTAGCGTGAACCCTGGAGCGGAACGCATCTGACGTACCAGGGCGCCGATAATGGTTGCGATCGTACGGCCGGAGGGAAATCCATGACGCGATGGGGCGGGTTCTGTTTGGTTCTTATGTGCTGCGGTGGAAGCGCTCTTGCGCAGAAGCCGCTCGACGTTCCCGCGGTCGCTGGACAGCCGGGTGCGTCGCAGTCGGGTCCGATCACGCTCGATGTGGTGGTGACGGATAAGGGTGGGCATCCTGTTGAGGGATTGAAGCAGGAGGATTTCGCGTTGCTGGACGACCGGCAGCCGGCGGCGATCCGCTCGTTGGAGGCGCACGAAGCCCGGACCTCCCACGATGACGCGCAGGCGCTCTTTCTGCTCATCGACGATGTCAATGCGAATTTCAATTCGGTCAGCATTGTGCGCACGCAGATCGAGAACTTTCTGCATGCTAATGGCGGACACTTGCCGCTGCCGACGGCGATTTTCCTGCTCACTGACACCGGCCTGAGTCAGGTCACCTCGGTGTCCAGCGATGGCAATGCGCTGGTCGATACGCTGCACAAGAGCCAGGGACAGTTGCATAGTCTGCCGCGGGGCGGATTTTACGGCGCCGAGGAGCGGCTGGGAGTTTCGCTGCGGGGAATCTCGGGGCTGGTCGCTCATATTGGGCCGGCACCGGGCAGAAAGCTGGTTGTTTGGATCGGGCCTGGCTGGCCCATTTTCGATAGTCCTGGCATCGAGGTTAGTTCGCAGCAGCAGGGCAAGTTTTTCAGCACGATCGTGGGACTGTCGAGCGCGCTTGAACAAGGCGATATCAGGCTGTACGCTGTGGATCCGCTGGGCACCGCCGATGCCGCCAGCGCACGCACGTTCCTGTGGGAAAACTTCACGAAGCCTGTGACCAAGCCGAGCAAAGCAAACCCGGGGAACCTGGCATTGCAGGTTTTCGCGACGCATAGCGGCGGGCTGGCGCTTTCGGGCAGCAACGACATCACCGGCGAGATTGCAAAGTGCGCCGGGGACGCGACGGCTTGGTATACGATCACGTTCGATCCGGGCCGCGCCGATTCGCCGAACACCTGGCACGATGTACAGGTCAAGGTAGATAAGCCGGGAACGATTGTGCGCACCAGCAATGGGTACTACGCTCAACCGTGAGGGGGGAACCTCGGGGGAGTGCGGGGCGGCGCTGTGTGCCAGGCCTATTGCGACCAGGGTGGCACCACACCGGTCATGCGCGCGTAGGCCACCAGCTGGCCCATGTGCTCATTGGCGTGGATGACGATGCGGAGGTACATCCAGTCGACGGTGGAGCCGCGATCGGCGATGTGGACTTTGAGGGCGAGGTGCTGCGGCGTCTCCTTGAGGTGGGCCTGTTTGACGGCTTCGAGCGAGCGCTTGAGCCACGCGATGACTTCGGGCTTAGAGGTGACGGTTTTCTCGGCGTCGGCTTTGAGGCCGGGTGGCATGGCGGGGCCGGTGACGCTGAGGAGGTAGAAGTTGGCGATAGCGATGTGCATGTAGACCTCGCTGGTGGAGCGCACACCGGGGGCGGGACGCCACGCGAATTTCTCGGGCGGAGTGGCTTCGGCGAGGGCGATGAGTTGCGAAGAGGTGTGTTGCCACTCGCCGTCGTAGCCCTCCCAGACGCCGGGGGGTGCGGTTTGGGCTTGGGCGGTTGTGGGGATAGCTGGGGCGAGGAGGGCGGCGAGAAGGGGAAAAACCGAGGAGCGTACGAGGTGCATGGGAACTCCTTTTGGGTGGTTGCCAGAGTGAGGCTGCGTTGCTTCGCAATCCTCCGTCGTTCTTTCAGTTTCATCGCTCCGCGTATTGTCGCTTGGTCTGGGCGTCGATCTCTTTACTCGGGACGAGCCGGTAATGGCGCTCTTCGAGAATGAGCACACGCTCGTTCTCCAGCGTGAGTTCGAAAAGGGCAATCACATTGTCGGCCATGAATTGTGCCGAGACGGGCCGGCAAACGAGGTCCGGAAATTTCGCTCTGCAACATTCGATATCCTGCCGCGTTTGGACCGGGGAGAGTTTGTCGGAACCTCCTTTTGCCTGAACCGGAATTACAAAATGCACACCCTGGCGATTTAACCCGACGTAGATTTCATCGATTTCGATTTGCCCCATTCCGGAAACATACGTACGAAGGTGGTTTTGCAGAGAGTAGGTAGTGAGTCCCAGGAAGATATCGATCAGGCGGTTGTATCGAACTCGCGCGAGCAGCGCTTGCTCATCGCCCAGGGCGTAGGCGGCGATTATTTCCGGGGTCGCGTCAGGAATCTTGATGG
>CAZSWI010000003.1:0-64710 GCA_964610635.1 uncultured Acidobacterium sp.
AGCAGGGCGTGAAGGGGATGAAGCTGGGCGTGCCGGCGGAGTATTTTGCCGAGGGGCTGGACGAGGAGGTGCGGGCTGCGGTCGACGGGGGAATTGAGAAGCTGAGGGCGGGGGGCGCTGAGATTCGGCAGATTTCGTTGCCGCATACGCGGTATGCGATTCCGACGTATTACGTGATAGCGACAGCGGAGGCGAGCTCGAACCTGGCGCGCTTCGATGGGGTGCGGTATGGGTTGCGCGCGCCGCAGTCGGATACGCTGGCGGCGATGTATCGGAAGACGCGCGATCTGGGATTTGGCGCGGAGGTAAAACGGCGGATTCTGCTGGGGACGTATGTTCTGAGCCATGGCTACTACGAGGCGTACTACCGCAAGGCGCAGCAGGTAAGACGGCTGCTGACGGAGGATTTTCTTAAGGCGTTTGGCGAGGTGGATGCGATTGTGACGCCGACCGCGCCCACACCGGCGTTCAAGATTGGCGAGAAGTCGGATGATCCGGTGGCTATGTATCTGGCGGACATCTATACGGTGACGGCGAGCCTGGCGGGGATTTGCGGGGTGTCGGTTCCGTGCGGGAAGTCGCGGGCGGGATTGCCGATCGGGATGCAGATACTAGGGCGGCATTTTGACGAGACGACGATTTTCCGCGTGGGGCAGGCGGTGGAGAGGCTTTGAACGTGGACGGGGATAGCACGACAGCGGCTGATTCGGCCCAGGCTCCGGGGCGGCCTGCTTTCGCAATGCAGTCGCCGCGTATTCCTGGTCACCGGATATTTTTTGGACCGCAAGGGTTGCGCGCGGGTTGGTCTCTCCTGGTATTCGCCGGCATTTGGTTCTTGTTGCTTAACGTTGCCGAGGTCCTGGTTGGGCCTTATCTGCACATGCGCAGGAATCAGCCGATGCCGCCGTTTACCGGTTTGCTGATGGAAGGCTCGCAGTTTGTCCCTGTGCTTCTTGCTACCGCGGCGTTGGCGCTGTTGGAGCGAAAGCCGGTGCTGTTTTATGGCTTTCAGGGGCAGGCTCGGATGGTGCGCCTGATTTCAGGGGCCGTTTGGGGATTCATCGCCATTTCGGCCGTGGTTCTGGTGTTGCGCCAGCTGGGTTATTTGTCGATCGAGGGGCGGACGCTGGGCGGGATCGTGGCTTTGAAATACGGGTGCGAGTGGGGCGGTTTGTTCCTGCTGGTGGGCTTGACCGAGGAGTCGACGTTTCGTGGTTATGTTCAATTCACGGTTACGCGCGGCATTGGATTCTGGTGGGGCGCGCTGTTATTTGCGGTGCTGTTCGGGTTGGTGCACGGGACCAACGGCGGCGAGTCGCCGGTGGGTCTGATCGGCGCGGGAGCGGTAGGCCTGATTTTTTGTCTGAGTCTCTGGTACACGGGATCGCTGTGGTGGGCGGTGGGCTTTCATGCGGCGTGGGACTGGGGGCAGTCGTATTTCTTCGGCACTGCGGACAGCGGCCTGGTGGCGCAGGGGCATTTGTTCAGCGAGCATGCTGTGGGCAGGGTGTTGTGGAGCGGCGGGGCTACGGGACCGGAGGGCAGCGTTATTGTTTTTCCATTGCTGCTGATTGTGGCGTTGATGATGTATTTGTGGTGGGGTCGGCGGGTGAAGTCGCAGTTTGCCGGGGCGGCGTGGAAGCCTGGACGATTGCCGGTGGATGATAATTAGAACGAGGCAGCATTTCGCACGATGAAGCGATGGTGAAGGAGCTTCGCGAGAGCCCTGAGTTTGCGGCCGAATATCTCAAGGCTGCACTGGAAGACGCGGAGCAGCCCGAGGTCTTCCTGATTGCGCTGCGCAGGGTAGCTGAAGCTCGCTGAGGGGCGGCTACTCAGGCCAGGCGATGATCCATGGGCACGTATTTCACGGGATATTCCGGGCCGGTGTATTCGGCGCGGGGGCGGATGAGGCGGTTGTCGTCGAGTTGTTCGATGACGTGGGCGGTCCATCCGGCGATGCGGCTGACAGCGAAGATGGGCGTGAAAAGGTCGAGGTCGATGCCGAGCGTTGTGTACGTTGAGGCGGAATAAAAGTCGACGTTGGCGTTGAGCTTCTTTTCGACCTTGACGAACTCCTCGATGCGGCGGGACATGTCGAACCACCTGGTGTTGCCGGAATCTTTACTGAGTTGCTCAGACATTCTGCGCAGGTGCGTGGCGCGAGGATCTTCGGTGCGATAGACGCGGTGGCCGAAGCCGAAGACCTTCTTCTTTTGGGCGAGCAGGCTCTTGACGTATTCGACGGGGTCGCCGCCCGACTTGCCGATCTCGAAGAGCATCTTCATCACGGCTTCGTTGGCGCCTCCGTGGAGCGGACCTTTGAGAGCGCCGATGGCGCCGGTGATGGCCGAATGCATGTCCGCCATGGTGCCGGCGATGACGCGGGCGGCGAAGGTGGAGGCGTTCAGCTCGTGATCGGCGTGGAGGATGAGAGCCATGTCGAACGCGCCGGTCGCGGCGGGGATGGGCTTCGTGCCGTGCAGCATCCAGAGGAAGTTGGCGGCGTGGGTGAGCGAGGGATCGGGCTCGACGACGCTCTTGCCTTTGCGAATGCGGTCGAAGGCTGCGACCAGCATGGGCAATTGTGCGGTCAGGGCGAAAGCTTTGCGGACGTTCGAGTCATGGTCGACGGCGGCTTCGGCCGGGTCATAAAAGCTCAGCGCGGAAACCGCTGTTCGCAGCACTTCCATGGGCGTGGCGGTCTTCGGGACGGAACGAAAGAGGTCGTAGATTTCGGAAGGAACGCGGCGCGCATCGGTGAGCTTGCTGGTGAACTCGGCGAGCTGCGAACGGCTGGGGAGAGTGCCGTGCCACAAGAGGTATGTGGTTTCCTCGAAGGTGGATTGTTCGGCCAGTTCGTGAATGTCGATGCCGCGATAGGCGAGGACGCCGGCATACCCATCGATCCAGCAGATGCCGGAGTTCGCTGCCACAACACCTTCAAGACCTTTTACCACCGTTGCCGTCGCCATGGGTTGCTTTCTCCTCCGCCCGGAGATGTGATGCGGGATGCCGCGATGGCGCACGCGATGCGGGGAGCGCCCACTTGAAGGGAGCGTCCAGGGCCTGCACGGAACGCCAGGAATCCTTCTTATAGCTTACGCGAGGATTGGCTGTCATTCAGAATGGAGCGACGGACTGAGTTTTTCAGGAAGAAGCCGGGGCGAGGGCGAATCGGCCGCAGCGGAAGGGCGAGAGGTCGATCTGCGGCTCGCGGCCAGCGATCGACTGGCTGAGCAGGCGTCCGGAGCCGGGGCCGAGCAGGATTCCGTTCCGGAAGTGGCCGGTGGCGACCCAGCAGCGGTTGCCGGTCTGGTCGATGATGGGCAGGCCGTCTTCGGATCCAGGGCGGAAACCGATCCAGGTTTCCGCGATGCCGGCGTTGCGCAGGGGCGGCCAGAGGGCTGCGGCGCGGGAGAGGAGTTCGTGAATCCGGGCGGGGTCGACATTGCGATCGAAACCGGCGTCCTCAACCGTGGAGCCGATGGTGTAGCGGTTGGCGCCCCGGGGGACGATGTAGACGTTCGGAGTGCGGAGGACGCAATGCATTTGTATGGCGCCGGGGAGCTCCACGGTGAGCATGTGGCCCTTGCGTGGAAAGACGGGGAGAGCGCTGTCGAGGGTGGGGGCCCATGCTCCGGCAGCGTTGAGAAAGGCGCCGGCGGAAAATGTGCCGTTCACTGTGACGAATTCGACTGCCGACTTTACCGCGCGTACAGACAGAACCGAAGTATTTTCGCGCAACTCGATACCGGCGGCGCGCGCGGCCGCGGGGAGTGACTCGGCCAGATCCCATGCATCGAAGCTTTGTTCTTCGAGCAGCAGAAATCTCAAGCTCGTCGCGATGACGCCGGGGGCGAGAGTCTCGAGGTCTGTGTCGTTCAGAAGTTTTGTTTCGCCGAGGGCCACGGGAAGACGATGCACGCCCTGGACAGTTGTGCTGGTTCGGATGGGAATCCTTTTTGCAGAGAGCTGCTCGATGCGCGCGAGGAAATCGGGATAGCAGGCGAGGCTGAATCTGCTGAGCTCCCGCAGTGCGCCGGGATTTTCCGGATCGGCGGCAGCGAGCATACCGGCCGCGGCGCGCGATGCTTCCGACATTGCCTCAGTCCGATCGAACACGGTTACGGCGCAGCCCGCACTCTTCAGTTCCAGCGCGGTTGCGAGACCGATGATGCCGCCGCCGGCGATGGCCACATCGGCGTTGTTCATAAATTTATTTTAGAACCGGTCTCACATGCAGCGCAGGGACTCTGGAGTGCCGCATGAGGACCGCTTCGATGGCGGGTCTCACACGCGGCATTTGCGACGTATGAGGTCTATGAGAGCAGTTCCAGTTCGCAGATCGGCATGAGAGACCGACGGCCCGATCAATCATCATTACTTTAAGTACTGCCTTGAGTGACTTTTGAGGAAGTGAATTGCGAGGGTCTGGGGGATATGCTGGGGAACACATTTCACATGAGACAGAGATACAGATACCGTGAAAAAACACACGGCTTCTCAGAGGAAGAATCTTCCATGTTGAGGCGTATTTTTGCCTGAATGGATCGCGCTATTTTTTTTCATGTGTTGTGGAAAATGGCGGAGGATACCGAGCGAAAGCCGTGCAGTTACGGACATTCGCAGACAAAAACAGAACACAGATGATGAGTTTGTGGAGTTGGACTTCCGCGTGCACTTGCGGGAGCTAAATTCTCGGCAGACCGTCAATCGACTCGGCAAGACATACCCGCGGAGATCGGCCTCGAAAGTATTTGGGCTGCTCCGCCTTGAACTCAGCCTCCCTCTCCCAGGGAGCGTAAGCAATCCAATCGGGCCAAACACTAACAGACGTATGAGGTGAAGTGGTGTACGAGATCCCTGTTCGTTTTTCGTCAGAGTCAGTATTGACTTTGCGGGACAGCATTTTGAACGACAGCAGAATTGGGGAGAATGGATGGCCGGTACGGCGGGGGACTCGAATATCGAAGCGGCTTGCAAAGCTGAGCATGCTGGCGGGCTGCTGGGCTTCGATGGTATTTGCCGGATGCGGGACGAATATGCCGACAGGGCTCACGGCCGCGGAGAGCTCGATTGATTTTGGCGCAGTGACAGTGGGTCAGGCATCCAGTTCGACGGTTTCATTCACGAACAGCGGCACAGCCGCGGTGCGGATATCACAGGTGAACGTCGCGGGCCAGTCATTCAGGATGGCGAGTGAGGGCGGTTATCCGGTT
Source organism: uncultured Acidobacterium sp. (assembly GCA_964610635.1). Lineage (GTDB taxonomy): Bacteria > Acidobacteriota > Terriglobia > Terriglobales > Acidobacteriaceae > Palsa-343. Next base: position 5,223 of record CAZSWI010000003.1, read on the forward strand.
ACGGTTGGCGCGGGCGGTACTTACAGCTTTCAAGTGCAGTTCAACCCGTCCACGGCGGGTCAAGCCACGGGACAAGTGTCGGTGATCAGCAATGCGACAACGGGGGCGCTCCCGGTGATCGGGCTGAGCGGCGTGGGAGTGCAGCCTCCCGGCGAGCCTTCAGCGTCGCCACAAACGGGGGTGCTGAACGGCATTTCGTGCAGCAGCTCGACGATCACAGGCGCGGAAACCGATCTGTGCACTGTCACCCTGACGGCGCCGGCGGGCAGCGATGGCGTGAGCGTGATCCTGTTGAGCAGCAGTCCTGCGGTGACGGTGCCATGGGTCGTCACAGTTCCCGCAAACGCGGCCAGCGCGAGCTTCCAGGCGGCGGCGAGCGCAGTAACGGCAGCGCAGGCTGTCGAGCTGTGGGCCATCGAAGGCGGCATTGCCGAGACAACCGGGCTGGAGCTGAATGCCGCGGTGCGGACGCTGGAAAGCAGCACGAACAATGTAGCGTTCGGCAATGTCTCACTCAACACGGCAGCCATACAGACGGTAACTCTGAATTCGGCCGGGAGCGAGCCGGTAACGATCGACTCCGCAACGCTGGACGGAACGGGCTACACGTTGAACGGGCCTGCGCTTCCGTTGATTTTGAATCCGGGCCAGGAGATCGTCCTCACGCTGCAGTTCGATCCCGGGAATGTGGGCACGTCGATGGGGATGCTCACGATAGCGAGCAACGATTCGTCGGGCGCCGCGACGGTGATCGGAATCAGCGGGACCGGCACGGACAACTCAGGAGGCGGATCAGGCGGGGGCGGAGGATCCGGGGGCTCAGGTGGTGGTGGCGGGCCGGGTGGCGGCGGCGGGTCAGGGGGCGGCGGTGCAACCGGGCAGCCGGGGCCAGCTTCTCTTTCCTGCAGCGCCGCATCGATTACGGGTTCGGGAACGGACAGTTGCGTTGTGACTCTCGCAGCGGCAGCGCCGACGGGTGGAGTTGCAGTGAATCTTGCCAGCAACAATCCGGCGGTCGCATTGCCGGCCAGCGTAGTGGTTCCGGCGGGCGCCCTCAATGCTGGGTTTGCGGCGGCAGTGATGGCGGTGCCCGCTGTGGAAACGGCGACGCTGACCGCGGCGGCCAATGGCGTTTCGCAGTCCTTCGCGCTGCAGTTGAATGCCGCGGCGGCGCTGTTGACTGCTAATACCGCTTCGGTGGGATTCGGAAGCGTGCCGCTGAATACTGCAGCGACGCAGGCGCTGACGCTGACGTCGACGGGCTCGGTGGCTGTTTCGATCAGTGGAGCGAGCGTGACCGGGGCCGGATTCACGATTGCCGGAATGATGCTTCCGCTGACTCTGAATCCCGGACAGTCGGTCACGCTCAGTGTCGGATTCCTGCCAACGGAAACGGGGCCGTCGACGGGGCAGTTGACAATCGCCAGCAACAGCGGCAGCGGCGGGACGATCGTCATTGCATTGAAGGGCTCGGGTACGCAGACCCATTCGGTGGGGCTGACCTGGCTGGCCCCGGCGAGTTCACCCGACCAGGTGGTGGGATACAACGTCTATCGCTCGCCGAGCGGGGCGGGAGCGTTTCAGTTGCTGAACGCCGGGATCGATTTGACAACGGCGTATACGGACAGCACGGTGCAGAACGGCCTGGCCTACGATTACGTGGTCACGAGCGTCGACAGCGCGGGAGTTGAAAGCGTCCCTTCGAATATGTATACGGCGAACGTTCCCGCGGACTGAGCGCGTGGAACCAGCGCTTCAACCCATGGACGCCGCGGAGGGAGTTCAAGGAGTTTACGGAGGAGGATGAAATGAAACTGCGGGGCGTGGTCCGGTGCGGTGCATTCCGGTTTAGTCATGATGGTACGCGTGGTTAATTCTGAATTAAGGTGACACTGTGCTTTGGGTTCCACGTTATAATGAACGCTCGGGCCGATCGACAGTAAGCGCCCATTCGACTTCATTCAACATTCATCCAGCACTTTCTAAGCAACTGCGTATGGGTAGAGCGGAACTGGGTTCAGCCAGGGCCGGGATCCCTGACGTTGACTTCAGAAGGCAATGGCTCCAGGGCATCCCGGGGGCCATTCCGCATCCGGTCTCAGTGGGCCGGCATGGGGATAACTAATGGTTTCTTTATCCGATAGTCTGCCTGCTCCAATCCGTATCCTGATCGCCGACGATCATCCGCTGTTCCGGGACGGACTGCGAAGATTGCTGCAGACGCAGCCCGGGTTCGAGGTGGTGGGGGAAGCATCGGACGGAGACGTGTTGCTGGAACTGGCTCGGCAGACTGAACCGGACATTCTGTTGCTCGATCTTTCGATGCCGCGGCGCGACGGAATGGAGGTTTTGCGGGAACTGCTGGCTCACCGTCTACCGATGCGGACCCTGCTGCTGACGGCGTCTATCGAAAAGGCTCAGATCGTTCAGGCGCTGAAACTGGGAGCGTACGGGGTGGTTATGAAAGAATCCACCACGCAGCGGCTTTTCGACAGCATTCACTGTGTGATGGCCGGCCAGTACTGGGTGGGCCGCGAGAGCGTGAGCGACCTGGTTCAGGCTCTGCGGAGCGTGGCTCCCGCGGATGAGGGATACCGCCGCAGCGATTACGGTCTGACGACGCGGGAACTGGAGATCGTGAACCTGGTGGTGGCGGGGTATTCGAATCCCGATATCGCACAGAGGTGCGTGATCAGCGAGCAGACGGTAAAGCACCACATCAGCAACGTATTTGACAAGCTGGGGGTGTCGAACCGGCTGGAGCTCGCGCTGTTTGCCGTCAATCATCGGCTGACGTCATTCGCTTCATGATGGGACAGCGGTGGCTTGAAAATGCGAGCCAGTGCGGGCGCGATCGAGGCCGGAGCAGATGGCCTGGAAGTGTGAATTTCCATCGGTAAAAATGCACCGCGGTAACACACAAAGGTTCTATTGGACTAGCACTATGCAGTCATATGACGATAGTACTGTCGGGCTATTGCTGTACCCAGGGAAGTGCCCTAACCTTGAGCACGCGAGTCGGGACAGCAGGTTGGTCTGTGGGTGGAATGCAAGGAGAGGGCATGGAACCGGATCGGGCCTTGAGCGCGACACCTACAGAAATCTGCCGAGCCCGCCGATATGAGATCGGGACGGCCATCCGTTATCGGGTGCGGGGAGAGAGGGCGTGGCACGATGGAGTGACTGAGAATATCAGCATTTCCGGGGTGCTGATGAGGAGTTTTCGGCCGCTGGATCCGAAGACCGCAGTTGAAATGAGGTTCGTTCTTCCGGTAGAGCTGGACGGGGAGAGAGCCGCTGAAGTTTTCTGCCGAGGTTTCGTAATTCGTTCGTCGACATGCAGGATCCCGGCCGGCGCCTTCACGGTGGCTGCCAGGATTATGCATTCGCGATTTTTTCGCCAGATGAGCGGCAGGGATTACATGGCCAAAGACTCGTTCAATGGCAATGAGCGGTTATCGCTTTGACTCACTTTCCTGTTAAGAATCAGCGTTAAAGGCAAGAGGCATCCGGGCAGGACAGGGTTGCGGATTGCCTGGAGTTCACGAATTCTGACTGTGGAAAATGGGCTGATGTAGCTCACAGGGCGGAGCTGTACCCGGATGAGCGATAATGAGAGATGGAATTGAGCAAAATGACGCCTCTGACGAGGGTTAGCGCCGAAACCGAGGACCAGGCCGCGTGGTGGGCTCTCTACACCCGGCACCAGCACGAAAAAACTGTAGCGGAAATGCTGTTGTGCAAGGGCCTGGAAGTGTTTCTGCCGCTGCACGATTCGATGCGGCGGTGGAAAGACAGACAGAAGCTTCTTTCGCTGCCGTTGTTTCCCGGATACGTCTTTGTGCGGGGAAATCCAGACCGCAGGCTTCAGGTGGTGACGACGCCGGGGGTGCATATGATCCTGTCCCGGGGGGATCAGATCGCGGTGGTTCCGGAGGAGGAGATTCTGGCCATCCGGCGCGTGGTGGAAGGGTCCTGCCGCGTCGAGCCGCATCCGTTTTTGCGGTGTGGGGAGCGGGTGCGGATGATACGGGGCTCGCTTGAGGGAGTGGAAGGCATTCTGGTGCGGAAGAAGAATCTCTGCCGTTTGGTGTTGTCGGTGGATATGTTGGCGCGATCTGTGGGCGTGGAAGTCGATGCCTCCGACGTGGAACCGATCGGCGTGGAGGGCGCGCGGGGCGCATTTTTAGGCGGGGCCACCGCGGGGGCGGAGCGATTGAAAGAGGCATTACCGTCCGCATAGCGGTTTACAGGCCCTGGGGCACAATTTGAGTGCTGCGCAACCGCATGTGATTTACTATGCAGGGTAAGCAGCAGCCGCAGAAGGTGTTCGATCCGGCGGATTCGAACCTCTGACAGGTCAGCGCGACGCAGCAGTCAGGGAACCTGGAGCCTTGGGTTGGTCTCACGAGTCAGGCGTATGAGCAGCAGAGCGGATTGGGCAATCCTCGCAGGAATTCTTGCGACGGTTCTGGCGAGCGGCGCGTGGGCGGAGGCGCCGGCCAGAGACGGGGCTCGTACTGCAACGGGGCAGGCTACCGGAACCGCACCGGGTCAGGTGACCACACAAGCGGGCCGTGCCCACAGCGACAATAACTATGTAATTGGAGCCGGCGATTCGCTGGAAATCGACGTCTGGAAGGAGCCGGACCTCAGCAAGACCGTTCCCGTTCGGTCGGACGGGAAGATTTCGCTGCCTTTTGCGGTTGAAATCCAGGCTTCGGGCCGGACGCCATTGCAACTGGAAGAGGACATCACCAACCGGCTGAAGGACAACATAAAGCAGCCGATAGTCACGGTGATCGTTCAGCAGATCAACAGCCAAAAGTACAATGTGATGGGCCAGGTGACCCGGCCGGGCGCCTATCCGCTGACCACCACAACGACGGTGATGGATGCGATTGCGAATGCGGGCGGGTTTAAGGATTTCGCCAGGAAGAAGGACGTGCACATTCTTCGGGGGAAGCCGGATGGCACCCAGACACGGTACAAGTTTAATTACGATGCCTTCGTTAAGGGCAAGAATCCCCAGACCAATATAAGATTGCAGCCCGGCGACACAATCGTCGTGAACTGAGACGGTCGTGATAGCTCGAATTCTGGTAATCATGGCGATGGCGTCTGCGCCGGTCTGGTGTCAGAACGGCGGGACTCAGAGCGGTCAGAACGGGGGATCTCAGAACGGGGCGCCCCCGCCGGAAGCGGCTGCCGATCAGGGCGACGACGCGATGGCTGCGCCGCCGTCGGCGGGCGGGATGGCGTTTTCGGCCAGAACCGGATCGGAAGAGCGATCGAATTACCTGAGTATCGGCGTTGTGGCCGGGGCTGGATACGATACGAACGTCTACTACGGGGAGGGAATCGCGCCGGAGGCCGACGAGACATATTCGATTCTGCCCACGGTGCAGATCGATCGCACCACCGAGCGTCTGCACGAGAACCTGTCGTATAACCCGGGATTTCTGTTTTACCAGCAGGCGAGTGTGCTCAATGAGGTCAGCGAGAATGCGACGGGGGAGATCGACTATCGGGTGAGCCCGCATTCGAATGTGAGCGTGTACGACTCATTTCTCAAGACTTCGAATGTATTCAGCCAGCCCTATTCGTTGTCGGGAGGCACGATATCGGGTTCGCCGGGTACGCCGGGGGCGCTGGCGATCGCGCCCTATGCGGATCAGATCCTCAATCACGGCGGTGGGCTCTACAGTTATCAGTTCAGCAGAGATGCGATGGTTGGCGTGGGGGGCGGGGCCTCGGAGCTGAATTATCCAAACAGCGGCGAGGCGGCGGGGCTCTATAACGCCAATACTTACAGCGGGAACGCCTTTTACAATCTGCGTCTTACCGGGCGCCAGTATATCGGAGCGACGGGAGACTATTTCAATATCACCGAGTCGGCGGCGGTTATGGCGGGGGGTCGAACCGAGACGGCGGCGGCATTGCCGTTTTACACATTTTATCCGCGAAAAAATATTTTCCTGTCGGTGTCGGGTGGTCCACAATATTACACCGCAACGTTTCAGCCGGCTCCGCCTCTGAAGGGATGGTCACCCACAATTATGGCCAGCGCGCATGCGGAGGTGGAGCGAGCGGCCTTTTCGGCGAGTTACCAGCGAACGGTGACGGCAGGCGGGGGATTGCTGGGAGTATTTACCACAAACGCCGGAAGCGCGGAATTCCGCCTGCAGTTGAGCCGTTCGTGGGGGTTGGGTTGTTCCGGTAGTTATACGAGCAGCCTTGCGAATAACGCAGGGCAGCTGTCGTCGTTAACGGTAGCCGGGGAGAATGGGCACGTGGTCAGGGCGGCGGGTTCGGTAGCGCACGCTCTGAGCCAGCGCGTATCGGCGCAGGTGGGCTACGACTACCTGCGGCAGGATTTCGCGGGAATTCCGGAGATCGCCAACGCGCCGAACACGCAGAGGGTTTACGGAACGATCCAGTATCAGCTGAGAAGGCCGCTGGGGAGATAGGGATGCCGGAAGACGCTGAGATCGAGAGCTCGGAACAGCCGGATATCGGCCGCTATGTGGACATGGCGCGGCGGCGCTATGTGTACTTTCTGATCCCGATGCTGATCGGGTTTCTGGTGGTGTGGGGAGCGAGCTGGACGATCAAGCCGCGGTATAAGTCGACCACGGTAATCCTGGTCGAGCAGCCGAGCATGCCGAAGAATTACGTTGTTTCGAATGTGAGCGAGGATCTGCAGGACCAGCTGGAGACTATTTCCGAGCAGATCATGAGCCGCACCCATCTGCTGGAGATCATCAATAAGTACAACCTTTATTCCGGCTCGAAAAAGAAGATGAGCCCGGACGAGAAGGTGGCGGCGATGACCAAGGCGATCGACGTCCAGCTGGTTCAAAATGAGCGGGCGGGAGGGGGAGTCAGCTCTTTTTCGATCGGCTTTTCGGCCTCTACCCCGCAGGTTGCCCAGGAGATCACGCGGGAGCTGTCAACAACGGTGATCAGCCAGAACCTTCAGGTACGGCAAAAGGAGTCAACGGACACGACGAACTTCCTGAATCAGGAACTGGAGACCGCCAGGCAGGCGCTGGCCGATCAGGAGGCAAAGCGCGCGCGGTACGAGGCGGCCCATCAGGGGGCGTTGCCCTCGCAGCAGGCGGCGAATCTGTCGATTCTGGCAGGACTGCAGCAGCAGTTGCAGAACGAGCAGGACGCGCTCAACACGGCGGTGAGCCAGCGGGCATATTTCCAGACGCTGATCGAGCAATATCACGCCATGCGGGGGCCTGCGAAGGCAGTGGACGGGACTCCGGCCGACGTCACGACGCTGGACGCGGCGCTCGAGAAAGACCGGGCGCAGCTGGCCGATCTGAGCGCGCGCTACACGGACAGCTATCCGGACGTGCAGTCGCTCAAAGCCGAGATCGCGCGGCTGGAAAAGGAACGCGACCGGGCGCTCGCGGCGCGGTCGGCAAAGCCCGGGGCGAATGCGGAGCCGAGCGATGACCCGCTGGCGGATGGACCGAATTCACCAGTGGGGCAGCTGCAGGGCCAGTTGCAGGCCAATCAGGTGGAGATCGCCAACAAAGAGCAGAGCCTTGCGCGGCTGAAAACGCAGATCGGCGAATATCAGGGGCGGCTTGGCGCGGAACCGGCGAGCGAGGAGCAACTGGCGGAGCTGAATCGGGGGTACGATCAGTCCCTGGCCAACTACAACGAACTGCTCAAGAAGAGGGACGACTCGCAGATGGCGACCAGCATGGAACAGATGCAGGAGGGGGAGCGATTCTCGGTTCTCGATCCGCCGAGCCTGCCGTCGAAGCCCGATTTTCCCAAGCGGCTGAATTTCTGCGCGATGGGGATAGCGGCGGGGATGGCGCTGGGGGGGCTGGTGGTGCTGGTAGTCGAAATGGCGGATGACCGACTTTACCGGGAGCAGGAGATCAAGGACTTGCTGCCGGTCGCAATCTTTGCCGAGATTCCGGATATCACAACTCCGCTCGACGAACGGAGAAGCAGGCGACGGACGTATCTGGGAGCTGCAACCGCAGCGCTGGTGCTGGTGGTTATCCTGACCGGCTCAGCGATCAGTTATCTGCACAGTTAAAATATGAGCCGCAATGTATAAAGCTTTTTTTAAGCTGGCGCGCAATCCTTTCGACCTGACTCCGGACCCTACTTATTTTGTGTCTACGCGCCGGCATAACGAGGCGCTCGCTGCGCTCCACTACGGCATCCGGCGGCACAAGGGATTTGTAGTGGTAACCGGTGAAGTGGGAACGGGCAAGACGCTGCTTCTGCGCTGCCTGCTTCGCCTGCTGAAGGAAAGCAGGGATATTGCCTACGCTTATCTGTTTAACAGCCGTCTGTCGCCGTCGGAGTTTCTGCAGTACATATTGTCCGACTTCGGGCTTCCGGCTTCGGGGAAGAACAAGAGCGAGCTGTTGCTGGATCTCGGTCAGTTTCTGGTCTCGCGGGGATCGAAGGGGCTGACGACGGTCCTGATCGTGGACGAGGCCCATCATCTGTCGGAGGAGCTGCTCGAAGAGGTGCGTCTTCTCTCCAATCTGGAGACCACCGACGACAAGCTGTTACAGATCATCCTGGTGGGGCAGCCAGAGCTGGATCAGAAGCTGGATTCGGTGGCGCTGAGGCAACTCAAGCAGAGAGTTGCGCTGCGCGCGCAGCTGGGACCGCTCGACGCGCAGGAGACTAAGGAATATATCGAACATCGGCTGCGGGTTGCGGGGGCGGAGGGCGATCCGGGCCATCTGTTCGGTCCGGAAGCCGTCGCCGCGGTGTATCGCCATTCGCGGGGATTTCCGCGGCTGATCAATACCGTCTGCGAAAACGCGCTGATCATTGCTTACGCGCGGCAGATCCCGAGGATAACGGTGGATGTTGTGGAGGACGTCGCAAAGGAGTTTCGGCTCGACAACACCTCGCTCGGCGAGCCGGAAGGCGGGGGAACACTGAGCGAAATGGACGTCCAGCGGGCGGCGAAAGTCCTTCGCGATCTTTATTCGGCTCTGCGCAGGCCGGTGGCGCGCAGCGCCGATCTGAATGTGCCTGTTTCTCTCGAAGCGAGTGAGTATGAGCCGAATATTTGACGCTCTGCAAAGGTCGGAAGCCGAACGGTCGGGGGGCAGGTCGCCGGGGCGGGACGCAACCGAACTGCTGCGCCATGCCGAGCAACGTGCGGCGACGGAATGGGAGGCGGGAGCGCCGGCCGAGCAGGAAGCCATGGCGCTGCCGGAGCGCGAAGTCGCGCGGAACGGAGAGATCGCCTCCTCGGCGAGGGGATTGCCATCGCGGGCGAGGACGGCGAAGGGGAGACCCCAGTCCCTGAAGGAAGAGGCGGTTCCGCGGGACCTGCCGGACATCTTCACCCAGTTCGGCAGGCTGAAGATTTCGGTTCCCGCCCAGGGACGGCTGGTGAGCGTTTCCGACCGGGACAGTCCGGCGGCGGAGGCATTCCGGCTGCTGTCGGTGCGGTTGCGGCATCTGCGCCGCGATCGTCCGCTGCAGAAGCTGCTGATCACCAGCTCGAGTCCCCAGGAAGGGAAGAGCACGTGTTCGGCCAACCTGGCGTGCTCCATGGCCCTGCGAGCCCAGCAGAGGGTGCTGCTGCTCGAGGGCGACATCCGGCGTCCGGCGTTGTCGCAGATGTTTTCTGTTTCGCGAAAGCCGGGAATCTGTGAATGGCTGCGCGAAGAGCGGCAGCTGGCGGAGACCATTTACTACCTGGAGGGTCCGGGTCTGTGGTTTATGCCGGCCGGCAGCTCGCCCAGCAATCCGCTGGAGGTGCTGCAGTCGGGAAGGCCGGCGATGCTGCTGGAACAGCTGTCCGCGCTGTTCGACTGGATCGTCATCGATTCGCCTCCGGTCCTGCCCCTGGCCGACACCAGCGTCTGGTCGCGGCAGGCGGATGGCATTCTGCTGGTGGTGCGTCAGGGAACGTCTGAAAAGCGGAAGTTGCGGAGGGCTGTGGACGCCGTGGAGTCCCCGAAACTGATCGGTGCGTTGCTGAACTCCTCCACCAGCGCGCCGGACACCGATTATTACTACAGCCCGCGAACGAACCCCGGACCGGAATAAGGTCAGGGGCGTCAGGCGATCGCGCCGGCGATCATAACTCGGTAATCCGGCCGGATAATTCGGTACTACAGAAATTACCGGCTTTCATAATAAGATTACGAAACACAACTGACCAATCAGCTTTGCGTTTCGACATTGAAATCGTGCTCGAGAGAGGAGCAAGTTTGTGACTCTGCCAAGGATCAATAAGGTGTCAGACAAGATGGATCCTTTATTCGATGCGGCTGCCCACGGGGATCGCGAGGTTCTGAGCGAAGATGCCTTCAGGCGGCGGATCGCGATCGAGCGGAAGCGCACGGAACGGTCGAGGGAGCCATTTCTGCTGATGCTGCTCGAAGCGGGCGTTTCGCAGACCGGCGACAAGGCCGACAGGACGCTGGAGGGTATCGTGTCGGCGATGCAGTCGTCGACCCGCGAGACGGATGTGGTGGGCTGGTATAAGGACCGCGGCACGGTTGGGGTGATGTTTACCGGGCTGGTGGTCAGCGACAAGAACTCGGTCCTGAGCACGATCCTCGCGAGAGTGAGCGCGGCGCTGCAGGAAGAGCTGTCGATGGAGCGATTCAATCAGATTACGTTTTCGTTCCACTTCTTTCCCGATGACTGGGACGAGGGCAGTTCGGGCCGGCCCAGCGATCCGGTCCTTTACCCGGATCTTTTCAGTCCCAGCCGGGACCAGCGCTCGCAGCTGCGCACCAAGCGCGCGATGGACATCGCCGGAAGCACGCTGATGCTGATCGCGTGCATGCCTTTATTCGCGGTCATCGCGCTTCTCATTCGGGCGACATCGAAAGGGCCGATCCTTTTCAGGCAGGATCGCATCGGGCAATATGGGCGGCGTTTCACGTTTCTGAAATTCCGATCCATGCGCGTCGACAATGACGAGACGGTGCACAAGGAATACGTTAAGCGCCTGATCGCGGGGGTCGCGGAACGGGTGCCGGCGAATGCCGACGGGCAGGGTGTCTACAAGCTGGTCGGGGACAAGAGGATTACGCCGATCGGTAAGTTCCTGCGCATGACCAGCCTCGACGAGCTGCCCCAGTTTGTGAACGTTCTGCGAGGCGACATGTCTCTGGTGGGCCCGCGGCCGCCGGTTCCTTACGAACTGGCCGCTTATCAGACGTGGCATCGCCGCCGCGTGCTGCAGGTCAAGCCGGGGATCACCGGATTGTGGCAGGTGACCGGCCGCAGCCGCGTCCGGTTCGACGACATGGTTCGGCTGGACCTGCGGTATGCCATTTCCTGGTCGCCGTGGCTGGACATGAAAATACTCATGAAAACGCCGGCGGCGGTAATCAAGGGAGCGTATTGAGACCTTCGCGTCCGGGCAGATCTCTTCCATTGCGATTCGTGTTTCCATTCAGGCAGGCTCGCCGCGCGGAGCGGTGTTGATTTCGTCTTCATTGGGGAAAGTGTGGTGACAGTCACGTGAACTTCGGTGTAATCGGGTACGGTTACTGGGGACCGAATGTGGTGAGGAACCTTGCCAGTCTCGAGGGTTCCCAGGTCCTGGCGATTGCGGAGCTGAATGCGGCGGCGCAGGCGCGTGCGCGGAAGGCCTATCCCGGCATCCGCATCACCGCCGACACCTCGGAAGTGCTGACGTCGCCGGATATCGACGCCATCGCGGTGATCACCCCGGTGTGGACGCATTATGAGCTGACGAAAGCCGCGCTTGAGAACGGGAAGCATGTTTTCGTCGAGAAGCCTTTCACCGGTAATGTCGCGCAGGGCGAGAAGCTGATCGACCTGGCCAGGCAGAAAAACCTGATCATCATGGTGGATCACACATTCCTGTTCACCGGCGCGGTGAGAAAGATCTCGCAGCTGCTGCGGGAGGGGACGCTGGGAAAGCTGTACTACTACGACTCCACGCGAGTGAACCTGGGGCTGTTCCAGCATGACATCAACGTCCTTTGGGATCTTGCGCCGCACGATCTTTCCATCATGGATTACGTGATCGACGGCAATCCCGAGGCGGTGGTGGCGACCGGGCAGAGTCATCTGAACTGCCACGAAGACGTGGCTTTTATGACTCTGTACTTTCCGGAGAGCGTGATCGCCCACATCAACGTGAACTGGCTTTCGCCGGTGAAGGTGCGCACCACCCTGATCGGCGGCGAAAAGCGGATGCTGGTATGGAACGACCTCGAGGCCGATGAGAAGGTAAAAGTCTACGACAAGGGCGTCAATATCACGAACAACGAAGGCCTCTACTCGCTGCTGGTGAACTATCGATCGGGGGATATGTGGTCTCCGCAGCTCGAACAGATCGAGGCGCTGCGCCAGGAGCTGTCCTACTTTGTGGACTGTATCTCGACGGGGCAGGAGCCTTTCAACGACGGATGCGCCGGCCTGAGGGTGGTCAAGATGCTGGAGGCGGCGAGCGAATCGATGAGCAAGAGGGGTTCCCTGGTCTATTTATGATCACTTATAACTGCGTTGCCGACGACGTAAAGCTCGGCGCTAATGTCCGGCTGTCGACGTTCATCAACTTATATGGATGCCGGATTGGCGACGAGACAAAAATCGGCGCGTTCGTCGAGATTCAGAAAAATGCGAGCGTCGGCAAACGATGCAAGATCTCGAGCCATACTTTCATCTGCGAAGGAGTGGTCATCGAGGACAACGTGTTTATCGGACACGGCGTCACGTTCATCAACGACAGCTATCCGCGAGCTACGGCAGCGGGCGGCGGGTTGCAGACCGAGGCGGACTGGAAGGTCGAGCCGACGGTGATCCGGAGCGGCGCATCGATCGGCTCCGGGGCCACGGTGCTTGCGAACGTGAGCGTTGGCGAGAATGCGATCGTCGGCGCGGGCAGTGTCGTAACCAGGGATGTGCCACCGCATGCGATCGTGGCCGGCAATCCGGCCAGGGTTTTGCGTTATCTCAAAGAGAGTGAAGAGGGGCTATGACCCACAACTCGAAAAACAAGTCGAACGATATACCTTTTCTTGACCTGGTGACTCCGCATATGGAGCTCGAGGAAGAACTCACCGGGGTATTCCGGCAGGCGTTGCGCACGGCCGGATTCATCGGCGGACCGATGGTCGAGGAGTTCGAGCGGGCCTTCGCGTCGTTCTGCGGCGTCAGCTATGCGGTCGGCCTGAACAGCGGGACGGACGCGCTGCGCTTCGCGCTCATGGCGTGCGGCATTCAGGCGGGCGACGTGGTGGTGACCGTACCGCACACGTTTATTGCGACGACCGAAGCCATCTCCCAGGCGGGAGCGATCCCGGAGTTTGTGGACATCGACGAGAACACCTGCAACATGTCGGCCGAGAGGCTGCGGGTGTATCTGGAGGAAGAGTGCACGCGGGACGCGACCGGGCGGGCGATCAGCCGGCGGAGCGGGCGGCCGGTGACCGCGGTTGTGCCGGTGCACCTCTACGGGCAGATGGCGGACATGGATGCGATTCTCGGTCTGGCGGCCGAATACCATCTGACCGTCATTGAAGACGCATGCCAGGCGCACGGCGCGCAGTACTTTTCGAGGAAGCTGAACCGCTGGATGGAAGCGGGACAGATGGGGCGGGCGGCGGCCTTCAGTTTCTATCCGGGCAAGAACCTGGGCGCATGCGGAGAGGCGGGGGCGACAACGACGAACGACGCCGAAGTGGCGCGCACGACAAGAATGCTGCGCGATCACGGACAGGCGAAGAAGTATCACCACGACATTGAGGGTTACAACGGACGGCTGGATGCGATTCAGGCCGGGTTGCTGCATGTGAAGCTGGGGCATCTGGCCAGATGGAATGCGGAGCGCCGCGAGCGGGCCGCGGAGTACGATCGTCTGCTGGCCGGCAACGACGGGGTGAAGTGCCCGTTTGAGCCTTCGTGGTCGAAGGCCGTCTATCACCTGTATGTGATTCGGGTCGCGGACCGGGATGGGCTGATGAGCCATCTCAATGCGGCAGGGATCGGTTCGGGCGTTCATTATCCGGTTCCACTGCATCTGCAGAAGGCCTATGCGGGGAGGGGCTACAGCGCGGGGGACTTTCCGGTGACCACACGGGTGGCGTCGAGCATTGTGTCGCTGCCAATGTATCCGCAGCTGACGGCTTTGCAGCAGGCACGCGTCGCCGAGGAGGTTCTGGAGTTTACAGCGGAGTCTGCGCGGCGCGCGGAAACCGCGAAGGGCAGAGCGGTGCTTGCTGAAGTGATCCGATGATCGAGACCACGAAACAGGGAGGTCTGGCGACCGAGGATCCGGAAGGGCCTGGCGACAGGCCGTTGGGGACGGACTCGGGGACGGACGCGGGACCGATGCCGGCGAGGACCGTTACGACGGGGAAGCGGCTGGCGGGGAAGCGGGCCGGGATGGTGGTGTTTTCTCACTATCCTGCCGATCCTCGGCCGCGGCGCGCGGCGCAGGCGCTCGTGAGCGAAGGAATGCGGGTGGATCTGATCTGCGAGCAGGACGCAGGGTCTCCGAAACGGGAGATGGCGGACGGACTCGAGATCATACGGATTCCGATCCGTCACAGCCGGGGCGGCTTTCTCTCCTACGCGTATCAATATGCCACGTTCATTCTGATGTCGGCGGCCATCTTTCTATGGCGTTCGCTCCGGCGCCGGTACGATCTGATCTATGTGCACAACATGCCCGATATTCTGGTAATCAGCGGGCTGATTCCTAAATTGTTCGGAGCAAAGCTGATACTCGATCAGCATGACCCGATGCCTGAGTTGATGATGACGATCTTCAACAAGGACAAGGAGAGTTTTGGGGTTCGGGCCATTCGCCGGCTTGAAAAATGGAGCATTGCGCGCGCCGATCTGGTGATCACGGTGAGCGTCACCTTCAAGCGAATCTTCTGCGGGCGCGGCTGCCCGGCCGGGAAGGTCGGGGTCGTGATGAATACTCCGGACGAGAGCCTCTTTCCCTGCCGCGCGGCGCGTTCCTATCCGGTCCGCGATGCCGGCGACCCGCTGGCGATCATGTATCACGGGCTTCTGGAGAGCCGGAACGGCCTGCACCTCGCGGTGGACGCGCTGTCGCGATTTCAAAAAAGGTTCCCGAATGTGGAGCTGCGCATCTATGGGCGGAGCACGCCCTATCTCGAACAGGTGATGGAGACGGTTCGCGGTCTGGGTCTCGAGGGCAGCGTTCATTATCTGGGGCCGAGGAAACTCGAAGACCTGGCGCGGGAGATCGAGCAGTGCGACGTGGGCATCGTTCCGAATCCGCGCAACGATTTCACGGCCATCAATACGCCGACGCGGATTCTTGAATACCTGGCGCTCGGCAAGCCGGTCATCGCTCCGCGCACCGAAGGAATCGAGGATTATTTTGCGGCCGATGCGTTGATCTATTTCGAGCCCGGCGATTCGAAGGATTTCGAGGAAAAACTGGAGTACGTGGCGACTCATCCTGGCGAGGCGGTTGCGACCGCGGAGCGGGGGCAGCAGGTGTACCTGCGGCATACGTGGGGGGAGGAGAGAGAGACACTGGTGAGCCTGGTGGCTCGGCTGCTCGGCCGGGGCCAGTTCGATCGGGGCAAGCTCGATCGGGCGAAGATGGCCTGAGAGCCTGCCAGGATATCATCGGACCAGCTGCCGCGGACTAACCGGGATGCCTCCTTTTATAGCACTTGTACTGTGGCTTATCTGCCTGGCCGCACTGTTGGTTTTCGACCCCGCCAACGATGCGAGGCTGTCGCCCGCGTCGTGGTTGACGGTAATCTGGCTGTTCATCGCCGGGACACGATTGCCTTCGCAATGGATTGGCGGCGCGGGAACGATGTCGGCGGCTGCGCTGGAGGATGGAAATCCGCTGGACAGGGCTATCTTCATGGCCCTGATCCTGCTCTCGATCTGGATTCTGATCTCGAGATCGTTCAGGTGGAGCGGGTTTTTCGTATCCAACTGGGCACTGACGGCTTTCCTGGCGCTGGCGCTGATCAGCGCGGTCTGGTCGGACTTTCCCCTGATCGCAATCAAGCGCTGGATACGCGATTTCGGGACTTACCTGATCGTTCTTGTAGTGCTCTCCGATCCTCGACCGGTCGAGGCGGTGCGAGCGGTGCTGCGGCGGTTGAGTTATCTGCTGATTCCGCTGTCGATTATGCTCGACAAGTATTTTCCGGAAGTCAGCAAGCAATACGACCCATGGACCGGCATTGGTTATTACGCCGGGGCCAGCACGAGCAAGAACATGCTGGGGCTGATGTGCCTGGTGAGCGGGTTGTTTTTCTTCTGGGACATCGTAACGCGGTGGCGTGACCGGAAGCAAAAGCGCACGAAGCGGATTTTGCTGATCGACGCGGCGCTTTTCGGAATGACGGTATGGCTGCTGCATACAGCTGAGAGCACGACATCGTATGTCTGTCTGGGGATAGGATGCATGGTGCTGCTGCTGGCGCACACCGGGTTTTACCGGCGCCACCCGCGGCTGGTGCAGATCCTGATCCCGTCTCTCTTCTGCGCTTACCTGTTCCTCGATTTTGGGCTGGGCATGAATGGCTCCCTGGCGCAGGCAGTGGGCAAGAACGCGACGCTGAGCGACCGGACCAAAATCTGGGCGTTCCTGCTCAGCATGCATACGAACCCGGTGATTGGCACCGGGTACCAGACCTTCTGGCTGGGCTGGCGCCTCCAGTATGTCTGGACCAAGTCCGGACTGGGCTTTCTGAACGAGGCCCACAACGGCTATCTCGAGGTCTATCTCGAAGAGGGCATGGTGGGGGTTGCGGTACTCGCCGTTTTCCTGGCGCAGAGCTACCACGGGATCTGCAAACGGTTGAAGCGATCGTCCAGTCTCGCCGTGCTGGGTATGGCGGTATGGATTGCATTCTTGTTTTACAACATGTCGGAAGCCGCGTTTGAGAGCGGCTTGTTTTATGCGATGTTCCTGCTGGGAGTCGTTGTGCTTCCGGCCTCGAAAAAGCAGTTACAGGCCTCCGCCGCATCCGGCAGGAAGAAGCCGGGAACATCAGCTCCCAGGCTTGCGGCGGAAGCAGCCAGCGCGCGCACCACGCAGTGGATGGCGCACGGAAATCCACCTGAAATCGGAACCCGTTCATAAAGAGAACCCGATTTGTGGTTCCAAGGGGACGGGCCTGGAAAAAAGAGCGCGGAGACTATGGATATTTGCGGTAAAGAAGGGCTGATCGAGGGGAGGCTGGTGCGCATTGCCCGCCTCGATGCGGAAGGATTCGACTTTACAGAGGACCCGGAGGCGGCGCTGGCTGCTGTCCGGAAGTCGCGGTCGCGCGCCGATGTGTTTACGTTCATCCAGAGGCTGTCGAATACCACGCCACAATACAGCTATGCGATGGAGTGGGACAACATGGCGGCGCTCCGCATCACCACCTTCGACGACTGGATGACGAATCAGATCGATTTCAAGGCCAGGAACAAGGCCCGCAAGGCCGGGAAAAACGGCGTGACGGTGGCGGAGGTTCCTTTCAACGACTGGCTGGTTCGTGAGATATCCGCAATTTACAACGAGTGCCCGATCCGGCAGGGAAAGCCCTTCTGGCACTACGGAAAAGATCTTGAGGCCGTGCGCCGGGTGAACGAGACGTTTCTGGAGCGCAGTGTTTTTATCGGCGCCTCGCTCGAAGGCAGGCTGATTGGCTTTGTAAAGCTCGTTATGGACGAGGAAAGAAGCCAGGCGGGGCTGATGCAGATTGTTTCGATGGTGGGGCAGCGGGACAAGGCCCCGACCAACGCGCTGATTGCCCAGGCGGTGAAATCGTGCGCGGACCGGGGAGTCCAGCACCTGTGGTACGCGAAGTTCTCGTACGGCAAAAAGGAGCGGGACAGTCTGGCCGACTTCAAGGCGAACAACGGCTTTAAGAAGGTCGAGATTCCCCGGTACTACATTCCATTAACGGTGGCGGGGAAGGTGGCGCTGCGGTTCGGCCTGCATCGC
Organism: uncultured Acidobacterium sp.; assembly: GCA_964610635.1. GTDB lineage: Bacteria > Acidobacteriota > Terriglobia > Terriglobales > Acidobacteriaceae > Palsa-343. Next base: position 23,170 of record CAZSWI010000003.1, read on the forward strand.
ACGGCGGCGGACTGGGTTCCTGAATCGGTGGCGGCAAGGTACAGGAAGCTGCGCAACAACTGGTACGAGGCAAAACTTCGTGGCGCAGGTCCCAAGACGCCGGCAGTTGCCGGACATTCGGACTAACGCGCAGAAAATGTCAGGCGCAGAACTGAACAACGTGCAAGGCGGAAGACTTTAGATATGCCAGGAATTGTGGGATGCATAACGCGCCGGCCGCGGGCGGTGGCGGAAGCCGAAGTGCGGCGCATGACGGAAGCGCTGCTGCACAAGCGCGCGTACGTCTCCGGCACATGGGCGGATGAGTCGCTGGGCGTCTATATCGGATGGGTGGCGCGGAAGGGTTCTTTCGCAGACCGGATGCCGCTCGCGAATGAAACAGGCGATATCGCCCTGGCGTTTGCCGGCGAGGATTTTCCGGAACCGGGGACGGTTGAAGGCCTGCAGCAGCGTGGACACGCCGTCGAGCCTGATGGGCCGTCGTATCTGGTGCATCTCTATGAGGAGTGCAGGCACGAGGACGATCCGTCTTTTCCGGCGCGGCTGAATGGGAGATTCCACGGGTTACTGGCCGACAGCGGCCGGGGCGAGGCCGTTCTCTTCAACGACCGTTATGGGATGCACCGGATTTATTACCACGAGGCGAAGGACGCATTCTATTTTGCCGCCGAGGCGAAGGCGATTCTGGCGGTGCGGCCCGAGCTGAGGCGGATGGATTACCAGGGCCTGGGAGAATTTGTTTCCTGTGGCGCGGTGCTTGAGAACAGGACTTTGTTCGAAGGCATCCAGGTCCTGCCTCCGGGGTCTGCATGGAAGTTTCGCAACGGATTCCTCGAGCAAAAGAGCAGCTATTTCGAACCGAAAGAGTGGGAGGATCAGGAAACCCTCGACCCGGAGGCGTGGTATCAGGAGCTGCGGTCGGCGTTCACGCGCAACCTTCCGCGTTACTTTGCCGGGCGCGAGCGGATTGGGATGTCGCTGACCGGGGGCCTTGACACGCGCATGGTTCTGGCCTGCCGGGAGGCTGGCCCCGGCTCGCTGCCTTGTTACACCTTCGGAAGCATGTTCGGTGAGCACGAAGATCTGCGGATCGCGCGGCGTGTAGCTGCGATTTGCGGCCAGCCGCATCGGGTTCTCACGGCGGGAGCGGAGTTTCTGTCGCAGTTCGGCCATTATGCCGAGCGCGCCGTCTACCTGACCGATGGGTGCGTCGATGTAAGCCGGTCTCCCGACCTCTATCTGAACGAAAGGGCGCGGGAGATTGCGCCAGCCCGCATGACGGGACTGTATGGGGGAGAGCTGCTGCGGGGCTTTCGGGCATTCAAGCCGTCGGAACCGACCGTTGATTTGTATAGTAAGGAATTTCTCTCGAACATTCGCGAGACCGCGGCGACGTATGCAGGAGTGATTCATGGCAGTCACCTGTCGTTTGCGGCGTTCCGGCAGGGCCCGTGGTATCTGTACGGATCGCTGTCGCTCGAGCAGACGCAGCTGACGATGCGGTCTCCCTTCCTCGATAATGACTTTGTCCGAACCATCTTTCGCGCGCCGGCTTCGGCTCTCGGCAACGACGATGTTTCGCTGCGGCTGATCGGGGACGGCAATCGCGCTTTGCGGGCCATACCGACGGATCGCGGGGTGGGCGGCGACCGGGGAAAACTGCGGGGAGGAATCTCCCACGCGTGGCTCGAGTTTCTGTTCAAAGCCGAGTATGCGTACGACATGGGAATGCCGCAATGGCTGGCGCGGGTGGATCATACATTTTCGGCGCTCCATCTGGAGCGGCTGTTTCTGGGCCGGCACAAGCCGTTTCATTTTCGTGTGTGGTACCGCGACGCTCTGGCCGGATACCTCCGGGAAATGCTGCTCGACGAACGGGCGCTGACGAGGCCCTACATCGAGCGCAGAAATCTCGAGGCCGTGGTCGAGGGTCATGTGAAAGGAAACCGGAACTTCACGGTCGAACTGCACAAGGTGCTGACGCTCGAACTGGTGCACCGCATTTTCGTGGATGGGCAGGATGGGGGACGACCGGGAGAATCCCTGGCCTCCGCGGTACCAGCGGCCGCTTTCTAGAAATTTATTTTTGCTTCGCTGTGGATCCTGCCATGGAACCAACGTAACTTACCGTGGCCATGAACAACACTTCGGTAACCATAACCAGATCACCAATGTACCGAAGATTCTTCGATTAATGCATGAATTCAGGCCATTTCTCTCCCGGCCGATGAGAAACTCCGGGTGGTAACTTTGGTGCTTGATACCGATGATCAAATCTGGACAATTAGCCTTGGGCAGCGTGATACTCACCTCAACAGAAATCCCAAATACTGGGTTTCCCCGAAAGGACGCTCCCCCGTGCTTAAGCATGCGTACGTCAAAATTTCGCCGCTTGTATTTCTTCTTGCCGTAATTTCCGCGGCAGAAGCGCAGACAACGATTAGCGCCGCCTCCTGCAACGTCTCCGATGTTCAGTCGGCACTGAACAAAATAACGTCGAACGGAACCACTGTAACCGTCCCGGCGGGCAGCTGCACCTGGACGTCGGGCATCACTTTTTCAACCCCATACTCGTTCACGCTCGCCGGCATGAGCGCCGCCGCGTCAACCAACGCGCAGGGCAATCCGGCAACGTTCAACGACCTGACGCTGATCGTCGACGGACAGTCGGGAGGGGGCGGAAACAATCCCGCAATCGGGATCACTCTCACCGGAAGCTCTTCGCAGGTTGTGCGCGTGACGGGCCTGAGCTTTCAGGGCGGAAACGTTGTCTACAACGGCGAACTGGCGGTGGGCGGAGCCACGGGCCAGGCGCGCGTGGACCACAATCACTTCATCAACATCAACGACCTTGCGGTGTCGATGTACGAGCCCATGACGGGGGTCGCGGACCATAACATCTTCGATGTGCCGAACGGCGATGTTTATAACGGGATTCGCGTCTATAACACCGGAGGGGACGGATTTGGGGACACGCCCTGGACGATGCCGCCGGGACTGGGAACCGGATCTTTCATCTTTTTCGAGAACAATACATTCAACAATGGCTTCATGAACGATTGCGAAGTCGGGGGAGCCTTCGTTGCCCGGTACAACACGTTCAACGCGCTGGCCCCCAATCAGAACCTGGGCATTCAGAGCCACGCCACCGGATCGCAGCAGCGCGGAAGAGGATGCCGGGCGTGGGAAGTCTATGACAATTCTGTCGGCGGCGGCGGTGGTTCGATTATCTCCTCGGTAGGATTTCAGACGTCCGGGACCGGCGTGTGGTGGGGAAATACCATCGCCAACACGAAGAATGACATTGTGTTCGACGAGGACCGGGACAACTCGAATACCTATCAGCAAAGCGCCCCGCCGAATGGATGGGGGTATTGCGGCACGGCTCAGACCGGCTCCCTCAGCGCCTTTGACGGAAATCAGAGTTCCACTGGCTACCCTTGCCTCGACCAGATCGGACGCGGCCAGGGGGACATGATCAGCGGCATGTGGCCGACCGTTCTGGACACCGGCCATCCCGGTGTCTACACAGGCGTATGGCCGAACGAGGTTTTGCAGCCGGTTTATATCTGGATGGAAAACTTCAGCGGTACGGGGTCGATCGTCTCGGTCAGCAGTGGGGAAAACAACATCCAGGCGAATCGCGACTACTACGTCCCGGTGTCGCCGTTTACCGGCGCGACGGGAACAGGCTATGGCACGTACGCCTCGATTCCGGCGACCTGTACGACCGGCGTAGCGTACTGGGCGACAGATAAGAATCAGCTGTACGCCTGCACCGCGACGAACACATGGGCTCTCTACTATGCTCCTTACACCTACCCGCATCCGCTGGTGACCGGAACGAGTCCAGCTCCGCCCGCGTCGCTGTCAGGGACGATTCTCAATAACTAATCTTAATAACCAGGGAGTTCGTCCGGTCCGGGATAGCGCGCCGCGGCGTTTGCCAGCGCAGAGGCCATGTTCCGGCTGAAAATACCAACCGTTGACCGGAGTCCGGGGAGCCTGCAGTTGAGGTCCCCGGGCGCTGGTTAACGTGCGGGCTTCGATTCTGCCCGGGCTCGCGTGTGGCCGGTCAACCTCGGTGAAACCAGGCCCAGTGAAACCAGGCCGGGTGAGACCAGGCCCGGTGAGACCGACCCGGTGAGATAAACTCTGCACGCCTCCTCTCTTGCGCGCCTCCCTGTTGCCTCGCCGGGCGGGATTTCGCTTGGGAGCGATGACAAAGGGATACGTTTCGCCCTAGAGTTTGAGAATCAACTTGAAAGCACTGCCCCAATGCCGCTATGAAACCACTCGTCTCCATTCTGATTCCCGCTTATAACGCCGAGCAGTGGGTTGCCGGCGCGATTCGCTCCGCCCAGGGACAAACCTGGCCCAACAAGGAAATTATCGTGGTGGACGATGAGTCTCGCGACGGGACTTTTGAGGCCGCGCGCCGGTTGGCGTCGGCGGAAGTGAAGGTGGTCACGGTGCCGAACGCGGGCGCGGCGGCGGCTCGCAACCATGCGCTCGGGCTCAGCCAGGGGGATTATATCCAGTTTCTGGATGCCGACGATCTGCTGGCTCCGGACAAAATCGAGAAGCAGCTTGGCGCGCTGCGGGAGGGCGAGAGCCGGCGGATTCTTCTGTCCTCGGCCTGGTCTCCGTTTTACTTCAGGACGCGCAAGGCCCGGTGGGTGGAGAGCCTTTTGTGCCAGGATCTTTCGCCTGTCGATTGGCTTCTGGCGAAGCTGGGTCATAATCTGCACATGCAGACGGCGACCTGGCTTACCAGCCGTGAGCTGGCCGAGGCGGCCGGACCGTGGGATACGCGGCTGCTGAGCGATGACGACGGGGAATATTTCGCCCGGGTGCTGCTCCAGTCCGAGGGCACTCGATTCGTGCCCAACACCGGCGTGCTCTACCGGGTGACAACCTCCAGCCGGCTGAGTTATGTCGGCGACGACCGGAAGAAAGACGCGCTGCTGCTGTCGATGAGGCTGCACATCAAGTACATTCGATCGCTCGAGGACAGCGCGCGCGTACGCAGAGCTTGTCTTGCGTACCTGCAGACCTGGTATCTCAATTTTTATCCGGAGCGTCCGGACATCGTGGCCGAACTGCAAAACATGGCCGGGCTGATGAACCAGCAGCTGGAAGAGCCGCGGCTGCGCTGGAAATACGCCTGGATGAAGCCGATCCTCGGATGGAAAACCGCGAAATGGGCCCAGGCCGTGCTGCCGCAACTGAAGGCGTCCTTCATCCGGCAATGCGATAAAACGCTCTACCAGCTGGAAACGGCTCGCGCGGGCCGAACTCCCGAGATCGGGTTGTCCTGAGCCGCGGCAACAGACGCAGAGGCATACGAGAATTGCATAGGAGAATCGCAAGCGATCATCGCACTCGAGGATCGCACTTGCACGGGAACATGGATCAGGAAGCCAGCAAAGCGGAGGGGCCGGTGGGGGTAACGGACGGCACGCGGTCCGGAGCGCCGGAAGAGATCGCGGTAGCCCTGCTGACCGGCGGCGGCGACCGGCCGTATGTCTTCGGAATGATCACGTCTCTGGCGCCGCGCGGGGCGGTGCTGGATCTGATAGGCAGCGATGAACTGGATCTCCCGGAACTTCGCGACCAGCCTGGCGTGCGCTTTCTCAATTTGCGGGGCAGTACGCGGGCCGACGCGCCCGGATTGCGGAAGGTCATCCGCATCCTGAAGTACTATGCGCGGTTAATGCTTTATGCGGCGACCGCGAAGCCGAAGATATTTCATATTCTCTGGAATAACAAGTTCGAGAGCTTCGATCGTACTCTGCTGATGCTGTACTACAAACTGATGGGGAAGAAGATTGTTTTTACCGCGCATAACGTGAACGCGGGAAGGCGCGATGCAACGGATACAAGGCTGAATCGGCTGACTCTGCGAACGCAGTATCGCCTTTCCGATCAGATCTTCGTGCACACCGAAGGCATGAAGGACGAGATTGTGAGGGAATTCGGAGTGCCGGCGAGCCGGGTCGCAGTCATCCCGTTCGGCATCAACAATTCCGTTCCCACGACCATCCTGACGGCCGGCGACGCAAAGCAGAAACTGGGAATTCGCAGCGGGGACAAGGCGCTTCTCTTTTTCGGCAGGATCACTCCGTACAAGGGGCTCGAGCTTTTGATCGCCGCGTTCCGTCAGGTGGCTGCGCGGTCGAGCGATTATCGTCTGATCATCGCCGGACGGCCGGACCGCTGCGAGGAGTACTGGAGCGGGATTCGGGAAGAGATCCGCGGGGATGTCGAGCGTGGGCAGATCGTCCTCCATGCCGGTTTTATTCCCGATGCCGAGACCGAAGTCTATTTCAAGGCTGCCGACGCGCTGATCCTGCCGTACCGGCATATTTATCAGAGCGGAGTGCTGTTCCTCGGACACAGTTTCGGTTTGCCGGTGCTGGCCGCCGATGTGGGGTCGCTCAAAGACGACATCGTCGAGGGCAGGACGGGCTATCTGTTCAGGCCGGACGATGCGGACGATCTGGCGAAGACGATCGAGCGGTATTTCGAGGGCGATTTATATGCGAATCTCGGTCGCCGGCGGCAGGACATTCATGATTATTCGGCGGCGCGCCACTCGTGGGATGTGGTCAGCGAGACTACGATGAACGCATACGCCCGTTTGCTGCGGATGCCGCGTCCCGATCATGCGCGGCGGCGCGATGTGTCGAGCAGCTCGCTTGACGTGAAGGCGCCTTCCTGAGGACCGAACACGATGAGATGCGCTCTGAAAGGACAGGATGGCACGGAATAGAACGGCGCTGGTCACCGGCGCCGAAGGCTTTATCGGCTCCCACCTGGTGCGGTTTCTCGAGGTGGAGGGGTGGGATGTGGTGGGCACGTACCGCCTGCAGAACGCCCAGCTTTCCGGGGAGAGTCGGCGCGTGCGATTTGTCCAGTGCGATCTCGCGAATGGGCAGCGGGTGGAGCAGTTGTTTGGCGAGTATGAGCCATCGCATGTGTTTCATCTGGGGGCGCAGAGTCTGCCGACGGTCTCGTGGGCCGATCCGGTGGGAACATTCGAGTCGAATGTAATGGGCTCGCTGTACGTTTTCGAAGCGGCGCGGTACAGAAGGCGCCCGCCGGTTGTGGTGTCGGCGTGCTCGAGCGCGGAATATGGCAATGTTCCGCCTGCTGCCATACCGGTGACGGAGGATCAGCCGCTTCGGCCGCTGCATCCTTACGGGATCAGCAAAGTATGCCAGGATCTGCTTTCGCGGGAATACTTTCTGGATCACAAGGTGCCGGCCGTGAGCATTCGCCTGTTCAACACAACGGGCCCGGGCAAGACCAGCGACGCTCCGTCGGATTTCGTGCGGCAGCTGGTGCGGATCAAGAAGGGGCTGCAGAAGCCGGTGATGGAAGTCGGCAATCTGAAGCCGAGGCGGGCGTTTCTCGACGTGAGCGACACGGTGCGTGGATTTTACCTGGCCGCTCTGAAGGGGAAACCCGGCGAAGCGTATAACCTGTGCGCGGCGAAGACCTGGGAAATCGGAGAGATGCTGGAGATGGCGATGCGTCTCTCGGGAGTCAAGCCGGAAATACGAACGGCGCAACGGCTGCTGCGGCCCTCCGACGAGAAGGTCATTTTCGGAGCTACGAAGAAGATTCGCCGGGATACAGGCTGGAAGCCGCTCAAAACGCTCGAGCAGACAATTGCGTCGATGGTGGAGCACTGGGAACGCGTGCTGTAGCGCAGTTGGCGAGTTAAGCGGGCAGCCTGCCCACGACGGAACCAGCCGGATTCAACCGGATTCAACCGGATTCAACCGGGCCGGTTCAGGAAGGTCAAATTTATGATTATTACAAGCACTCCTCTTCGCATATCTTTCTTCGGTGGCGGCACGGACTATCCTGTGTGGTACCGGGAGTACGGTGGCGCGGTCCTTTCGACTGCGATCGACAAGCGTTGTTACATCACGTGCCGGCGGCTGCCACCCTTTTTTGAATTCCACAGCCGCGTCTCTTACTCGAAGGTTGAGAACGTCGCCACCAACAGTGCGATCGAGCACCCTTCCGTCCGTGGTTGTCTCCAATTTCTGGGGATGGACGAAGGGGTCGAAGTCCATCACGTGGCGGACTTGCCCGCCCGCACCGGCCTCGGCACGAGTTCGGCATTCACGGTAGGGTTGCTGCTTGCTCTGAACGCACTCAAAAACCAGATGCGCGACAAGCACACCCTTGCCCGGGAGGCCATCTATGTGGAGCAGGAGGTGCTGGGCGAAGCGGTGGGCGCGCAGGATCAGGTAAGCGCCGCATATGGAGGCCTGAACCGGATCAATTTCTGCCAGAATGGCTCGATTGACGTGAAGCCGATGCTGATCTCGCAGGCCAGAATGGCGGAGCTCGAGCAGAACCTGGCACTCTTCTTTACCGGCTTCTCCCGAACCGCGTCGGAGATTGCGCAGGAACAGCTGCGTGTAACTCCGAGTAAGAAACAGGAGCTGAATGCGATGCTTCAGCTGGTCGATGAAGGGGAGGCGATTGTCGCCGATCCGAACCGGCCCATCGATGAGTTCGGACGGCTCCTGCACGAGGGATGGAAACTGAAGCGGTCGCTGACCAATAAGATTTCGAATGCCAGCATCGACGAGATTTATGAGGCGGGCATGAGCGCGGGCGCGGTGGGAGGCAAGCTTCTGGGCGCCGGCGGAGGCGGGTTCATGTTGTTCTGCGTTCCGCCCGAGCGGCGCGAGGCGCTGAAGGCGAAGCTGAACAAGCTGCTGTGCGTTCCTTTTGGCTTCTCCAACCGGGGCAGCCACGTGATCGTCTATGAGCCGGAAGAGGTTTACGACAAGGAACTTTCGACCCACCGCGGCGCGATCTATGGGTCGGAGACGGTTGCTGCCGGGGCAAGCTCCGCGCCGAGCAACGGCCTGATGGGTTACCCCGTCGAGGTGAAGTAATGAAGGGCAACCTCCCGGCCTACGTCCTCATAACTCCCTCCCGTAACGAGGAGATGTTTATCGAGAAGACGATCCAGTCCATGATTCGGCAGACGGTTCTTCCCCTGCGGTGGGTCATTGTGAATGACGGCTCGACGGACGGGACAGCGGATCGTGTTCGGCCCTGGCTTGCCGCTAATCCGTGGATGGTGCTGGTCGATTTGCCGGTCCGCGCGGAGCGGCATTTCGCGGCTAAGGTCAATGCATTTAATGCTGGGCGGGAGCGCGTCAAAGATCTGGACTACGAAGTTATCGGCAACCTCGACGCCGATATCTCGTTTGACAGCGATCATATGGAATTCCTGCTCGGCGAATTCAGCAAGGACGCGCGCCTGGGGGTAGCGGGGACCGTCTTCAGGGAAGACGGATACAGCTCGGAGACCGACAGCTTTGAGGGAGGGAGCCATGTGGCGGGGCAGTGCCAGCTCTTCCGCCGGCGGTGCTTCGAGGAGATTGGCGGCTACCGGGCCAACAAGGCGGGCGGCATAGACTGGATGGCCTCGACAACGGCGCGCATGATGGGATGGAAGACGAGGTCGTTTCGCGAAAAGTCGTTCTTTCACCACCGGAAGATGGGGACGGCGGAGCGCGGACAGCTGGCTTCGAGTTTCTCTTATGGGGAAAAGGATTACTATCTCGGCGGTCATCCTCTGTGGGAGCTTTTCCGGGTTGGCTGGAGGATGACCAAGAAGCCCTATCTGGTGGATGGCATTGCCCTGGGTCTGGGATATCTGTGGGCACTTCTGCGCCGGGCAAAGCGCCCGGTTTCGGATGAACTGATGCGGTTCCACCGCCGGGAGCAGATGCAGAAGCTGAAATCAATCCTTGGCTCCATGCTGACCATGAAACGCTTCAATCGCTTCGAGACGAAGCCGAGCTGATACCGATGGGACCGACGATGACGGATGCAACGCTGACGGCGGAAGTAGAAACACGCGGAGCGAGCACGGCTCAAGCCGACCGGGCTCAGATCGACCGGGCTCAGATCGACAAGACAAAAGCCGCCGTTCTGCGATTTGTTGCGTGGCTCGATGGGTACGGCGAAGAGTCGTACGATCATCAGAGTTTCTATGCGAGCGATACAGGCCGGAAGGCGAAGGCGTTGTATTACCGGCGTCCGTTGCTGGGAAAGCTGGCGGTGGCTCCGATGATCCTGGCCGAGGCGTTCGTGCCGCGAGCCCGGCAGCTGTTCTGGAAGCCGCAGAGACTGCCCATTGCCGACGCGCATTACGCGATGGGGTTCGCGTTCCTGTCAACGCTGACCCATGAAGACCGGTACTATCGGCGCGCTGTCCATTTTCTCGAAGTCCTCGAGCAGACGCGATGCCCGGGATATGAGCACTATTGCTGGGGCTATCCGTTTAACTGGGAGACCAGGCGCGGCACGATGCCGGAGGGAACACCGCTGGTCACAACCGTTCCCTACGTTTACGAGGCATTTCTTCAGGTTTATCGGATCGACCGCGACCAGCGTTGGCGGGAGGTCATGCGCTCGATCGCCGAGCACGTCTGCAGCGATTACCATGACTACCCCATTTCCGAGACGGCCTCGAGTTGTTCGTATAACCCCGATCCGGAAGAGCGGGGAGGGGTGATTAACGCGAGCGCCTACCGGGCGTTTACGCTGACCCGGGCCGCCGAGGATTTCTCCGAAGATCGTTATAGAACAGTCGCCGCGAAGAATCTGAATTTTGTGCTTGAGTCGCAGAACGAAGACGGCTCCTGGTACTACTCGATCGATGGCGAGAGAGATTTTATCGATCACTTTCACACCTGCTTTGTGCTGAAGGCTCTGGCGAAGATCGAGGCGCTCACGGGAGATGCGCGGATTACGAAGGCGATCGAGCGGGGCGTGGCTTACTATGTGAAGAATCTATTCGACGAAGAAGGCATGCCCAGGCCGTTTTCGCGGCGTCCGCGTCTTACGGTGTACCGCAACGAGCTGTATGACTACGCCGAGTGCATTAATCTGGCCGTCCTGTTGCGCGGCAGGTTTCCCGCTTTAGACAAAGTTCTGGCCAGGGTGATCGATCTGGGCGAGTGGCAGAAGCCGGATGGTTCGTTCCGGGCGCGGAGGCTTCTATTCGGCTGGGATAACACGCCGATGCATCGCTGGGCGCAGTCGCAGATGTTCAGAAGCCTGTGCTTTTACCTCGATGCGAACGCGGGGCGCGGTGCGGAAAAGAGCGCCGGAAAGTAACGAAGAGCCGGGGAGTAACGAAGAGACTCTATGTGCGGAATCTGCGGGCAATATAACTACGGCGACGGCGCACCTGTCTTCCGCGCGGATATCGAGCGGATGGCGGACAGCATTGCGCACCGCGGTCCTGACGACGAGGGTTACTACCTTGCGGGATCGGTGGGCCTGGGATTCCGGCGCCTTTCGATCATCGACCTTGCGGGCGGCCATCAGCCGATGTCCGATGAAGAGGAGTCGGTGTGGGTGGTTTTCAACGGCGAGATCTACAATTTTCCCGAAGTTAAAAAGGAACTGGAAGGCTACGGGCACCGGTTCCGCACCCGGTCCGATACCGAAGTTATCGTCCACGGCTATAAGCAGTGGGGCGACGATGTCTTCAACCATCTGAACGGAATGTTCGGCCTCGCGATCTGGGATGCAAGGAAGAGGCGGCTGGTCGTCGCGCGGGATCCGTTCGGGATCAAGCTGATCTATTACAGCCTGAAGGACGGGCGGCTCTGTTTCGGCTCGGAGATTCGTGCGGTGCGCGCCGGCGCCGATGAAGCGGCCGAGGTCGATCCGAACTCGCTGAACCTGTTTTTGCGGTACCGGTTTACTCCGTCGCCGCGGACGATCTTCGAGGGGATTCAGAAGCTGGCTGCGGGCACCATGCTGGTGGTCGAGGACGGGACGGCTTCGGTACGGCAGTGGTACCGGTATCGGCCGACGCCATTTTCGCCGCCCAGGTCGGTGGCCCAGGCGCGCGAGGAACTGGCCGAGCTTTACCGGCAGGCGATGAAGCGGCATCTGCTGAGCGATGTGCCGGTGGGGCTTTTGCTGAGCGGCGGCGTGGACTCCGGGCTGCTGCTGGCGCTGATGAATCTTTATGGAGATTCATGGCAGACCTACACCGTCGGCTACGGCACGAGTTTCAGCGACGATGAGTTAGCCGACGCCGCCGATACGGCAAAGCGATTCGGCGCGCGGCACACCGGCGTGATGCTGGACAGGAAGAGCTTCGAAGATGCGTTGCCAACGATCGTAGCGCAGCTGGAGGAGCCGATCGCGTCCTCGTCGATTGTGCCCATGTATTTTGTCTGCAAGCGGGCGCGCGAAGATGTGAAAGTAGCGCTGATCGGGCAGGGTCCCGACGAGCTGTTCGGGGGCTATCGCCGCCACCTTGGGATTCAGTATGGATCGTACTGGCGCGCGATCCCGGCGTGGATGCGCTGGCCGCTCGAGCGGGCGATCGCGGCGCTGCCCAGGAATGAGGCTCTGAAGCGAGGGGTTCACTCGCTGAGCGCGGGGGACAGGACCCGGAAATACGAGCAGGTATTGTCGCTGCTGCCCGGGGATGAGATTGACGCGCTGTTTCAGGATGGCATGCTGGACCGGGACGCGGGGGATGAGCTTCTGGAGTGCTGGAAGGATCTGTTGCCGTTGATGAGCGAAACGGACGAGCTGGGCGGTTTCCAGTTCCTTGAAATGCGGTCGACTCTTCCCGATGAGCTCTTGATGTACGGCGACAAGCTTTCGATGGCGCATGGCCTCGAGGGGAGGGTGCCGTATCTGGACAGGGAACTGGTCGAATATGTGGAGAGATTGCCGGCCAGGTTCAAGGTCCATCTGGGAACGCGGAAATGGCTGCATCGCCAGGTGGCTGGGGAGTTTCTGCCCCGGGAGATCCTGACCAGAAAGAAGCGCGGCTTCGCGGTCAATGTTGTGGACGAGTGGTTCCGCGGATCGATGACCGCGGGGATGACCGACATCGTAATGAACAGCGATTCGCTGCTCTACCGCTATCTCAGGCCGCCGGCGGTGCAGCGCATCTTCCTCGAGCATCAGTCGGGGCAGAATGACTATCACAAGATATTATTCAGCCTGATGGTTTTCGAGGAGTGGCTTCGGGTTCAGCAGTCTTCCGATGTTGGTGTGGGGATGGCTCGCACATAATATGGAAGTATGCTTTTCGAGGAATCGAAGATCGGCGGAGTATTCGAGGTTCAGCTGGAGCGCAAGGCGGACGAGCGGGGATTCTTCGCGCGCTCCTGGTGCAGAGAGGAATTCGAGCGGGCAGGTTTGAATTCCGGACTGGCGCAGTGCAGTATTTCCTATAACCCGCGCAAGGGCACGCTGCGGGGCATGCACTATCAGGCGCCACCGTACGCAGAGGCCAAGCTGATTCGGTGCACCGGCGGCGCGATCTACGATGTGGTGGTCGATCTGCGGGCGCAGTCGCCGACCTACAGGCAGTGGGCGGGGTTCACGCTGACGGCCGAAAACCGCGCTATGGTTTATATCCCGGAAGGGTGCGCGCACGGCTTTCTGACCCTCGAAGACGAGAGCGAAATTTTTTATCAGATTTCGGAGTTCTACAACGCCGAATCGGCGCGGGGCGTGCGCTGGGACGATCCGGCCTTCGGGATTGCGTGGCCGGAGAAGCCGCGGATGATGTCCGAGCGCGACCGCACTTACCCGGACTTCCAATATGCGTGACTTTCAATCTGCGGACTGCGAAATTACGGAATTCGAAACTGCGGGCGCGGAATGAGACAGCGGCTGTTCGCGGATTTCGAAGAACAAGACCAGGCGGAGACAGGGGAAAAGCTGCACAGTTTTGCCCGCGAGCTTTATCCGATCTGCCGCAGCATTACAGGGGCAGGTATCCGGGAAACGCTGGCCCGGATCGGCGAGCGCATTCCCCTCACCGTATCGGAAGTGCCAACCGGCACGCCGGTCTTCGACTGGACGGTGCCGCGGGAATGGAATATCCGCGACGCCTGGATAAAGGATGCGCGTGGGCGCCGGGTGGTTGACTTCAGGCAGCACAATCTGCGCGTCGTCAGCTACAGCGTTCCGGTGCATGCCACTTTATCGCTCAGCGAGCTCGAGCCGCATCTGCATTCTATTCCCGATCATCCGGACTGGATTCCGTATCGCACTTCTTACTATCGGGAAGACTGGGGATTTTGTCTTACTCATAACGAGAGGTTGGCGCTCGAGAGCGGCGACTATGAAGTGTGCATCGATTCCTCACTTGAGCCGGGGAATCTGACCTACGGCGAATGTTATCTGCCGGGCCGCTCGAACGAGGAAGTGCTGATCTCCTGCCACGCCTGTCATCCTTCGCTCGCAAATGACAATCTTTCCGGCGTAACGGTGGCCACCGCGATGGCGGAATTTCTGCGCGGGCGCGATCTGCGCTACTCGTACCGGTTCCTCTTCGTTCCCGGCACCATTGGGGCCATTACATGGCTGGCGCAGAACCAGGAGAGCGCGGGGCGAATCCGCCACGGCATGGTGTTGGCAGGGATTGGCGACCCGGGAGGGTTTCACTACAAGAAGAGCCGCCGGGGCGGCACGGAGATCGATCGGGCGGCGGCGCAGGTCCTGCGCAACGGCGGGGAAGCGTGGGAGACGCTCGATTTTTCCCCCTACGGTTATGACGAGCGGCAGTACTGCTCGCCGGGCTTCAACCTCGCGGTGGGGTGTCTGATGCGGAGCGTTTGGGGCACGTTTCCGGAATACCATACCTCCGCCGACAACCTTGATTTCATTCGCCCTGAGCAGCTGGCGGGATCGCTGCGCGTCTGCGTGGGGGTTGCGGATGTACTCGAGAACAACCGGCGCTACCGCAATCTGAGTCCGTACTGCGAGCCGCAGCTGGGAAAGCGGAACCTCTACCGGTCGACGGGCGGAGGATCGATCGGGACGGAGATCAATGCGCGCCTGTGGGTCCTGAATTTTTCCGACGGAGAGCACACGCTCCTGGATATTGCGGAGCGATCGGGGTTGCCGTTTCCGACGATTGCCGATGCCGCGGAGCTCCTGTACGAAGGCGGGCTGCTGGCCCCCGCCGGGGACGACGCCGGGAGCGCCAACCGGGCCTGAGGGCAATAAAGCTTCCGTAACATGATCGCGTTACTCGGTCTGAGACGGGCGGGTCATTGCAACGGGAAAAATGAGTGCTAGGATCGGAGCTGATCGCGGCATTCATGGGTTCTCCGGCACTCGGTTACTGGCCGGAGTGTGGTTGGCTTATCAATCGCCGGGGACACTCACAACCGGGAATCTCGAGGCGCTCGATCGGAATCGCCGGGGCAATCCCGAGCGAATACAGGCACGGAGCTTCTCCGAGCCAGGGAGTTATATGAAAGTTCTGCTCACAGGTCATAAGGGTTACATCGGCGCCGTCGCGGGGCCGGTACTGCAGTCGGCCGGTCATGAAGTAGTCGGCATCGATACCGATCTTTACGCCGGCTGCGACTTCGGCGAGGGGCCTCAGCCGATACCGGAAATTCGCAGGGACCTTCGCGATCTCGCAAAGAAGGACCTGCAGGGTTTCGATGCGGTCGTGCATCTGGCCGCTCTTTCGAACGATCCGCTGGGCAATCTGGATGCGCAGCTCACTTACGACATTAATCATCACGCGTCCGTCAAGCTGGCGACGCTGGCGAAAGAAGCGGGCGTAACGCGATTCGTGTTTGCGTCTTCCTGCAGCACTTATGGCTCGGCGGGAGACGATTTTCTGACCGAGACGGCATCGCTCCATCCGGTTACAGCCTACGGCGAGTCAAAGGTTTTCGTGGAGCAGGCTCTCGCTCGTCTGGCGAGCGATACCTTCAGCCCGACATCGATGAGGAATGCGACTGCGTACGGGGCTTCGCCGCGCCTGCGTCTGGATATTGTGCTGAACGATCTGGTGGCATCCGCGTTTACCACGGGCCGCATTTTCATCAAGAGCGACGGCACACCATGGCGTCCGATCGTCCACATCCGCGACATTATCGCGGCCGTGGTTGCGGTGCTGGGCGCGCCGCGCGAGGCGATTCATAACGAGGTCTTCAATGTAGGCCGCAACGAGGAAAATTTTCGTATCCGGGAGATCGCCGATATCGTAGCTGAAATCGTGCCTGGCTGCCGCATCGAATACGCTTTGGGCGGAGGCCCGGACCTGCGTTGTTATCGCGTCAATTTCGACAAGATCGCAAAGGCTTTGCCGGCTTTTCGGCCGCAGTGGACAGCGCGCAAGGGAGCTGAGGAACTGTTCGCCGCTTATCGCAGCGCGGGGCTGACGAAGGCCGATGTGGAGCACGGACGTTACACCCGGCTCAGCGAGATTCGCAGGCTGCAGGAGGCGGGACGTCTGAACAACCTGCTGCAATGGACAGAGAAGCACGCGGAAACCGCCGTCGGCGTTTAAAAAAGGAGCTGGAACCGGAAATGACTACGACCTCAGTTCTTCAGGAAGTCGATGTGCAGAAAGCCTCGGGGGTGTGCCACTTTTGCGGCGCCGGCCTCGAGCAGACCTTTGTCGATCTGGGTATGTCGCCATTGTGCGAGAGCTACCTTTCCCCCGCCGATCTGAATCGCGGCGAGACATTTTATCCGCTGCACACGTATGTGTGCGGGAAGTGCTTCCTTGTGCAGCTGGAGGAGTACGAGAGCGCGGAGAATATTTTCAGCGACTACGCGTACTTTTCCTCGTTTTCAGACTCGTGGCTGAGGCACGCTGACAATTACTGCGCGAAGATGAAGGACCGCTTTCGCCTCGACGAGAAAAGCTTTGTCGTCGAAGTGGCGAGCAACGATGGCTACCTGCTGCAATATTTCGTGCAGCGGAATATTCCGGTGCTGGGAATCGAGCCGGCAGGCAACGTCGCCAAGGTGGCCGTCGAAAAGGGTGTTCCTTCTCTGGTGCGCTTCTTCGGTACGGCGCTGGCCGGGGAACTGGTGGAGCAGGGGCGCAGCGCCGATCTGGTGCTGGGCAACAACGTCCTCGCGCAGGTGCCCGACCTGAACGACTTTGTCGAAGGGCTGAAGGTTCTGCTGAAGCCCGAGGGTGTCCTGACTCTGGAATTTCCTCATCTGCTGAAGCTGATCGAGCACAACGAATTCGACACGATCTACCATGAGCACTTTTCGTATTTCTCCATGTTCACAACCGTAAAGATCATGGAGGCGCATGGCCTGAGGGTGTTCGACGTCGAGGAGCTCGCATCGCACGGCGGGTCGCTGCGCGTGTTTATGTGCCGGAAAGAAGCGAAGACGCATCCGGTCGAGCCCAATGTGGCGAAAGTGCTCGCCGACGAGAAGGCAGCCGGTCTTTTCGATCTGAAGGGCTACGAAACGTTTGCCCAGCGCGTGAAGGAAACCAAGCTGGCGCTGCTCGAGGTGCTGCTTGCCGCAGCCCGCGAAGGCAAGAAGGTGGCGGCCTACGGGGCGCCGGGAAAGAGCGCAACTCTGCTGAATTACTGCGGCATCGGGAAGGACTTCATCGAATATACAGTCGACCGCAGCCCTTATAAGCAGGGACGGTTCCTGCCGGGCACGCACATTCCGATTTATCACCCGGACCGTATTCGCGAGATGAAGCCTGACTACGTGGTGATCCTGCCATGGAATCTGCAAAACGAAATCATGAAGCAGCTGCAGTACATTGGCGAGTGGGGCGGTAAGTTTATCGTGCCTATCCCCAAGGCAGTTATTCTCCCGGCGGAGAGGAGCTAGCCCGGCTATGAAGGTAGTCTTATTTTGCGGCGGAGCGGGGATGCGGCTCCGCGGATATGCTGACGATGTTCCGAAGCCGATGGTAACGATCGGCACGCGGCCGATTTTATGGCACATCATGAAGTACTATGCGCATTTCGGGCATAAGGACTTCGTTCTGTGCCTGGGCTACAAGGGAAACGTCATTAAGGATTACTTCCTGCATTACGACGAAGCCGTTTCCAACGACTTTGTATGGTCGCGCGGCGGCCAGAATATCCAGTACATCAACCGGGATATCGATGACTGGACGATTACGTTTGTGGAGACCGGCGCGACGTCGAACATCGGGCAGCGGCTGAAGGCGGTCGAGCCTTACGTGCAGGGCGAAGAGATGTTCCTCGCGAACTACGGAGACGGGTTGAGCGATGTTCCGCTGCCGGCTATGCTCGACCGGTTCCGCCAGAGCAACGCGGTGGCGTCGCTGCTGCTGGTGCAGCCGACGTCGAGCTTCGACATTGTTTACTCCGAGCCGGAGGGAGCGGTGAAGGAGATCTGCCCTCTGACCCGCAGCGATATCTGGATCAATGGCGGCTTCTTCGCGATGCGCGGAGAGATCTTCAACTATATCCGGCCGGGCGAGGAGCTGGTGCGCGAGCCGTTCCAGCGGCTGATCGAGAAGCGGGCGCTGCTGGCGCACAAGTACAACGGATTCTGGCAGTGCATGGATACCTTCAAGGACAAGCAGCACCTCGAGGAGCTGAATCAGGGTCCGGCGCCGTGGAAAGTCTGGAATCACCTGCTTGCATCCTCTGACAGCTCGCTGCTCGTGTCTGCCACCGTATGATGCCTCTGCGGTTCCAGACGAAAGCCGGCGCGGGTCTGAAGGTGCTGTGCATGGGCGCGCACTCCGACGATATCGAGATCGGGTGCGGGGGAACGATTCTGCGCCTCGCCGAGCAATACCCGGACTGCGAATTTCACTGGATCGTCTTCAACGCGATCGGCGAACGGGAGAGCGAGGCTCGCCGAGCGGCGGATTTGTTTGCCGGAGCGCGGCTGAGGGGCCCGCTGCTAAAGACGTTTAAGGATGGTTTCATGCCCTTCGTGGGCAGCGAGGTGAAAGCTGTATTTGAAAACGAGCTGAAGCAGCTTTCTCCCGACCTGGTGTTCACGCACAATGGCAACGATGCTCACCAGGATCACCGGCTGATCTGCCAGCTGACCTGGAATACGTTCCGGGAGCATTTCATTCTGGAGTATGAAATTCCGAAATACGATGGGGATATGGGCCGGCCGAGTGTCTTTGTGCCTCTTGAAAAAGAGCTCTGCCAAAAGAAGGTGGATTGTCTGATGGACGCCTTCCAGTCGCAACAGAAGAAGCGCTGGTTTCAGCCGGATACGTTTTTTTCCCTGATGCGGTTGCGGGGCATGGAGTGCGCCGCTCCCAGCGGTTACGCCGAGGCCTTTTACTGCCGCAAGCTGGTGCTGTAGGTTGCGGGGGAAGACGACAACGAGGCGGCCGATAGGGCGCCGGCACCGTGGGGAGCGATGGAACACCTGAAGGAAAAGACAATCCGGGGCGGCGTAGCCAGGCTCTTCGCGCAGGGAACGAACTTCTTCCTGCGCATCGGGTCGCTCATGATCCTGGCGCGGCTGCTGAGTCCGGCGGACTTCGGGTTAGTAGGGATGGTGATGGCTTTTACGGGAGCCCTGACTCTGTTCCGCGACTTCGGACTTTCGGCGGCAGCGGTGCAGCGAGCTAACGTTACAGAGGAGCAGCTCTCGACATTATTCTGGATCAACCTGTTTGTGGGAGTCGCTCTCGGGCTGCTGGCGATAGTATGCGCGCCGGCAATCGCTCATTTTTATCATGAACCGAGACTGGTCGCGGTTACGGCCGTCCTCGCGCTTGCATTCTTTTTCAACGCGGCGGGCGTGCAGCATTCGGCTATGCTGCAGCGGGAAATGAGGTTTACGGCGCTGGCGGTCATCAACACGGTGGCGCTGGCCATCGGAACCGCAATCGCGATATGGGGCGCAAAGGCCGGCTATGGCTACTGGGCGCTTGTGGTGATGACGGTGGCGACCCCGTTCGTGAGCACGATCGGGTTCTGGCTGACGACATGGTGGGTTCCGGGGCTCCCGCAAAGGCGGGCCGGCATCCGGTCGATGATGCATTTTGGCGGAACGGTTACGCTGAATGGCCTTGTGGTTTATATAGCCACGAACTTCGAAAAGGTTTTGCTGGGAAGATTCTGGGGAGTGGACGTACTCGGAATGTACGGACGGGCCTATCAGCTCATTAACATTCCCACGGACAATTTGAACTTCGCAGCCGGTGAAGTGGCGTTTTCGGCGCTTTCGAGGCTGCAGCACGATCCAACCCGGCTGAGGAGCTACTTCCTCAAGGGCTACTCGGTGGTGGTGGCTATGACGGTGCCGATCACCATAGCGTGCGCGCTCTTCGCGGACGATATCATCCGCGTTTTCCTGGGTCCGAAGTGGGGTGGCGCGGTTCCGATTTTCCGCCTGCTTTCTCCGACCATCCTGGTATTTGCCATTGCTAATCCGCTGGGCTGGCTGCTTTCCTCGCTGGGAATGGTGGGACGCGGCCTGAAGATGAGCATGGTCATTGCCCCGGCGATGATTGCCAGTTATCTGATCGCCGTTCCATACGGCCCCCGCGCGGTAGCATCGGCTTACTCCGGCGTGATGTTGCTTTGGGTGGTTCCGGTGATTGCATGGTCGGTGCATGGCACAGTGATTTCGTTCGGGGATATTGTGCGGGCAGCGAGCCGGCCGCTGATCTCATGCCTGGTTGCCGCGGTTATTGCTCTGGTTGTGCGATCGGCATGCGGACCATTGTTTTCTCCGCTGGGGCGGCTCACGCTCGAAACCACGGCTTTGTTCGCCGCATTTGCGGGGCTGCTTCTGTTTGCGGCGGGGCAGAGGACGCTCTATCTGGATATTCTTCGCGGGCTGCGGCGGCCCCGGGAGACAGCGGTCACGTAAGTGTGCGGGTTTGATCATGCATCGCCAGGCGGAAGAAAGGATCGGGATTTGACCACGAAGTCGGAAACAGGGACCCTCGAAAAATATGTCGGCAGGCCATTCCTGTCGGTGAATGAGCGGGTGTGGAAGCGTCTGCCTAAATCGGCGGCGTCGACTGCGCCGTATCACGCGTATGGAACGTTGCTGCATTCGCTGGTATGCCGATTCTCGGACCGCAACCAGTATCACGGAACGTTCTTCCTGCGGAACCGTCCGGAGCTGGCGCTGCTGAGCAAGCTCGGGGCCGAGAAGGCGAAGGCGGGCAAGCTGAAGGTCGCGGTGCTGGGCTGCAGCAACGGGGCCGAGGTTTATTCGATCGTCTGGACCATTCGCAAAGAGCATCCGGACCTGAAGGTCGCCGTATACGCAGCAGATATTTCGCCCGAGATTCTGGAGATTGCCAGGCGCGGCGTCTACTCCCTGAAGGCGAACGATCTGATGGATTCGGAAATCTTCGAGCGTCTCTCGGAACAAGAGATGCAGGCAATGTTCGATGTGCGGGATGGCCGGGTAACTGTTAAGCCGTCGATCAGGGAAGGTATCGACTTTCAGATTGCCGATGCCGGGGATCCGGGGTTAGTCGATCGTGTGGGACGCTGTCAGATCGTGGTGGCGAATCGGTTTCTGTGTCACATGGCTCCCCCTGACGCGGAAAGATGTCTTCGCAATCTGGCGAGCCTCGTCGAGCCTGGCGGATATCTTTTCGTTTCGGGTGTTGACCTCGATGTCCGAGCCAAAGTTGCGCTCGATCTGAAATGGGTTGTCGTGCCGGAAGCGATGGAAGAAATCCACGAGGGCGATCCTTCGGTAAGGGGCGACTGGCCCTGGCGGTGGTGGGGGCTGGAGCCTTTCACTCGAAGCAGACGGGACTGGGGGATCCGCTACGCATCGGTCTTCAGAATCGGCGAAGCGGGAGTACCGGCGACACAGCGATGAAAATAGGTTTGCTCGATCACATGGGATACGGGAACCTGGGCGATGCCGCCACCCAGGAGGCTCTGATAGCGAACATCAGAAGCCGTCTCCCGGATGCCGAGATCGTCGGGTTTTCGCTGAATCCGGTGGACACCACGAAGCGTCACGGAATCGAGTCCTGGTCGATCACCTACTGGCATCCGGGTCTTGGTAAATCCGGCCTGAGCGATTCTTCTCAGGCAGGCTCGAGCGGGGCCGATTCGCGCGGCGCCGATTCAAAACGGCCCCATTTACGCGCGCGCCTGAAGTCGATCGCCAAAAATATTCCCGTTGTATCGCGCGTGGCGAGACGCCTGTTGCATGCGGGCAGGGAAGCAGCGCATCTGGGAAGGTCTTACAGGCGCCTCCGTTCCCTGGATGCTCTGATCATCGCGGGCGGAGGCCAGCTGAGCGAGTTATGGGGCGGCCCGTGGTCGCATCCTTACAATGTATTCAAATTTTCGCTCCTGACCACAGTCGCCAGGAGAAAGCTGGTCTTCGCGAATGTGGGCGCGGGTCCGCTGAAAAGCGGGTTGAGCAGAGCCTTCGTGAGATGGTCGATCCGTATGGCCGACTATGTCTCGTTCCGCGATGCCGAATCGCAGGAGCTGGCCTGCGGCTCGGGCGTGAAGCGGCAGACGCATGTTTTTCCGGACTCGGCGTACGCCCTGGATGTTTCGAAATACGCCCAGGATGTTTCGAGATATGCCAGTGGCTCTCGCACCAGCTCCGCGAAGCCGCTGGTCGGTCTCAATCCCATCGGCTTTTGCGACCCTCGTATCTGGCCAAAGAAAGACGCGGCTGTCTACGAAAGCTATATCGGGAAGCTGGCCGATTTCTCGGTGTGGCTGCTGAATAATAATTACGACCTGCGACTGTATTCGGCGGAAGCCAGCGTCGATATCTACGCCATTGAAGACCTCGGAAAATGTTTGAGAAGCCGGCTTTCTGCCGCCGAGCTCGACAGAATTTGCCGGCCCTCCGCCGGAACGGTGTCCGGGCTGATGGCGGAGATGTCGGGGTTCGATTTCGTCGTGACAGCGAAATTTCATGGAGTGGTATTTTCCCATCTGTTGGCCAAGCCGGTCATCGCTCTCAGTTATCACCCGAAGATCGACGACCTGATGCGTAAGGTGGGGCACAGCCAATATTGCCTCGACATAGCGACGTTCGATAACAAAGGTCTCGAGAATACGTTCGTGGCTCTTGTCAACGATTCTGAGCAGCTGAAGGCGAGATTCCGCCGGACCGCGGCGTCGTATTCGGAAACGCTGAAAACCCAGTTTGACGGTCTGTTTGCTCCGGGAACGCAGCGCCTGCGCTCGCGGACGCCGGAATCGGAACGGAACGAAGCGGTTGCCGGCGGCCCCGCGTAACCCTAACATAACTGGCATTCCCCATCGACACGGTTCACGCCTGAGAAGAGGCAATCAAGATGGCAAGGCAACCACTGGTCAGCATCGTAACGCCGGTCTACAACGAGGCGGGCTATCTCGGCGAATGTATCGAAAGCGTTCTCGCTCAGACATACACGAACTGGGATTACACCATCATCGATAACTGCAGCACGGATGGGTCCGGGGACGTGGCCCGGCGGTATGCGGCCAAAGACCCGCGGATACGCGTCCATCGCAACGCCGATTTTCTCAGCGTCATTGCGAACCACAATGTAGCCCTGCGACAGATTTCTCCGGAGAGCAAATACTGCAAGATGGTCCTCGGAGACGATCTGATCTACCCGAATTGTCTCGAGAAAATGGTTGGGCTCGCGGAGGCAAATCCGTCGGTGGGGATGGTTGGCGCCTATGCGCAGGAAGGGGAGCGGATTGCGTGGACCGGATTACCGCGCGAGGAATCGGTCGTGCCGGGCCGGGAAATCTGCCGCCGCCACCTTCTGGAGGGGCTGCACATCTTTGGGTCTGCCAACGCCGTGCTGTATCGCGCGGATCTGGTGAGGGGCCGGAACCCCTTCTATAGCGAGACGAACATTCATGCGGACACCGAAGTTTCCTTCGCGCTTCTGAAGAAATGCGATTTTGGCTTCGTGCATGAGGTTCTCACATTCACTCGGGTCCGGCAGGCGTCGCTGAGCACAGTGTCCCGAGGTCTGCACACCTACTTCGGCGGCACGCTGCAGGTCCTGCTGGGCTACGGGCCGGATTATCTGACCATGGAAGAGTACGAAGCCGAGTTAACCTGGCATTTGGCGGACTATTACAGGTTTCTGGGCAAGAGCTTGATCCAGCGCCGCGAGCCGAAGTTCTGGGAGTATCACAAACGCCAGCTGGAGCAGGCGGGGCTGGGCTTTAGCCGGCTGCGGGTCGCGGCTGGCGCGGTGTCAGCCCTGGGTCACGTGGCGGCAAAGAGGTTACGGAAAAGCAAGATGACCGGCAGGTCCGGAAAGTCCGGTACCGGGATCGGCGAACCTATAACCAGGGATTGTTAACGAGGTATATCGGGGCGCGGGCCGGTATCGTCCGCGCCGCCGTCATTGTTGTCGGGCCGCGGAAGGTGAACGCATTTCTCACCGATCCGCCGCAGTGGAGGCGAGGGCTTGAAAGCGACGGAGTTAAACGAGCGAATAGCCGGAAGATCGGTGCTTGTTACGGGGGCGAGTGGCTTCATCGGAACACACCTTTGCGATCGTCTGATCGCCGGCGGCGCGCAGATTCACGCGATTTCCCGGACGCGGCAGGAGTCGGAGGGCGAGCAATTGCGATGGTGGCAGGCCGACCTGAGAGACGTTGACGCGGTGCGGCAGCTGGTAGCGGCCCTGCAACCCCAGATCGTGTTTCATCTGGCCAGCTACGTCATGGGGGCCCGGGAGCTGGGGGTCGTGGTTCAGACCTTCTATGACAATCTCGCCAGCACCGTTCATCTGCTGACTGCGGCGGCTGAGACGGGATGCCGGCGTCTTGTGCTGGCCAGTTCGTCGGAGGAGCCGCTGAACCCCGCGGGCGACGGCTTTCCGTGCTCTCCTTATGCGGCGGCCAAGTGGGCGAGCGGCATGTACGGACGGATGTTTCACCAGCTGTTCGGTTTGCCCGTGGTTATGCCTCGTATCAATATGACTTACGGTCCAAACCAGAGGGACTTACAAAAGCTGGTGCCGTTCGTAGTCCGTCACTTGATGCGCGCGGAAGCCCCGAAGCTCAGCAGCGGTCAGAGGCGCGCCGACTGGATTTACGTTGACGATGTGGTGGAGGGGCTCTTGAGAGCCGCGGTCTGTCCCGGGATAGAAGGCTGCGCGTTCGATCTGGGCACCGGCAGGCTGACCTCTGTGCGCGAAATCGTGGAACAGATTGTCGAGATTATGGACAGTCCGGTCAAGCCCGCCTTTGGCGCCCTGCAGGATCGGCCATTTGAACAGGAGAGGCCCGCGGATACGACCTTTCTCGCCGAGAAGCTGGACTATCAGCCCGGAACCACAATTAGGCGCGGGCTTGAAGAGACAGTCGAGTGGTATCGGCGGCAGTTCAGCCCGGCGCTGGCAGGTACTGCGGCAGAGGCAGGGAATTCGTAAGGCGATTCGCCATCGATTCGTCGACTGAGTGGCGTTTGACAGGAACATCGTCATCGTCGTCGGTCGATTCAGTGACCAGTTAGCGTTCAGAGAAATTTTCGTACGGACAGGTTCGGAGATTCAATCCTATGAAGACTGCGCAAAACGATTCTGTGGGGACGGCGGTCCGCCAGGTTGCGGCGATCGTGTTGGTTGCTGCATTCCTGAGCCTGCCGGTATGGCTGGTTGGAATTCCGCAAACCGGCGATGGCTCGACCCATGTGGGGTATCAATATCACTTCAGCAAGCAGTTCTTTCACGGCGACTTCTATCCGCGATGGCTGGCCGGCTCGAACAAAGGCTACGGCGCCCCGATATTCTTCGTGCAGTACCCGTTTCCGTACTTTGTGACAGCGCTGCTGCGTCCTGTGACCTGGTTCTCAGCAACGACTACGAGGGAAGCGCACGAACTGGGACTGTATTGCCTGCTGGTGCTGGCAGCAGCTGGTCTGGCGGCAAGAACATGGTTTCGCAGCCGCTATAGCCCGCTCGCATCGACCATCGGGGCGGTGGTGTATATCTCCCTGCCCTATATAGTCGGCCAGACGATCTACGAGCGGGCGTCTCTCGGCGAGCTGGCGGCCTTCGTCTGGATGCCATTAATCTTTTTGCTGTGCGACCGCCTTCGTCCGGTTCGCTTCAGTGTGCTGAGCGGCATCGGAGTGCTGTTTGCGCTGTTGATTTTCAGCAATGTTCTGACGGCCGCATTGTTTGCTCCGGCGATGGTGCTGTACCCGGTCTTCGTGGGCAGGGATTCAGGCATGCCGCTGATTCGCCGGGTGGCGCCGATGTTCGCCGCGTTTATTATCGGGACCGGGGTGGCCGCGGCCTACGTGTTTCCGATGCTGTCGTATCACCGGCTGTTCGATGCCGGCGCCGTGCCGAAACACCATCCCGTTGCCGAGCTGGGTCGATCCCTGGTCAGCATCACCCGCAGCGACTTTTCCAATTACCACATTATTATTCCGGGAGCGATGGTGGCTGTGTGCATCATCCTTTTCGCCGCATTCCATGTATGGCGGGCCCAGGCGGGATCGATTGGGCGATGGCTGGTACTGGGAACCCTGGCAGCGGGCGTGGCGATGCTTGTTCCTGGGCTGGGGCCGAAACTGATCCAGCTGAGCGGTCTGAAAACAACGGGATTCGACAGCTACAACGGATTTGTTGCAAGGATGCTGTTCACGATGCTGTTCACCGCGGGATTGGGAATGCTTGCCTGGTGCCGCGTTGCTCGAGAGAAAACGGATGACAGAGAGAGCTTCCTGCTGGCCGTGTGCTGCTTCGCATTCGTGTTGGCGCTGCCGTGGAGCGCGATTCTGTGGAAGACGATGCCGGTATTTGGCGATGTCATCCAGTTTCCCTGGAGGCTGTGCGCGGTTCTGACTGTCGCGGTTGGCGGCCTCTTCGCCGCCGCCGTCGACGATGGCCTGCGTAACAGAGAGAGCAGCCGAGCCAAGCCGTCGCTGCGGGTGATGGTGTCGGCCGCGCTCGTCGTCATTGTCGCCAGCAACATGATCTGGCGAGTCGATCAGAAGTTCCGCCACCCGAGTACTCCTCACTATGACGCATCGCGGGATGTGGATCCGATGTACAACACCTACGTTCCCGACAGCAAACTTGTCGCGTTTGCGAAGCTCGTGGGAACTTCCCCTGAAACCTGGCAGGTGGCTCCGACGCCGCCCGTCGAGGGTGTGCGTGCGGAACTGACCGGCAGTACGGGAACCGTGCAGGTGACCCGCGAAGGGCCGCGCGAGCTGCTGGTTTCCGTACAATCCGAAGGAAATGCCCGGGTGGAGATCGGGCAGCTGGATTTTCCGCTCTGGAGAATCGTGCCCGCAGGGAACGCGGCGCAGGATGAGTCGCTGAGCACATCCGATGCGGGGCTGGTCGAGGTATCGGTGGGTCCGGGCAAGCACGATTTCCGGTTGCTGCTCGATGCCGGCAGGCCTGCGCGCTGGGGCGACATCGTTACACTGTTATCGGTGGTGCTGATTGCGGTGGGGCTCGTCGTTTCTGCTTTGATGACAGGACAGACACAACGGAATGCGGACAGACACCTTGTTTCATCGTAGGGCCACTCGGAGGCGGCAGAGGCACCTGCTGAGCGGAGGAAATCACTCTTGAGGAAGTCACGCAAGCTCCTTCTGGGTGCTGTCGCGGTAGTTGCTGTCGGCGGGGCGATAGCGGCAATTTTTGCATTCAAATCCCTCTCGCGCGGAGCGACGCTGGAGATGATGACCTGGCGCGCGAAGCTGTTTGCGCGCAAAGCGGAGGGTCGCCTGCCTGACCTGTCATGGCGGGAAATCTGGTTCATGACGCACGTTCACGGCGGTTTCGGCCTCGAGGGCGTAACCGACGAAGGATTCAGTCTGGATGGCGCGCTCGTAAATCCTTTCGTGACCGATGCGGACCATCAGGCCGGAGCGCGAACATTCCGGCAACGTTGCGGGACCTGCCACGGCAAATCGGGAGGCGGCGGATTTGGCCCTCCTCTGAATCATCCGGGGCTGAAGCATGGTGACAGCGACCTGGCGATTTACAAAGTAATACGGGAAGGCATTGGCGGAACCGCGATGCCTCGCGTTACCATGACCGCTCAGGACCGCTGGCAGCTGGTCGGCTATCTGAGGACTTTGCAGGTTGCCGATTCCGGCCATCAGACGGATGATGCGGTCCCGGCAGACCTCCAGGTGAGTAATGGGGATCTTGTCGAGGCGGGGAACAAAACCGATCGGTGGCTAACATACTCGGGCACTCTCGACGGACATCGTTACACTCCACTCACCGAAATTACTCCAAAGAACGTTGCGGGTCTTCGTATCCGTTGGGTTCACCAATACGACACAAACGAAACATCAAGAAGCGAAGCCACACCTCTTGTAATCGACGGAACGATTTTTCTGACAGAGCCGCCGGCCAACGTCGTTGCTCTGAATGCGGCGACCGGGGCGGTAAGGTGGCGCTACAGCCGCACCATACCCGATAAGTTGCCGATATGCTGTGCGCGGTCGAACCGGGGGCTGGCAATCCTGGGCAACGTGCTGTACTTCGGTAGTCTCGATGGTCATCTGATCGCTATCAATGCGGTTACTGGAAGCGTGATTTGGGATACCGGTGTGTGCAGCCCGTCCGAAGGTTTCACGATGACGGGTGCGCCACTGATCGCTAACGACTCGGTCGTGGTGGGCGTGGCAGGCGGCGAGTATGGAGTGCGCGGTTTTCTGGCGGCCTACGACACAAAGACGGGTCAGCAGCGATGGAAGTTCAACACGATACCGGGTCCGGGCGAATTCGGACATGATAGTTGGAAGAGCGATGCCTGGAAAACGGGCGGTGGTCCCACCTGGGTTACGGGGAGTTTCGATCCATCTCTCGACCTCGTTTACTGGGGCGTCGGCAATCCGGCGCCTAATTTTCTGGGCGATATTCGGGGCGGCGACAACCTGTTCACCGACAGCGTAATCGCGCTGCACCGCGGCAGCGGCAAGCTTGCCTGGTATTTTCAGTTCACGCCTCACGACGAACACGATTGGGACGCGGCGCAGACTCCGGTGCTGGCGGATCTGCCCATCCGGGGCGTCACAAGGAAAGTGCTCTGCACAGCGGACCGGAATGGGTTCTACTATGTGCTCGATCGAACCACCGGCGAGTTTCTGGTGGGTGTGCCTTTCGTGGCGCAGAACTGGGCGAAAGGTCTCGATGCGCGAGGACGACCCATCCTTACGGACAATGCCGAGGTATCGGTCACCGGCAAATTGACCAGGCCAGGCGTTGCCGGGGGCATCAACTGGCAGAACACGGCGCTCGATCAAAAGCGGGGACTGATTTTCGTCCCTTCGACGGAAGGGGCTTCCGTTTTCACGAAGTCCGCGGACGCTGAGCCCGCGCGCGGTGACCAGGGACTCTATCCGGGCAGTTCCGGCAGCGCCAGCGAACAGCCTGATCCGGTCATCAAGGCGCTCGATGCCGCGACGGGGGACAGGAAATGGGAACTGCCCCTGCCGCCCTGGAAAAAATCCTTCGGCTACGGCTACAGCGGTCTCCTGGCTACGGGGGGTGGTCTCGTTTTCGGCTCGTCGGGAGGCTACACCTTTGCGATCGATTCGGGCACCGGCCACGAGATGTGGAGGGTATTCCTCGGCGCGGACACCTATGCCGCGCCCATCTCATTCACCGTTGACGGGCGCCAGGTGATTGCGGTATCGGCCGGCCGGTCTTTGTACATGTTTGGACTCTGATCGGATCCGGCGCTGGTGGGTTCCGGAGTGGCCGAGCCCGCGGCTGCGAGGCGGGGTCATGAACCCGGATAGATTGAGGCGGGCGGTGCGGTTGCCACAAACCGGTGTGTCGCTGAATGTGGTTGCGATCTCGGTTCGAGCGGGTCGCCGCTGACACAACCGGGCGGGAGCGAACCGCATCCAGAATAACTGCACTGGTCGACTCAGAATCGTCTGCCGCAGTAAAAATCAGCGCGAACCAGCCATTGGGCCTGGGGGAGTTTGCCGGGAGCTGACATTTTTTTGCGGCGCTCCTACAACCTTAGTGTTACTAAAGTGAAACTTTCGGTTCTGCTTGCGCTAATGTGACTACTGGAACCTTGCGGCGGTCACAATGGGACCGATAGACTGACCGTTGAATGGGGCCGGCGGAACGTTTTGGGTGTGGAGGATTTTTCTCGTGAGACGCATTGTTTTCCTATTTGCGATTTTTTCCCTGTGCACGCTCGCAGGGGCGCAGACTCCAACGCTGGTTCAGCACGTCAGCTGCCCAAATTCAGGAGGCGCCGGAAGCGGCATTGGCGGCGCCATCAGCAATACACCGGTCTATCAGTGCCCGTTGCCGGAACCGACACAAGCGGGAAATGCCATTATCCTGGGGCTCATTTCGAACAATTCGGGCAATCCGACCTGGACCATATCCGATGACAAATCGAATGGGTGGACCCTCGGGGCAAGTACGACCGATAGCCAGGGGAACATTATTGCCGTGTACTACGCGCTCAACGTAACGGCCGGGACGAGAATGCTTTCCGTAAAGAGCTCAGCCGCGACCCAGGGTAACCTGGCGGTTTCCGCCAGCGAGTATTACAACGTTGCTTCCACCGCCGCCCTCGATGCCAAAAGCTGCAGTGCGGGTTCGAATTCCAAGTCGATCGCCGCGGGAAGCATTACGCCGACTGCTTCCGGAGACCTCCTGTGGCAGTGGGCGGCCACCGCCAATACCTCTTCCGTAACGTCTATCGCAGCAGGCTCCCAGTCGAATATCTCCTGGCAGCTGAACGGAACCGATATCGACGATGGAGACGCCACTCAGGCGGGAGTCTATAACTCGACCGCCGCGATCAATCCCACATTCAGCAGCGCCACGTCTCAGCCTTTCGACTCCTGCGTCGTCGCCCTGAAGGCTGCCAGCGCCGGCAATGCGCCGACGAAGGCATTCCGCATCGTCCACATGCTGCACGAGCAGGAGACTTCAAGCGCGCCCAGTACTTATCCGGTAGAGATGCCGACGTCGGGCAACCTGGTCGTGCTCTCCTTCATATCGGGGGGGAATGCCATAACCGGGATCAGCAGCGTCCCCGCGAATAACTGGACGGCCACGGGCCAGGCGATCAGCTCGGGCCAGCAGGCCACCAGCCAGATCTATTACGCTGCAAATGCCAGCAGCTCAAACTCGATGACTCTCTCGATCAATCAAAATGGAACCATGACCGGTTCCACATTCATGATGTATGACTTTGTCGGCGCCGCGACATCGCCCTTCGATGTGGACTCAGGCGGCCTGGAGGGTGACCAGCAAAGTGCCGTTACCAGCCTCACAAGCTGCAATAACTGCTTTACGCCGTCGGCGGCCAACGAAGCGATCATCGGAAATATTGGAAATGCATGGTGCACCGCGACCGGCCTCACGGCGCCGGCGGGTGGGTTGTTCGACGTTGCTGTCTATACCGGCAACAGCGTGAATGGCCCGGAAAGCGTGGATCAGAACAACGGTTGGTTTCATTACTACAGCACCGGCACCAGCCCGGTCTCGGTGACCTGGAACTACCTCTGCGGCGGCGATGCGGAAGGGGTTTGGACCGGTCGCCTGGCGGCGTTCAAGCCGGGTTCCCAGAATCAGCCTGCGCCACCGACCGGGTTGACAGGAACGGTCGTACCTCAGGCATAAGCCGGACAGCTCTCAATTTCGAGGCGACTCACGCTGCCATCGGGGCCCTGCTTTGCTGCAATTTACTTGTTCCGATAGTGCCAATTGCTCTCGGCTTTAGGCCACTTTGGTATCATCGGGCGGCGGTCAGCGACCGGACTGGCTCGCATTCGTCATCGTACCGCCCGCGCTGCGGTAGAGCGCCGCACTCGCCTGCACTTTCGTGTCGCCCGACACGGCAGAATGAAAGCATTACGGATTTCATTCAAAGCAGGCTACGGGGCAAGTCTTCCTGGCTGCCCTCTGTCTATCAGATATCCTCCCCTCCCACCCAAAACCCTGCCTCGGGACCAGCGCCACCACCAGACAAATTCATTGTTCGCCGCGAACCAGGTTCTTCTGGTCCGAGAGTATCTCTCACTGGGGTTACTCCCACGTTGGACTACTCGAAAGAGTCATTGACCAGGGTTTTTTGCCTGGTTACTTTTGACTGCACGAATGAAGATTTCCGCGCCTACCGGTTCGTCTGCGGGATTAGAGTCTGTGTGGGTTTCCTCTGTTTCGGTGCGGTGGGTGGAATTCTTTAGGTTTCTCTTTGGTTTCTGATGGGTTGGCCCGGCTGTTTGATTACCCGTCTCGTTGATGTTAACTCCTGGACAGCAGGCAGCCGCTGCGGAACGGCTGCGCGTGGCCCCTGTCGCATGGGACGATCCGATTTCAGTGAGGTTCAGTGAATATGTCGCCAGCAGTTACTCCCCTTCGTATGTCGCCTGTCCGCTTTTTTTATTTATTTGTTGTCGGCACTCTCTGGATGGTTCCCGCGCTGTTGCTCGCGCCGGCCACCGCCGCTCAGGCGGGGGATACATATACCGTCACGGTGCTCACGGACGACTATAGCGGCAGTACCAGCAATCTGAATGGCACCGCGGGTAATTGCCCGGCCAACGGCAACGGCGGGAACTGCTCTCTGCGCGATGCGATCACGGCGGCCAACGGGGACGCGGGAAGCACGGTCAACTTTACCGGGCTCGCGGGCGATCTTCCGCTGGGGTATTCGCTTCCGCCGATTGCGGTGAACATGACCATCGACGGGACGGGCGCGGCCATCACCATCGACGGCCAGAATGCGACCGCTGCGATAGCCGTTAATTCCGGCACGGTGATCGTTCAAAACCTGACCATCGCCAATGGAAATTCCGCCACTGAGGGCGGCCTTGGCGGGGCGATCTACAACAACGGGAACCTCACGGTGAACGGCGTCGTCTTCCAGAGCGACACCACTGAAGGCGGCGGTACAGGCGGCGCCATTTACAACAGCGGAACTCTGGCGGTGAATACCAGCAGCTTCAACAACGACTCCGCCGGAGCGGGCGGCGCAATCTACAACGACGCGGGCGGCACTTTGACGGTGAGTGACTGCACCTTTAACGGAAACACGGCCAACACCTTTGGCGGCGCGGTTTTCCAGAACAACGGCAACCTGCTGACCGTCACCACCAGCACCTTCGTCGGTAATACGGCTCTTGGCGGTTACGGTGGCGGCGTGTACAGCGCAGCGACCGGCGCCAGCGTCACAGTTCAGGACAGCACATTTTCCGGAAACGTTGCCGCCACGGCTGGCGGCGGCGTCGCATACAAAGGCACGGTTCTGACGCTCGAAAACAACATCTTCGTGGAATCGACCGAGTGCTTTGCCGAAAGTGGTTCAACCTGCCCGGCAACAGGCGGCGTCGATGCGAATGGCAACCTGGTCGGATCCAGCGCGAACACCAGCGCCGCCAGTCTTGGCCTGCTTCCTCCTGGCAGCTACGGCGGCCCCACCCAAACCATGCTGCCTTTGCCTGGCAGCGCTGCAATCTGCGCCGGGAACGCCACACTTGTGCCGGGCGGCCTCGCTACCTATGTCGATCAGCGCGGTTTTGTATCGAATGCCACCTGTGCGGATGCGGGCGCGGATCAATCGAACTACATCACGGTTACCACTGGCGCCGATGACGCCATCCCCGGTAATGCAGGGCACTGCCCCGGCGCGGCCTGCACGCTGCGCGATGCCATTGCGGCCGCCAACGCTGTCCTGGGCGGAGATATCGACTTCAATAACGGTCTGAGCACCATCACCATCGGAATTCCAACCACGGCGACGGAAGGTCCGAGCATCTTCTACGACACTAATGTTATTGGGCCCGGTGCAAATTCCCTCACCGTCACAGGCCAAAATGGCTACGTACTCCTCGGCGCAAAAGGTGGCAATGTTTATCTTTCCGGGATGACGTTTGCCAACGGGTACAACAACTCCAATCCCCCCGCCAATGAGGACGGGACCGGTGGTGCGATCTACAACCAGACCAACCTCACGGTGACCGGGATGTCCTTCACCGGCAATACCGCGACCAATGCGGGCGGCGCGATCTACAGCCAAACCGGCACGGTCAACGTTTTCGACAGCACCTTTGCCAACAATACGTCTCCGGCGGGCAGCGCCATCTTTAACAACGACACGGCCGACCTGTTGACGGTTGAGTACAGCACCTTCACAGGCAATACCGCGAATAATGCCGGCGCCATCCACAGTGTTTACGGTGCGCCGCTGAGCGTGTACAACACCACCCTGTCGGGCAACACGCCGTACGGAATCAATTTCGACAACGGCACCCTGGTTGCGAAAAACGACATCTTCGCGGACACAGGCGAGTGCACCAGCGCTTATTGCCCAACATCGGGCGGCGGCAACGTCTATCCCGCTTCCACACCGGCTTTGGCCGCGCTCGGCAATTACGGCGGGACCACTCAGACCATGATCCCGCCGCCGGGAAGCTCTGCCATCTGCGCAGGTCTGGCAGCTGATATTCCCGCGGGAGTCACCATCGATCAGCGCGGCTTCGCGAACACGAATACCACTTACACCGGGGTGACGTCGCCCTGTGTCGACGCGGGTGCGGTGCAGACGGCCTACACTTCGGCGCAGTTCGTCAACCCGGGCACGCCGTATACAGGGAACGCCAACTCGCCGAGCATCAGTCCGGAAGTGGTCGTTTCCATAACTGAAAACGGCCTGAACCAGGGTGGCGTACCGATAACTCTGGCGCTGGGTGGAACGGGACCGGGGACGATCGCGGCCGGGACCGGAACGGCTACTACCGTTACCGGCACCGGGGCGAGCTTCGGCAATCTCACAATTGACTCGGCTAGCGGGACAACGGACGACTACACACTGTCGGTTTCAATTCCGGTTGTCGGCACTTATTCCCTTGCGGCCGGACCTGAAGATCTCACCCTCGACCCGGGGCCGGGGATCACCATCTCGCCGTCCACATTGCCGGCTGCCACGATCGGCGTGGCTTACGCGCATAACCTGACCGCCAGTGGCGGCACGGCTCCCTATACCTTTACGAAGACGGGCATGCTGCCAGCCGGAATCGCGATGTCCAACGCGGGCCACTTCACGGGAACGCCCACAGAGGCCGGCAGCTTCACAATCTCAGTAACCGCAACCGACAGTAACGGCTACTTCGCCCGGCAGGATTACACGCTCACGGTGAACGCCCCAACGATCACGATGACGCCGGCCGCGGGTACCCTCGCGGTGACCGAGAACGTAGCGTACAGCCAGACCTTCACCGCCGCCGCCGGTACGGCGCCCTACACCTATACGCAGACCGGCACTCTGCCCACAGGCCTTACGTGGCACGCCGGGACCCATATCATCTCCGGAACGACGACCGACATCGGCTCCTTCCCAATCACCGTAAAAGCACAAGACAGCAGCACTGGTACCGGCGCACCGTTTAGCCAGACCTTCAGCTACACCATCGTGGTCAGCGCGCCCACGATCACCATTGCTCCCACGACCTTGACCGCTGCAACCGTGGGCGTGGCCTACAGCCAGCAGCTCACGGCGTCAGCCGGATCTGGTGGCTACACCTATGCAATAACCTCAGGGGCGAAGCCCGCCGGGATCAACCTGTCCACTGGAGGCCTGCTCTCCGGAACGCCGACGGAAGGCGGAACCTTTAACTTCACCGTAACCGCGACCGACAGTGACAACAACACGGGGGCACAGGCCTACACATGGACGGTCAATGTTCCCACCATCACCATTACCCCGGCGGCGGGAACGCTGTCCGCAACGAAGAATGTAGCGTACAGCCAGACCTTTACAGTCAGCGGCGGGACGCCGACCTACACCTGGTCAGAGACGGGAACGCTGCCGGCAGGCATCACCTTCAATACTGCGACGGCAACGCTTTCCGGAACGACGACGGCAACCGGCTCTTTCCCGATCACCATCAAGGCGCAGGACAGCAGCACTGGATCAGGACCGTATAGCCAGAGCAATGGGTATACGCTGTCGGTAACTGCGCCCACGATCACCATTGCGCCCACCACCCTGACCGCACCAGCCGATGGTGTTGCTTACAGTCAGCAGCTCACCGCCAGCGGTGGCGTAGCGGCGTATACCTACGCGATAACAACAGGCGCCGCGCCTGCCGGGATCACACTGTCCACCGGGGGTCTGCTCTCCGGAACGCCGACGGCAGGCGGAGCCTATAGCTTCACCGTGACTGCAACCGACCACAACGGCAACACCGGCGCACAGGCCTACTCCGGAACGGTCACCGCTCCGACCATCACCATTACCCCAGCGGCCGGAACGCTCGCCGCAACGAAGAATGTGGCATACAGCCAGACCTTTACAGTCAGCGGCGGAACGCCCACCTACACCTGGTCAGAGACGGGAACGCTGCCGGCAGGCATCACCTTCAATACTGCGACGGCAACGCTTTCCGGAACGACGACGGCAACCGGCTCTTTCCCGATCACCATCAAGGCGCAGGACAGCAGCACTGGATCAGGACCGTATAGCCAGAGCAATGGGTACACGCTTACGGTCACTGCGCCCACGATCACCATCGCTCCCACCACCCTTACCGCGCCCACAGTGGGCGTGGCGTATAGCCAGCAACTCACTGCCAGCGGTGGCGTAGCTACGTATACCTACGCGATAACAACAGGCGCAGCGCCTGCCGGCATCACGCTGTCCAACGCGGGTCTGCTCTCGGGAACGCCGACGGCCGGCGGAGCTTATAGCTTCACCGTGACCGCAACCGACCACAACGGGAACACCGGCGCGCAGGCTTACTCCGGAACGGTGACCGCTCCGACGATCGCAATTTTGCCTGCGGCGGGACCGCTGACGGCTACAGGAGAAACAGCCTACAGCCAGACCTTCACAGCCAGCGGCGGCACGCCGTCTTACACCTGGCTGGAGACGGGAACGCTGCCGACGGGCATCACGTTCAATACTGCGACGGCAACCCTCTCAGGAACCCCCACGCAGGGTGGCTCTTTCCCGATCACTATCAAGGCGACGGACAGCAGCACGGGATCAGGACCGTACAACCAGAGCAACGCTTATACGCTGACCGTCAACGGGCCGACGATCACAGTTTCGCCGGCATCGCTGGCGGCGGCCACGGTTGCCGTGACCTACAGCCAGACATTCACTGCTACCGGCGGCGCCGGTACTTATACCTATACCGAGACCGGGACTCTGCCCGCAGGGCTCAGTTTGAGCACAGCGGGTGTGCTCTCCGGAACGCCAACCCAGGCTGGCAGCTTCCCCATCACCGTGACCGCGAAGGACAGCGACAACTTTACCGGAAGCAAAGCGTACACGTTGACGGTCAATGGACCAGCCATCACAGTGCTGCCTGCGGCGGGTACGTTAACGGCGACTGCGGAAGTGGCGTATAGCCAGACCTTCACGGCAAGCGGCGGAACATCGCCCTACACTTATGCAGAGACCGGGACCCTGCCGACGGGCATCACGTTCAACACCGCAACGGCAACGCTCTCCGGGACTGCGACGCAAGCCGGCTCGTTCCCGATCTCCATCAAGGTCACGGACAGCACCACGGGCACGGGTTCTCCGTTTAGTCAGACCAACGCCTATACGCTGACGGTCAGCGGGCCCACGATCACGATCACGCCAACGTCGCTGACTGCGGCAACGGCTGACGCGGCTTACAGCCAGCAATTCGCCGCCAGCGGTGGAACAGGCACTTACACCTGGACGGAAACGGGCGCGCTGCCGGCCGGGATCACCCTCTCCGCTGCAGGTCTCCTCTCCGGAACACCGGCGGCGGCGGGCAGCTTCCCCATCACTGTAACTGCCAAAGACGGTGACAGCTTCACGGGCACTGAGAACGTGACGCTGACCGTGAACGGTCCGACGCTCGCGATGCTGCCGGCCAGTCTGCCAGCGGCATCGACGAATGTAGCCTACACGCAGACCTTCACGGCCAGCGGAGGCGCCTCGCCTTACACCTGGACTGAGACGGGCGCATTGCCAACCGGCATCACGTGGACCGCTGCAACCGCCACGCTCGCCGGAACCCCGACGGTAAGCGGGACATTCCCCATCACCATCAAGGTGACGGACAGCACCACGGGAACCGGTTCGCCATTCAGCAAGACCGTTGGATACACCCTGTCGGTGAGCGCACCGACGATCACGATCACGCCGGCCACACTTCCAGCAGCCACGGTGGCCGCGGCGTACAGCCAGAGTGTCGCCGCCGGCGGTGGCACTTCGCCCTATACCTATACCGTTACAACCGGAGCGTTGCCTGCCGGTCTCACGTTGAGCTCGGCTGGGACGATTGCGGGGACGCCGACCGCGGGTGGAAGCTTCACCTTCACCGTGACCGCCAGGGACAGCGCCAACTTTACCGGCACGCAGAACTACACCCTGACGGTAGGTGCACCAACCGTTGCACTGACGCCCGCGGCTGGGACGCTGTCCGCGGCTGCCAACGCTGCTTACAGCCAGTCCTTCACGGCGAGCGGCGGCACGGCGCCCTATACCTACACGGAAACAGGGACGCTGCCCACCGGGTTGACCTTTAACAGCAGCACAGGCGTGCTGGCCGGAACGCCCACAGTGACCGGTAGCTTCCCGATCACGGTGAAAGCGACCGACAGCAGCACCGGAACAGGTCCTTACTCGAGCGCAGCAGTCGCTTACACCCTGTCGGTTGGAACCGCCGGAGTTACGATCACGTGGGCCAGCCCCTCGCCGATCGCCTACGGGACCACTCTGTCAGGAGTTCTGGACGCGACTGCATCCTATAACGGCGGCACGGTAGCTGGGACCTTCACTTATACGGCAACTCCCACGGGCGGTTCGGCCACCACGGTGACCGCGTCAACCGTGCTGACTGCTGGCGCCTATACTCTGACGGCCAGCTTCGCACCGTCCAATAACTCTTACGCAGCTCCGACGCCGAAGACGGTCCCCCTGACTGTCAATCAGGATCAGCCGGCAATTACGTGGGCGCCGGCTTCCAGCATTCCTTATGGAACCACCCTCTCGGCTCTGCTGAACGCGACTGCCAGCTTTGGCGGTAACTCAGTCGCGGGCAGCTTCGCGTACACAGCTACTCCCACGGGTGGCACTGCGGCGGCGGTAACTGCCTCCACCGTGCTGACCCAGGGCACGTACACTCTCGGTGTAACCTTCACACCGACTGACAATACCGACTACAAAACGGCCACGGCGACGGCGCCGCTGTCCGTCACCAGCGGAACCCTCACCGTAACGGCCAACAACGCCACTCGAGTTTACGGCGTGGCGAATCCAACCTTCACTGGAACCATCACCGGCCAGCAAAACGGCGACACCTTCACTGAGTCCTTCGCGACGACCGCAACAATCAGTTCCACCGTTGGAAATTACTCCATCGTCCCCAGCGCAAGCGGAGCGAATCTGAGCGATTACACCGTGGTGATCGATGACGGAACGCTGACCGTTACCCAGGCGGCCAGCACGACGACGCTGGCAGTCAACAACAGTACAGTCGGCGTGGGAGGCACGTTGATGCTGACCGCCACGGTCGCTTCGGCGACAACCGGTACTCCCACCGGGACTGTCAATTTCTACGATGGATCGACGCTGCTCAATACCGCGACTTTGAGCGCGGGCGTCGCGACATATTCGACAACGACCCTCTCGTCGGGAAGCCATACGATCACCGCGGTCTACAGCGGCGACACCAACTTCACCGCCAGCAGCACGGCTTCGGCGACAACCATCACCGTTGCGGCGCTGGACTTTACGATGGCTGCGACGCCCTCTTCACAACTGGGGAATGCGGGCACGACCTTTACCTACCAGTTGGCATTAGCGCCGACCTACGCCGGGACGAACTATCCTGGTACGGTGACGTTCAGCGCGATTGGTATGCCGGCCGGGTCCACTGTGACATTCACCCCGTCCTCGGTTGCTGCCAACGCGGGACCGCAGACGGTCGACATGGCCGTCGCCACAGCCGCCACGGGTTCGGCGGCGGTTCGGCCCTTCGACCTCGGCCGCAAGATGGCGCCGCTGGCGCTGGCATTCCTCCTCTTGCCTTTCGCGGGCACCGGGAGAATGCGGCGGAACGGACGCCGCTTGAGCCGTATGATCTGCCTGCTTCTGCTGGCGCTCGGCGGTGTCGTAGCCACCACGGCGCTTTCCGGATGCGGCAGCAACGGCGGTTCCGGACAAAAGACGTCGCAGGGAACCCTCTACACAATCACGGTCGCGGGGACGACCGGCGCCGACACTCACACTGCAACCGTCACCTTAACGGTTGAATAACCGGAGCGTCTGGTGACTCCATCCACAACCTCACGATTCAGACTGGCCGGACCGATAAGGTCCGGCCTTTTTGTTCGTGTTGCCCTCGAGAGCACAACCAGCAACGGCGCATGGCCGCCGGGAATAAATGCTATAGAGCTATGCGGTAAATTGCATATGCCCGGGACCTTTTCGCGCGTGGGTAAAGTCGAGACGCGAATCGGAGACTGCTATATTTGTGAGTCGTAATTCAGGGAAATTCGTATTCAGGAGGCAATTGTGTCTCGTCCTCGTCTCGTTATCATAGGAGCCGGCATTGTTGGACTCGCCACAGGGCTGGAGTTTCTGCGCAGTCATCCCGATGCGGAACTGGTGATCCTCGAAAAGGAATCAGAGATTGCTCGCCATCAGACGAGCCATAACAGCGGCGTAATCCATTCGGGCATCTATTACAAGCCGGGATCGCTCAAGGCGAAGCTCTGCCGCGCCGGCTCGGGCGACATGGTCCGCTTCTGCCAGGAACACCGGATTCCGTATCTGATCACCGGCAAACTGATCGTTGCCACGCAGCCGGAGGAACTCCCGAAACTCGAAATGCTGTTCCAGCGCGGAATCGCCAATGGCATCCCCAACCTTCGCCTCGTTTCGCCGGCTGAGATTGCGGAACTGGAACCGCACGCTTCAGGACTGCGCGGAATTCATGTCCCCGAGGTCGGCGTCGTCGACTATCTCAATGTCGCGCGCAAAATGGGCGAGTTGATTCGGCAGCTCGGAGGGGATATTCGCTGCGATGCCGCAGTGCTTGGAATCCGTGAAACCTCGGATGCGGTGGAGATCAGGACGAAGCACGGCGACTTTGCCGCCACTTATGTTGTCAACTGCGCCGGTTTGCAGAGCGACTATGTGGGGCGCATGGCCGGATCGCACGATAACGTGCGCATTGTCCCGTTTCGCGGCGAATATTACGAAGTCGTGCCTCAGAGGCGCAGCCTGGTGAACGGACTTATCTATCCGGTTCCTGATCCGCGCTTCCCCTTCCTGGGCGTCCACTTCACGCGCCGAGTCGCCGGCGGCATTGAAGCCGGCCCCAATGCCGTCTTCGCTTTCCGGCGCAATGGATATCGCACCACAGACATCAATGTGCGCGACCTGAGCAACGCACTCCTGTTTCCGGGCTTCTGGAAGATGGCGGCAACGCACTGGAAGAGCGCGGCCGGCGAATACTATCGTTCTTTCTGGAAGCCCGCTTTCGTGCGGGCGTTGCAGCGGCTGGTCCCCGAGATCAGTTCTGCGGACCTCGTGCCCGGAGGATCGGGCGTCCGTGCTCAGGCGCTGGGGCGCAACGGCTCTCTGATCGACGATTTCCAGTTCGAGGATACGCCGCGCATCATGCATGTGTTCAACGTTCCATCTCCGGCGGCAACCGCGTCGCTGGCGATTGCGAGGGAACTCGTCACCCGCATCTCCCAGCACATGTCGCTCCCTGAGGAGTGCCTGCGTTAAAGCGAGCCGGGATATCGCGGAATGTTGCCCGGCCTGCCGCAGGCGCGAGTCAGCACCTCACAATATT
>CAZSWI010000004.1:0-56671 GCA_964610635.1 uncultured Acidobacterium sp.
CCCCGCACACCAGAACCGCCGTTCGTTGGCCTTTTAGAGACGTCTTCTTCTGCAGCAGCGCCGCCAGCGCCGCCGCGCCTGCTCCCTCGGCCAGAGTCTTCTCTCGCTCCAGCAAAACCAGGATGGCGCTGGCAATCTCCTCTTCATCAACCGTGACAAGCTCGTCGACATATTTCGCCACCAGCGGCAGCGTTCGCTCACCCGCCCGCCGCACGGCGATGCCGTCGGCAATGGTGGCTTCAGCTGGAATCGTGACCGGATGCCCGGCCTCGCGCGCGCGCAGCATCGAAGGCAGCCGCTCGGTCTGCACTCCGATGACGCGTACCGGACTCGTCCCCCCAGCCGCCCGGCTCTCCTTGATGGCACAGGCCACGCCGCCGATCAGCCCGCCGCCTCCGATTGGGACGACTACGGCTTCGAGGTCAGGGACCTGCTCCAGCAGTTCGAGGCCGATGGTTCCCTGCCCTGCGATCACTGCGTCGTCGTCAAAGGGATGGAGGAACGTGAGGCCGTCGGCCTCGCTCTGGCGGATCGCCTCCGCGCAGGCCTCGTCGTAATTGGCTCCGTGTAGGACAACGTCGGCACCGTAACTGGAAGTCGACGCCACTTTGACCAGCGGAGTCATCAGCGGCATCACAATGCGCGCGCGGATACCGTTCTGGCTGGCGTGGAACGCGACCGCCTGCGCATGATTGCCCGCGCTCGCCGCGATCACGCCCCTGGCGCGCTCCTGCTCGGTGAGCGTGAGAATCTTATTGAGCGCGCCGCGCTCCTTGAACGCTCCGGTCCGCTGCAGGTTGTCGAGCTTCAGAAATACCTGTTGCCCGGTAATCTCCGAAAGCCCCGCCGAATGCCGTGCGGGCGAAAGGTAGATGTGGCCGCAAATGCGCTGCCGAGCGGCCTGGATCAAAGCGAGTGTGACAGTCATGCGGTCTTTCCTTCTCCTTCCCCCCAACTCCTTCCCACAATACCTGACGCCACAGGTCCACCTTCCCGAGCGGGATCATCGCAGGCCCGATAATGGGACCATGCCGTTACTGCCCGCGATTCCTGAACCCGTCGCCCCACTCGGCTCGCTCACGCCGCTCGAGTGGGACAAGTTCGTTGCCTTCCTCGGCAGCTACGCGCAATCCGCGCTGGGGCGAGCCTGGATCGCCGCTCTGGTTCCATCGATGGACCGCGCCTGGATCGCACGGCAGCAGACGCTGGTGGCGGAAATGCGCGTGCTGGTCGGCGCGGGAGTAATGCCGCAGCTGCGCTCGCTCTTCGATCCTTCTGACCAGCTGGCGAAAGCGCGGATCGAAGGCGTGGCTTTGGAATCAGAAGAGCTCCGCGCCATCATCGCGCTCGCCGAGGAGATCACCGCCTGGACCGAAGTGATGCGGACCCCGCCCGAGAGCGCCCACGACCGTTTGCCGGAGCTGAATGCGCTTTCACAGGTGCTGCTGGCCACCAGCCTGCGCCCGCTTACCGAATCCATGCGCGAGAAGATACTTCCGGATGGCACGCTGGCTGACGACGCATCGCCTGAGCTGCGCCGCATCCGCCGCGAGATGGAACGCCAGCAGCGGGCCATTGAGGAGAGTTTGCGTTCGGCGCTGCGGCGATTCTCCGAAGGCGGCAGCACTCAGGACGAGCTGATCACGATTCGCGGCGAGCGCTTCGTGATTCCCGTCAAGTCGGAGTGGAAGCGTCGTGTGCAGGGCGTGGTCCACGGGGCCAGTTCGAGCGGCCAAACCGTCTACGTCGAACCGCTGGAGACGATCGAGCTGAACAACGATCTGGTGCGCCTCCTTGAGGATGAACAGGAGGAGATTCATCGTATCTTCCTGCACATGACGCGGCAGATCGCGCAGTTTGCCGGGCCGATCCTGGCTGGAGCCGCAGTTTTAGCGGAGGCAGACACGCTGCTGGCCCGCGCTCGCTTCGCACAGGAATTCGACTGCATGCCGCCGGTTTTTTCTCCGGACGAAACCCCCGAGTTTCGGTTGAAAAATGCGCGCCATCCCCTGCTCGAACGCCGCCTGCGCGCGGAATCGAAGAGGGTCGTTCCGGTCAGTTTGGAACTGGCCGAGAATGACCGGCAGCTCATCATCAGCGGGCCGAACACCGGCGGCAAAACCGTGACCCTGAAGACTGCCGGCCTGCTCGCCATCATGGCGCAAGCGGGCATTCCTGTACCCGCGGACGAACTCGTTTCACCGGTCTTCGACGCTTTCCTTGCCGACATCGGCGATGCCCAGTCCATCGAACAGGATTTGTCCACTTTTTCGGCACACGTTACGAATTTGAACCGGATCGCAGCGCGGGCTACGTCCCGTTCGCTGGTTCTGCTCGATGAGCTGGGATCGGCTACCGACCCCGAAGAGGGCGCAGCGCTGGCCGTCGCTGTCGCCGAGCATTTTTTGAAGGTGGGCGCATGGTCGATTGTCTCGACGCACCTCACATCGCTCAAGGTGTACGCGGAGAATGCTCCGGGGGCGGTGAACGCGGCCGTCGGCTTCGACGAGAAGACGCTTGCCCCAACCTACGAGCTGCGCCAGGGTGTGCCTGGAACTTCGGCTGGCATCAATATCGCGCAACGGCTCGGCTTGAGCGCCGAGATTATCCATGCCGCCCGCGAGCGCCTGAGCACGCAGACCCAGGACATCGGCCGTTTCCTCGACAGGCTGCACGAACAGCTCGCGAACCTGACTAAAGAGAGCGCGCGCGTTCGACGCCTCGAACAGGACCTGGCGCAGGAGCGTGCCCGCCTCGACGCGGAAGGCATGAAGGAATGGCGCGCGAAAGTCCGCGATCTGGAAGGGCAGCTCCAGTCGCTGCTTAAGAATTTCGAGTATCAGATGCGCGAAACGGTGCGCTCCATTGAAGACCGCGCCGCTCAGCAGAAGCTGTCAAAACAGGCCGAGCAGCGGATTGCGCGGCTGCGGCGGGAGTTTTCCGAGAGCTTCAACACGGCGGTTGTCGCACAACATACAGGCGCGGACCGCGGCGATCAGAACGCCCATCCGCACATCGTGCGGCACGTGGCGGAAGGCGACACGGTGCGGCTGCGGACATTGGGCAGGACAGCGACGGTGCAGCGGCAGATTGACGACAGGACATTCGAAGTGGCCGTCGGGGCGATGAAGATGCGCGTGGCCCGCGACGAGATCGCCGAAGTGGTCACGGCAGCCGCGAAGCCGACCCCGATTCAGGCGGCGCGGCGGCGCGGGATCAGTGTATCTGTCGCCGAGCCGGATGCGACGAGCAGCGAGATTAATGTGATCGGCAAGACAGCCGACGAAGCCCGCGATGATGTTGAGAAATTCCTCGACCGCGCG
Source organism: uncultured Acidobacterium sp. (assembly GCA_964610635.1). GTDB lineage: Bacteria > Acidobacteriota > Terriglobia > Terriglobales > Acidobacteriaceae > Palsa-343. The sequence continues at coordinate 3,324 of CAZSWI010000004.1, forward strand.
TTCCTGGCCGGCCTGCCACGCATCCGAATCATTCACGGCACGGGGATGGGCATTTTGCGGCGAACGCTGCGTGCGTGGCTGAAGGAGCATCCGCAAGTCGCTACGGTCACGGAGCCGGCGCAGAACGAGGGCGGCGCTGGGGCAACAGTGGTGGAATTGCGAGAGGACTGATCGTTCGGGTATGAGCGCCTTCGCTGGACGTCGAGGCGATCAGGCGCTTGTATTACAAGCTGCTTGACGAGTCCTGGGCAAAAATGGCAGCATCGGCTCGAAAAGAAGGATTGGCATGATTCAGGTCATCACGGTGGAGCGGGAGTATGGCAGCCAGGGAGCGGAGTACGCGCATCACCTGGCCGAGCGGCTGGGATGGAGGTTTATCGACAGCTGTCTGATCGAGGATGTGGCCCGCAAGGCCGGGGTCGCGCCCACGCTGGTGAAGCGGTGCGACGAGCGCATCGACCCATGGTTTTACCGCTTTGGAAAAGCCTTCTGGCTGGGATCGCTGGAGCGACTGCCGGAGGACCCCGCCGTTTTCGACAGCGCCCGCATGGTGGAGTTTGTGCGGGGATACGTGCAGGAGCAGGCAACGCAGGGCAACTGCGTCGTGGTGGGGCGCGGCGCCGCCGTGACCCTGGCAAAATCTGCGGGCGCCTTTCACGTTTTTGTCTATTCGTCGATGACCCGCAAGATTCGCTGGTTCGAGGAACACTTCCCGGAACACGCCAAAGATGCGGAGCGCGAGATTCTCGCGACCGATCGGCGACGCGCGGAGTACATCCGCCGCTTCCATCAGCGGGAGTGGGACGACCGCCGGCTCTACCACCTGATGCTGAATTCCTGCATGGGGATGAAGGCGATGGTCGGAGCAACCATCGAGGCGGTGGGAATGCGTACAGTCGCGCCAGCCACCGAGCACGCCGGCCAGGCAGCCAGTTAGCAATTGCCCTCAGGTTCGACGCAGCGCGCGCTGCACAACATTGGGAACGAACCAGGGCCGGACGCGCTATTCCAACCACCTTCCGTATCCCCAAAAAGTAACCTTCCCCACCCTTTAGTGCCCAAAAAAAGTTGCAGGCGAGCCTAGAATCCCCCTGCCAAACGCCGATAGAGAGCCCGCAACAACCACCTGCTCCACGTAACAATTCCGGACCTCTGGAAAGAGGGAAGCGGTTCGGTGCAGGCGGAATTCGATACAAGGAGCAACTGACATGAGCATTAGCTTACTGAACAACATTTCCTCGCTGGTTGCGGAGAACGCGGTTTCGAACACCCAGTCCAGCCTGCAGACCACACTCCAACAGCTGGCGACGGGCCTGCGCATCAACTCCGGCGCCGACGACCCGGCCGGTCTTTCGATCTCCGAAGGCCTCGGAGCCAACATTGCAGCCCTCAGCCAGTCCAGCCAGAACGCATCGAACGGCGTTGGTCTCCTGCAGACCGCCGATGGCGCGCTGTCGCAGGTCAACACCATTCTGAACCAGGCAGTTACGATCGCGACGGAAGCCTCCAACGGCGGCCTTTCGGCGAGCCAGTCCAGCGCTCTGAACACCGAGTTCCAGTCGATCCTGTCGGAAATCAACCAGATCGGCTCAACCACCAACTTCAACGGCACAGCGGTGTTCGCCAGCAGCACACCCACCTGGGTGTCGGCTCAGGGCTCCGCAGCAGCTCCGCTGGCAACCACCACGGCGCTGACGGCGGGTTCGGTCACCACGATTACCGACTCCAAGACGGGTGGTACGTTCGTCTTCACGGCAGCCGGTGGCAACACCGTTGCAACACTGCAGACCGCCATCGCGGCGGCAGCAGGCACCACGCTGACCACCGGCACGGCGCTGACCATTAACGCCAGCGGCCAGGTTCAGATCGCGGGACCTGTCGGAGACTCCATCCAGGTGTCCAGCACGGATGGGGCACTTGGCAGCTTCAGCGCATCGGGAGCCACGGGCGGCAGCGCGACGACATTCACCAGCGACGGCACCGGGACTGGAGCCTATAACCTGACCACCTCGATCGGCGCGCTTTCGGCGACATCGCTCGGGCTGACCAGCGCACTGAACCTGAACAGCGCAACTGCGGCTCAGACCGCTCTGACCGCCGTCACATCGGCGATCAACACAGTAGCCCAGAACCGCGGCACCATCGGCGCCTCGGTGAACCGGCTGACTGCGGATTCGGCCGTGGAAACGACCGAAGTGCAGAACCTGACCAGCGCTCAGAACAACATTCAAAACGCCAACATCGCCACCACTACGTCGAACCTGACGCAGTACAACGTTCTGGAGCAGACCGGATTCGCAGCCCTGTCGCAGTCCAGCCAGGCCGAGCAGAATGTCCTGAAGCTCCTGCAGTAACCAACCCGGGCCGGCCTGCAGCCTGGGCCTCCTGATTTGGCGGTGGCTTCCTTCAACGGGGGCCACCGCTTTTTCTTGCGCGCCGCCTGAACACCATGGCTGAAAGTGCCGATAGCATAGTGCCGCAATAAGGGCAGGGGCGTCACGACCCCGAGCAAGGACGGGCGAAGCGTATGAGTTCAGTTTCCGCACTTAATTCCCTCCTTTCAGGATCCTCGGCGATCAATCTGAGCAGCATTCTGGAAGCAGCATTGGGAGCCTCCTCGCCGGGCATTGACGTGAACGCAGCAGTGAGCTCATCGCTTTCAGCTGCCGAAGAACCGGAGCAGGCCTGGGAAAATCAGCAAACGACGCTGCAGAACCAGAGCAATGCGCTGAGCCAGCTCCAGTCCGATGCCGGTAATCTCGACAGCGACATGCAGGCTCTGAACAGCCTCACCGGACCCTTGTCGGCCACCACAGTAACCTCATCCAATCCCAGTATTCTCACCGCCTCCTCGGCATCCGGCACAACGCTGGGGAACAACATCGTGGTGGTCAATAGCCTGGCGAGCACAGCCTCGTGGGCTTCGGGAAGCTACAGCAGCGGCTCGGCTGCGCTGCCGGCCGGAAGCTTCACGATCACAACGGCGAGCGGATCCACGGCGACCATCACGACCGACGGCACGACAACGCTGAACGCTGTCGCAACGCAGATCAACGGCGACGGTCTCGGCGTTACGGCCAGCGTTATCGCTGACGCGACCGGTTCCCGGCTTGCGATCGTCAGCAACACCTCGGGAAGCGCCGCGAATTTCAGCATCACCTCGCCACAGCTGGCCGGATACGGGTTCACCCAGGCCGGCATCGGCGCCAATGCGTCGCTGACCGTGGATGGCATCTCCATCTCCAGCGCAACGAACACAGTGACCGGGGCAATACCGGGCCTGACCCTCAATCTACTGGGCTCCAACCCGGCTGCTCAGGTCACCCTGTCGGTTACGCCGGATGGCTCGCAGGCGTCAAGCGCCATCAACCAGTTCGTCTCCGACTACAACACGCTCCTCCAGGCCGTGAACGCTCAATATACCGACACGGGATCCGGCGAGGGGGTTCTGGCCAGCGATCCAACGGTGAACAGTCTTCAGACCGCCCTTCTGCAAGCCACGGACTACACCTATCAGCCAACCTCAGGCACGGCGAGCCTTCCGAACCTCTCCTCCCTGGGCATTACCGTGAACTCCAACGGCACGCTGAGCGTGGACAGCGGAACCCTCAATAACGCGCTCCAGAACAACTTCAGCGGCGTGCAGAGCTTCTTCCAGGGAAGCGCGCTGAACGGCTTCGCGAATTCTCTGGACCATCAGCTGACGAACTTTACCAGTCCAGCCGACGGGGCATTCACGGTGGATCTGAAAAGCATCAGCAGCGAGAACACCGACCTCCAGAACGACATTGACAATTTCCAGCAAAACGTCATCACGCCTCTGAAAGCGCAGCTGACCACGGAATACAGCAATGCGGAAATCGCATTGCAGCAGCTGCCGAACACGCTGAGGAATATCGACGCGGAGCTGGGCCTGAACTCGAACTCATCCTCTAACGGATAACTGGAGACGACCTTGAGTCCGACAGAAGCGGCATATCGCAAAACCGGCGTGGAGGGCACCAGCGGCCTGAGCCTTCTCATCGCCCTTTATGACACCCTGGCGGGCGACCTGCGGCGGGCGGCTGCCGCCGAGCGCAACAACGAGATTGCGAAACGATGCAAAGAAGTAAACCATGCGCTGCTGGTCATCGGTTATCTGGAGAACTGGCTGGCGCGGGGCTCCGGCGGCGAACTGGCGGATCAGCTGGCGGCCCTGTACGCATCGATGCGGCTCAAGTTGATCGAAGCGCAGGCGAAACGCTCAGCGCCGCTCCTCGAAGAACAAATGGCGCTGGTTCTGCAGGTACGCGAGGGCTGGCAAGCCATCGAGCTGAAGGCGGCGCAGACAGCCGCCGAAATTATTCCTCCGGTCAAAGCTCATCGATCTTCCGGCGCCTCGCCCACGAACGCGGAGCGCCGGCGACTCAGCTGGTCGGCCTAGGACCACCAGCACACCAACCTTTGGGGCGCGGAAACGCGCCCTACTTTTTTTGCGCGCCAGCCGATGTGGGGACGCGAGCCCGCTCGCACGGAACGGGTTTATTTTTGCTGCGGCGTTCGTGCCGACTCTATGAGGGAGTGGACAGGTAATTCAGGAGGTTTTGCGGCAGAACCTTGGCGGCCGCCGCAAGCACGGCGCTATTGTCGGTTTCCGCCTGGCTGAGCTCGGTCGCCGCCGTCGCCTCGTTCACACCGATCAGGTTCGTGGCCTGGGTGGTGAGGGTGACTGTATCCTGCTGCAGCGTGGTCTCCTGGGAGTTCAGCTGGCCCTGGGCGCTCGAATAAAAGGCCTGCTGCTGACCCAGGTAGCTGATGGCGCTGGTGACAGCGCTGGTGGCCGAAGAGATGCTTGAAGTGCTGCCGCTCTGGAGCGCTGTGGCCAGGGAACTCAACGCGCCCATCACGCTGTTGCTGGAGTTCGAAAACACCTGGCTGCCGGGGAGCGAGAACTGAACGTTCAGGTTGTCACCCACCTCGACCGAATTACTGTCGTTGGTGCCGTTATAGGTGTAGCCGGTCGGCGACGTGGGGTCCGCCGTGTACGGAGCCTTGCCGGTGCCTGTTCCACCGAAGAGATAGGAACCCGCAAACGAGGTATTCGCCTCTGAGACCACGTTGGCCAGAATGCCCTGCACCTGTTCCGCCAGTGCCTGCTGGTTGGAGGCCGAGGTGGTGCCGTTTGCGCCCTCGGTGCCGAGCGAGACTGCCTGGGTGAGCGACGAAACCACTGAGCTGAGCACCGAGCTTGCGCTCTGCACCGCGTTGAGCGTGGTGCTCACATTTTGGGTGTACTGGTCGACATCCGCGCTTTCGATGGTGTTCTGAACCATTTGAGCGGATGCCGAAGGATTGTCCGACGGCACGCTCACACTCTTGCCGGTGGATACCTCTTGCAGCAGAGTGTTGAGCGTGCCCTGGCTCTGATTGATATCAGCCAGGATATCCGGAACGGTGTTGGGATTAACGCGCATAAGGATCAATAGCTCTGGGTCGAGCCCATGTCGAGGGTCACGGTGCTGAGCGCCTGGATGGTACTTACGATCCGGGCCGCTGCCTCGTAAGCCGTCTGGTAGCGAATGAGGTTCGTGGTCTCCTCGTCTATGCTGACGCCGGAAACCGCACTTTGCTGGTTGGTGAGCTGCAGGATGTTTTGGCCGACTGCAGTGGATTCCGCACTGGCGTTGGAGGCGGCATTACCCACCTGAAAGACAATATTGGCGTACGCGTTCGCGGGCGTTTGCCCGGAAGGCAGCGCATTGGTCAGCGCAGCGGAAAGGTTCGCGACGTTGCCATTGCTGCCCGCGGAGCCATCGGAACTGATGGCGATCTGCGATGGGCTGGTGAGGGCCACGCCGATGCCCGCGGCCGCACCTGCGGTTCCCGGCGGTACGGTGAAGAAGTTCTGGCCGGCCTTGCCGTTTGAGTCGTAGCCCTTGGCCTGCGCGGCATTGAAGGCGGTCGCAAACTGGCTGGCTAGAGTATTGAGCGAGTTCAGGAAGCCGGGAATCACCTGATCGCGAACCTGAATGGCCCCGCCGAGCTGGCCTCCCTGGATCGACGAGGTGATGTTGTTGCCATTGGAATCGAGCACCTGCTGGAAGCCGTCGGTCCCGGTCGTGGTCTGCAGACTGAAGCTCTGGCTGCCGATGACGAGCGGCGATCCGTTGCCTGTGGTGATGACTTCCCCGCTGCTGCTCTGCGAAACGTCGATACCGGTGAGCGTCGAGAGTTGCTGCACGAGCTGATCGCGTTGATCCTCGATGGCGCCGCCGTTTTCGCTGGTGGCACTCGTGGAGGAGAGTTGGGAGTTGAGCTGGGCGATTTGCTGGGTCAGCGAGTTAATCTGCGCCACGGTCTGGGTCACCTGCTGGTCGGCGCTGGTCTGCGCGCTGGTGAGGCCGTTGGCCGTGGTGTTGAAGGACTGGGCCAGGTTTTGCCCGGCTGAGAGAACGCTTTGCTGCGCGGCGGAACTCGATGGGCTGGCCGACAGCTGCGCCAGGCTGCTCGAAAACGAACTAAGAGTGGTGGCGATATCGTTGCCCGAACTGGCGAAGTATTGCTGGATCGGCTGCAGGCTGGAGGATTGCGTATCCGCGCTGCTCTGGAGCGAAGTCTGCTGCTGAATCTGCAGATTAAGCAACTCGTCGCGGACGCTTTGAATGCCGTCCAGCGTGACGCCACCGCCGGTGACAGTGCCGGCCGACTCATTCTCGGCGTTTTCGCTCAGCTGCACCACTTCGCGGGTATAGCCCGGAGTATTGGCGTTGGCGATGTTGTTGCTGGTGGCATCGAGGGCCGCCTGGCTTGCTTCCAGGGCCTGCAGGCCAACCAACAGCGATGTGGTCAATCCTCCCATGGCGTTTACACCTGGCAGGACCAGGTCTGATGTTTCAACCTGGCGCCAGAAGCCTCCTGAAATTGTCCGCGGAACGAACGGAACAGCGATGCCATCATGGCGACGGAACGGCTCGAATGCTTTAACAGGCTGGCATAGCGCCGGTTCAGATTCTGCAGTTCGGCGTTGGCGGCGCGAAGCTGGGTCCTGAAGGTTTCGTCGATGGAATATGCAGCGACGGGCCCGCGGCTGGGAGGCGGAGGAGCGTTGAGCCGATCCGCCAGTTCGCTGAGGCGAAGACTGAGCGTCTGCTGGTTGGCGACGCTGTCCTCGAGCTCATCGAGATTATTCCCGGCGATGGCCGCCATGGCTCGTTCGAGCTCGCCGGCGAGCGAACGCAACAGCTGAAGATGCTCTCCAGCTTCGGTGTTCCGGGTTGACGCGACAGCATCGCTCATGGCTGGTACTTTCCGTGCATCACCTTCCCCGCTCCGGGGGATCAGGCGTGCTCATCGACCATCGACGCGGCAATCTTCGCGGGATCGAGTTCATACTGTCCGCTGGCGATGGCCCGCTGCAGACTGGCAACCTTGTCTTCCCGGATCTCGGGCGTAGTCATGGCCGAGCTGACGAGCGCGCTCACCGAAGCCTGACCGGACGTGAGGGTGGTGCGATCCTCGCTGCCCGTGGGCTGCGAAACCGCTGCGCCCTGCCCGCTGACCTGCTGCGCGGGAGTTTCATTCAGGATCTGGCTCGCGGCCGAATTCGTTAGATCGATTCTCATAAATGATCCCCCCTACTGGATCGGCGTTACTATCGGCACTTCTCTGGCCGGAGTTTAATGGAAAACTCAGGGTCTTTCGTCGATTTTTCCCTTTGCCTGGGTTGAGGGTGAGGTTGAGGGTGCCGGCGACGGCAACGGTGCCGGCTGCGCCTCACTCGGTGCTGCCGCCTCCGCCTTGTGGGCCGTTGCTTCCATTGCCTTTGCGATCATCTTTGCGATGCCGATACCTCCCGAGGCCGCCATCGACTCCGCCAGGGACTGCACTCCCAGGCTCATCATCTGATCCCGACCGGCCGCATCGTCGTCGTCTTCGGCGCCGGGGATGGTTGCAAACGACTGCTCCGCCTGCTGCAGCCAGGTGCCGAGCAGCATGGCTTCGAATTGCTTCGATCCCTTTTCGATTTTCGCGTCGTCATTTGCGCCGTTCTGCCCTTTCATTTGCTGGAGCATCTGGTCTTCGCGAGCCTGCTGCAGGCTGGCCTGTGACGACAGTGACCCAATGCCGATAGCGCTGCTTCCCATTTACTGGACCTCCACTTCGGCCTGCAACCCGCCTTCGGCCTGAATCGCCTGCAGGATGGCCACCACATCGCGCGCCGAGGTGCCGATCGCGTGCAGCCCGTTGACCAGTTCTTCGACGTTTGCGCCCTGATCGAGCCGCATCGTCTGCGCCGGGCCGTCATTCACATCCAGGCTGGTCTGCGGGACAAGGACCGGTTCCAAACGGAGGCCGCGGTCTCCCCCTCCGTCAGGTCCACCACGGCCGGCCTCTGCGTCGCGTCCATCTGAACTGCGCCCATCTGAACCATGGTCGCCGCCGCGATCACCCCCAGGTCCGAGCCGGCCCGTGGCAACGCTGGCGACGTTATAGGTAGTGACGACCTGAATCGAAAGATTGCCATGGATAACCGAGACAGGCGTCAGCTTTACATCGCCGCCAAGAACGATGGTGCCGGTCCGTTCGTTGATGACAATCCTCGCAGGCGTGTGGACGGTGAGCGACAGGTTCTGCACCTGGGAAATCAAGGAGGGCACCGAAGCTGCGCCTGCACCGGCGACGTTGATGTCCACGCGAGTGCTGTCGAGCGCCGAAGCGACGTTTTTATGAAATTCCTGGTTCACCGCATCGGCGATCGATTTGGCGGTCGTGAAGTCGGGATTCCGCAGCAGCAGGGAGACCGTCTGGAAGGTGTGCAGATCGACAGCCGTGTCGCGCTCCACAATGCCACCGCTGGTGATCATGCCGACGGTCGTTGAGTTCACTTGCTTTCCGTTCGTCCCGCTGCCGACGGTATATCCGCCCATCTGAAGTGGTCCCTGAGCCTCCGCATAGACCTGTCCGTCGGGACCGTGGAGCGCGCTCATCAGCAGGACGCCGCCCTCGAGGCTTTTAGCATCGCCAACCGAGGAAACCGTGACGTCAAGCCGGGCGCCTGGCCGCGCAAATGGCGGCAGCATGGCGGTGACGAAAACTGCAGCCACATTCTTCACTTCGACGGTTCCTGGCGAGATCAGAACTCCCATCCTCTGCATCGCATTGGCCAGCGTCTGCACAGTGAAGTAGGTTTGCTGGCTGTCTCCGGTGCGGTTCAGTCCGACCACGAGGCCGTAACCCACGAGCATGTTGTCGCGCACGCCCTGGACGCTGGTGATGTCGCGGATCAGCACCTCGCGGTTCGGTGCATCCGCAGCGGCCTTCACCGGCGGCGCGGAAAATACGGCGCCCAGCGCCAAAGCACAGGCGGTGAGGACGGGCAACTTCGCCATGGGCAGTCTGGTCATCAGAATCCAACCAGCCAGAGGATTGCTTTGGTGATGGGGTTCATCGGCCGGGTGCTGTCGGCGATGATCCCCTTGCCCTTCATCTCAATTTCAAGATTGCTGAGCGCAGCGGAGGAGACGGTGTTGTTCGACCCGATGTCTCTGGGCCGGACAACACCGCGAATCGTTACATCTTCATGCTGGTTATTCATGAAGATCTTGCGCTGCGCCTCCACCACCAGATTGCCACTGGGTAAAACGGCAATGACCTGGCCGGTTAGACTGGTCTGAAAAGTAGTACTCGAATCCGTAGCTCCGGATCCCTTGAGAGTCGTGTTCGAATTGGCGTTGAACAGGGGGTTGACGCCTTTGGTATTGATATCGCCGGCCAGTCCCGTAATGGCCGAGCTGGTTTGAAAGGCCCGCGAACTGTTCACATCGGCGTTTTGCGCCGCAGTCGTCTGCACCGCGACCAGAATGACCAGCGTGTCATTCAGCCTCCGCGCTTTGTAATCGGTGGAGAGATCGTCGAGATCCGCTCCCGGCGACCACAAGCTGCCGACGGTGTGCGGCGACTCCTGCTGGTCCTGCTCTTTCAGTCGCGCAAGGTATTGCGAACGCAGTTGCGCCGGACTGTTCTTCTTGCTGGTGCGCTTGGCCGCCACCGGCAAGGCCGTCGCGCTCAGCAGCAGTGCCGCGCAGAAGACCTGGAGGGCGATATGTTTTAGCAGTCTCATCTTCACAGGCGTCCCTTCAGCACTCCGCCATCGACGACTTCAGCCGTGTAAACGACCGTATGATCTTTGCTGGTAGCCCTGATGGTCTGCCCGGTGATGCCGTTCTGCAGGCAAATGACAGAGAGCCGGATATGCACGTGGTCGCCGTCCAGCAACAGCGTCGCTGGCGATCCTGCTTTCACCACAGGAACATTGGCCCGCGACTGCAGTCCCGCAGAGCGATCCGGCAGAGCGGCAACCGCGCGCGAAGTTTCGTCCCGACTCAGGCGAAGACCCACGAAAAACGGCAGGCACTCCTCGCGATCGGCGCACTCCATCCGCACCATGACGCGATGGTCGTCCCATCGCTCTATCGACTTCACGGTGAGCCGCGGGCTTTCAGTATTGGCCACGACCGCGGTTAACAGCGTCACCTGATCCGGAGCGATCTCCATCCCGATGCCGTTGATCGCCGCCACAACTTCCGCGGCCGTAACGGCATGATGGACAGCGCCCATCGCCGGCAGAGCCACAGCGGCGCCGGAGACCAGCCACGAAAAGATCAGGCGAAATCGCGTCATCGGATTACCACTACTGGGCCAACTGGTTCAACTGCTGGAGCATTTCATCAGCTGCTTTAATCACGCGGGAATTCGACTCGTACGAACGCTGCGCCAGGATCATGTTGACGAATTCGTCCACGACGTTCACGTTCGACTGCTCGAGCATTCCCTGCTGAATCGTGCCCAGGCCTTCCGAGCCACCGGCTGCGCCGACGACCGCGTCGCCAGAGGCGGTCGTGGGCAGATAGATATTGTTGCCAACGCTGTTCAGACCGCCTGGGTTCGCGAACATCGCCAGCTGAACAACGCCCACCTGCTGCGACTTCGTCTGCCCAGGAAGCGAAACGCTGACGGTGCCGTCGCTGCCGACTGTAATGTTGATCGCCGCGGTCGGAATATTGATTGCGGGCTGCAGAGCGTCGCCGTTCGCGGTCACCAGGTTTCCCTGGGCATCGGTCTGAAACGATCCGGCGCGCGTGTAGCCGGTCTGCCCATTCGGCAGCAGGATCTGGAAGAAGCCGCTTCCCTGAATCGCCAGGTCAAGCGGATTGCCGGTGCTGGTCAGGTCGCCCTGGGTCTGCACGATTTCCGTGTTGCCAGGCCGCGTGCCCAGACCGATCTGCAGGCCGGAGGCAACGGTGGTCTGCTGCGTGGCGGCCGCGCCGGGCATGATGTCGTTTTGATAGAGAAGATCGGAGAACTGCACACGCCGCGATTGAAATCCCGCTGTGCTCGAGTTCGCCAGATTGTTCGCGATGTTGTCCAGGTTGAGCTGCTGCGCTGTCATTCCGGTTGCGGCAGTAGATAGGGCGTGAAACATCGTTGGTCTCCTTAAACCTTCGGCAGATCCTGCGTCGCTGTTTTGTCGATTTCAGAGTTGAACATCGAAAGCGCCCGCTGCATCATCTCCGCGGAACGCTGCGCGGTCACCAGTTCCACCATGCCCGCGACGGGGTTGACATTGGAGCTTTCGAGCATGCCCTGCCGTACGCTGGCATCGGTCGCCGTCGCCGCTATATTCGCTGGGGCGGTGTAGTAACTGGCGCCCATGCTGGTTAGCTGTGTGTTGGGTGGAAAGCCGACAACCTTGATCTTGCCCACCACGGCGCCGTTTGACGAGATCGTTCCGTCGGCGCTGATGGCCACCTGCCCGGGCGGCATGGCGATTGGACCTTTGTCGCCCATCACCGTGTCTCCGGAGCTGGTGACCAGCTGGGCTTTCGCCGAGACCTGGAAGCTGCCGTTCCGCGTGTATGCCGGGCCGTTTGCGGTCTGGACCACAAAGTAGCCCTTCCCTTCAATCGCCATATCGAGATCGTTGCCGGTCTTCTGCAGCGCTCCCTGGCTCCCGTCGAGGGCGGTGCCGCTCAGGATTCCGTAGTTGTTCATCGCCTGCTCGAGCGCGGAGCCAGTCCGATCACCGGCATTGGCCAGGACCGAGCTGAACACGTTTTCCTCGCCGCGATACCCAACGGTGCTGGCGTTGGCCAGATTGTTAGCGATCGTGTCCAGTTCCTGGGTCCGCGACACCAGGGCGGTACACGCGGCGTAGTATCCACTATCCATGGGACCTCTTCGCAGAGGATCATGCACGATGCGTGCCATCCTGATGGGCAAGGTTTGCCCGGACCGGCTACGAAAACCCTGCTAAAAGGCTGGCTTGATGAGGGATCGATGAGAGCGGGCGGCCGTCGTCCATGAGAACCCCATGCCCTCAGTCACCACCCTCATTGGAACGCAATCTGAGAGGAGAGATTTATGCCTGCGATTGAAACCTATTTCTACGCCCGCTTATGCAACCGCGGGGTTAGCCTGTCATAGAGAGGACACTGGACCGACGATCGCCGCGCCATCTGATGCGCCCGTTCCACGATGCCCGTCCATTGCGTGCCTTGTCCTGGGAGGCTGGCTTCGCGGAAGAAATCCTGGACACAGCGAGGAAGGCGCCAACGCTCGGCCAGACTAAGACCCTCGGCTGCCTCATCCTTCAATCCGCGTTCCCGGCAGTTCCAGCCGAGAACGGCTGGCATCAACGGCAGCGCATGAAGCAAGCCCACCAGGTACGCCGCTTCCGGCCCTGAAGTTCCAGAGGACGCTTCATCCAGAGCGCTCGAGAATTTGGCTACCTCCAAAGAGTGTGCCCAGATCTCCAGAACAGCCCGATGACGTGGGTGCCCGGTGACGGTCTGTCGCGCGGCTGCCTTGAGACAAGCCTGCAATCCCAGACTCGATATGCAATCTTCAATGCGCGACGGGTGTTCGCCGCCATTGCCGTATTCATGAGCCGCCAAACGCAGAATCTGGAGGGTCGCGCCGGGGTCGCTCAGCACCAGCTGGGACATCTCGTGGAGATCGACGGAAATTTCGTGGGCCTTGAGTTCCATCAACAGCAGAGTTCCCGGTAATACCGGAACGTCCGGAAGATCGTCGACCAGTTCGGGTTGCAATGTGAATCGCTCGGCGCAGCCACTGCGCTCCGTCCGAATTTCAATAACGCCGGTAGTCAGCACGATCCGTCACCCGGCACATATATCGGCAATTCTTGCCGAATTTCCAGGTCAGGCGCCGACAGTGTCAGGCTGAAGCTTCCAGAACCGGAGGCTTATGAGACCAATTCGCGACTCTCCATTACCTCAGTGGCGTTTTTCATTGCGAACAGGACGTCCATCGTCCGCCGCTTACTCGTCAGACGCGCCCACACCCAGGATTTGCACCGGACGATGCTTGCCTGCTTTGCACCCACCTCCAGGGCGAGGCCGCCAAGTGTCCTGGACATCTGCGCGGGAGTGCGTGGCTCGTCGACCACCACTTCCTGGTAATCCGGAACCGCAGTCACCTTCTGCATCTGCGCCTCGAATTCCGCCGGCGTCATGAAACAGGGCTCCGGACGGCATCCGACGATCTGTTCGATTGCGTGCAGGAAGCTGTGATCCACCTGATGCACGAAGCCCAGGAGAAGCCTCTTCGCCGCCGGTGAATAATGCACCGGGGCGGCGGCAAAGCCCTGGAGAAACGTTTTCGGAAGATCGGCCTGCACCATCAGGCCGCTTCCATCGTGGCCCAGGACCGGAAATCCCCATTGGGCGGCGCGCGCCGCAGCCAGTTCTCTGTCGCCGGCCAGGCCCAGCCGGACAAGAGCGTCTTCCAACGGCTCGCCGGCGCGGCTTTCCGATGCTGCGAATCGCAGCTGGTCTTCGGTTAAATAGCCCCTGGACAGCATCACCAATCCGAGAGACAGCCGAGGATTGCGCGCCGTATCCATGAGGCGTTCCCTCGAAAGCACTGCCAGCGGAATCTCGATCGCGGCAGCAAAACAGTCCGGGCTGCAATACCATTGCTGGCCCATATGGATGCCAATGCGGCTTTGAGGCACGGTCCTGGTCAGTAACTTATTGTGGCATGTGGAGACGCCGCACCGGGCGCGGACGTGGTTCCAGCCAAAATCAATCGGTGGCAGCAACGACTTCAGTGAGACATTCATCGTTATGGTCCTCGCCGCCTCAGTGAACCAGATGAGACGCCATCGGCTGTGGGATTTCCGTAACTCGCAGGCCGTAATTGCCATCGACAATGACGGCCTCCCCGCGAGCGATGAGCTTCCCGTCCAGAAGGAGCTCGACCGGTTCGTCGACCATGCGATCCAGTTCGACTACCGATCCGCTGGTCAGCTCGAGGATTTCGCGCAGGGGAAGCTGGCGTTGGCCGAAGCGCAGCGAGACGTTCAGCTCCACGTCCATCACGAGCTTCAGATTCACAGGGTCAAAGTTCGTCCGGCCAGCGGCCTGATCTTTGGGTGCAATGCCCCCCAATGCCGCGAGCATTTGCCCATCGAAGTAAAGCAACACGGGCGCACCGGAGGCATCGGAAGGCGCGGCCAGCGGAACGGCGAACATTCCGCCGAACGCCAGCCCGGAGACGCGCTCCACCTTAAAGCCGAGTTCGCCATACTCATCAGCCAGACTCGTCCGCAAAAGCGCCGTTGCAGACGACAGCACCTGCTGCAGCGCTTCAACGCATTCTTCGATTCCGGATGGCTTGTTCTGGAATTTCTTAGCCAGCACCAAAACCTGAGGTTCGTAGAACTCGATAAAGCAGTCGCCATTCAGCCGCCCTTCCACCGTCAGACGGAAATGAATCGGATTTGCCGACTGGGTCGGCGGCTCGGCGCCGTCCATCACTTCCATCGGCCACGGAGTTCCAATGGACCTGGTCAACGCCTCACCCGCTGCAGTGGCGAATGCGGCTGCGAAGTCCTTTGCGGCTTTTTTATTGCCTGGCTTATCAACCATTTCTATCCCCTTTCCAAATTGGGCGGCGTTGTTCGGCGGCCCAACTGGGCCGCCTTTTGCGATCCATTGCGTACTGGCATTGCTTCGAAGAATCCCAGGCCGCCCGCGGTCAACATTCCCGGCGTGCGCACTGGCGCGCGGAGCTTCAGAACGCTGCCCGGCTCCAGCGAGATCAGATCCCGTACGGAGACGCGCAAGCCGACCAATTCCGCCGCCAGGTCAATGTCGCAATCGAGAATTCGCTCACGAATGCTGGCTCTGGGGAAAAATCGCAGGCCACCCTGTTTCTCAGGCTCCTCCACCTTGATCTGCTGGATCAGCAAATTGAGAAATGTGGTGGGGAAGACGAACTGGAACGATCCGGTGACGCCCGCCAGCTCGACGGCAAACTTTACAAGAGTCACTTTCTCATTGGCAGGGCAATATTGGTGCAGGACCGAGGACTTGATCCGCTTTCCCACGGCAAGAGACTGGTCCGGCATATGCCATGCATTTTCAGCCTGACGCGCGATCAGAAGAGTCACGTCGTGCATGATCTCCTCTTCAATCTCGGAAAGTTCGCGATTGCTGCCTGACTGTCCTCCGGTCCCTCCCAGCAGAATTTCGATCGTGGCAAACACCAGATCGATGTCACATTCCAGGACCATGGTGCCCGGCGTGTTGAGCAAAGAGAACGGGACCATGTAACTGAGGGGCGGAATGGCTGCAATGTGGTCCTTGACGGGGAGCTGCTCCAGCCCCGTTAGTTTCACCTCGAGGCCGGTTGCCAGAAAGGCATCGAGCGCGCTCGACAGGTGGCGCGCAAAGGTCTCGTGCGCCGCCGTGAGCGATCTGGCGTTCTCATTCGACAGGCGTCCTGCAGACCTGAAATTGCAATTCACCACGGTGCGTTGCTTTTCCGCGCGTTTCGGCTCCGCCGGCTCAACTATTTCTTTTTCCTGATCCTGATCAGGCACGATCGAGTACCTCCGTAGCCGGGTTCCAGGGCTGAGATGGCTGCTGCACGTGGGCCAGAGACTCCCGCAGCTTGATCATCGCTGCCTGTCTGATTTGCGACACACGCGAGAGCGCGACGCCCACCACCCTGGCAATTTCCTTCATGGTGAGCTCCTCGCGATAGTAGAGCGAGAGGATCAGCTGCTCCCTCTCGCTGAGTTTGGAGATGGCCTCGGCCAGATGGGCCTTCATCTCGCCCTGCAGACACAGCTCAAAAGGATCGGGATCGTCGAGATTGGGCGCCGATTCGATCACATCCATCGTCTCGGACTGATCGTTGGAGGTGGCAACATGCTGTCCGGCCACATGCAGCACATCGAGCTGCGCGATGATGCGGCGCAGATGGTCAATATCCAGCTGCATTTCGTCTGCGACTTCCGCTTCCGCCGGATGACGGCCCAGCTTCGCCTGCAGGCGTGCTGTGGCCTCGGCAATTTCGCGGCCCCTGCGGCGCAGCGAACGCGATCCCCAGTCGATCTCGCGCAGACTATCGAGGATGGCGCCGCGTATCCGGAATTTAGCGAACGTCCTGAACTGCGCGTTTTTGTTGCGGTCGAAGCTGCGGTTGGCCTCGAGCAGCCCAACAACTCCCGCACTCACCAGATCCTCCATCTCGACATGCTGCGGAAGGCGCTCGCGGATGCGCGCGGCAATGTAATAAACCTGAGGCAACTCCTGCAGGACCAGGTCGTCCCCCGAGTCCGAGCAGGATGCGCTCATGGTGTACGCCATTTCAGCTGCTGTCATGGTTTCACCTCGTCCAACATGAAAATCTCAGGCTGGGTCATCGCACCGACCCCAGCGACATCACCTGCGTCATTGGCGGAATCTCCGATGGAGAAACAACCACAATCCTGGGAATGAACGGCTCCAGATGGCGCCGCAGGTAGAACCGGCCTGGAGATGAACACAGCAACACGGGCGGAGCCTGCGCTACCTGATCGCCCAGCATCGCGCGGAGGCCGTCCAGCACTCTGCGCGCCACAGAAATCTGGATCGCTCCGGAGGATGCCTGCGGATTCTGGGATCCGGTGCGCGCGCACTCCTCTTCGATGGAGCTGTCCAGGGTGACCACCTTCAGCTGTCCGTTCTCGTCGAGCAGAGGACGAATCAACGCGCGTCCGAGGGAGTGCCGCACGGCTTCAACCAGGATGACCGGATTCTTGTTGGTTGCCGCCGTCTCCACCATGGTTTCGAGAATTGTCCCCAGGTCGCGAATTGAGACCTGTTCTCGTAACAGCTGCTGTAGCACTTTCTGGATTTCACCGAGACTCATCAGCTTGGGCATCAGCTCTTCGATCAGCTTTGGATGGGAGTCGGAGAGCCGGTCGATCAGGCGCTTGGTTTCCTGCCGCGTCAACAGGTCGTGGGCGTTCTGCTTGATCAGTTCCGCAAGATGCGCTGACAAAACCGAAGTGTGATCGACGACGGCGTATCCGGCCGCAATAGCCTGCGCCTGTAATTCCGGGGCGATCCACTTTGCGGGTGAGTTGAACGCCGGCTCGCGGGTCTCCTGACCCTGCAAATCGCCGGGCTTGGGGTTGGAATTTACCGCCAGCAGCTTGTCGCGCCGCAATTCCCAGCGAGCAATCTCCACTCCGCGCAGGTAGACGACATACTCCCGTTCCTTCAGCGAAAGGTTGTCGGTGATATGAATCGATGGAACCAGGAATCCCAGCTGCTGAGCAAGATTCTTGCGCAGCGATTTCACCCTGGCCAGCAACTGGCCGCCCTGCTTGGCGTCGACCAGAGGGACCAGGCCAACCCCAACCTCGAGCATCAGGTCGTCCAGCTTCATGGCCGCGTCCATCGGGTCGACCAACGGTGTTCCTGGCGCCGCCTTCGCCGCTGCCGCCTTTGCCGTGGCCGCTTCCGCCGCCGCGTTCGGCTTCATCTTCCACGCGGCAAACATCGCAAGGCCGCCGAGAGCGAGGAAAGGAATCTTCGGCATCGCCGGGATCGCGGCCAGAGCCAGCAGAACCCCGCCGACGATCCACAGAGGACGCGAAGTTTTGAAGACCTGCTTGCCGATATCGGTGCCCAGCGAGTTACTGGACGCCGCCCGGGTTACCACAATGCCGCCTGCCACCGAGACCAGGAGCGAAGGAATGATCGCCACGAGGCCGTCGCCCACGGTCAGAATCGTGTAGGTTTTGAGCGCCTGCTGGAATGGAACGCCCTGCTGAAAGACGCCGATCAGGAATCCCGCGACAATATTGATGACCGTGATCAGAATGGTGGCCATCGAATCGCGCTGGCTGAAGCGGGCCGCACCGTCCATCGAGCCGCAGAACTCCGCTTCGCGGGCGACCATCTCGCGGCGCTGGCGGGCCTGATCCGCATTGATGAGGCCGGTATTCAGATCGGAGTCGATCGCCATCTGCTTGCCGGGCATGGCATCGAGAGTGAAGCGCGCTGTCACTTCGGCGGTGCGCACCGCGCCGTGGCTTACCACCAGGTACTGAATCGCGATCAGCGCGAGAAAGATAACGAAGCCGACAATGTAGTTGCCGCCCACAACGAACTGGCCGAAAGCCTCTATGACCTTACCGGCTGCAGAGGAGCCTTCGTTGCCATGAAGGAGGATGCGCCGCGTGCTCGCCAGATCGAGCGCCAGACGCATCAGCGTCAGCAGCAGGATTAAGCTCGGAAACACCGAAAACTCGACCGGCCGCAGAACCTGGATCGCAGTCAGCAGCACCAGCACCGACGCGGTGATGCTGAGCGTCAGCAGCAGATCCAGCGCGAAGCCAGGCAGCGGCACCAGCATTACAAACACCAGCACGACGGCTCCCACCGGGATGACCCAGTCGGAGTACGTCTGGAGAGTGCCGAGGAGTCCTTTCTTGTTCACACGGGCCTCGCTTGTGCCTGCGGATTGATGGAAGCCCTCCTCTGGGCCTCACGGTTTCTCACTTCAGCCTGGGCCTTATAGACCATCACCAGAATTTCCGCGACAGCATGGTAGAGGGCCGACGGAATCGGATCGCCCACCTCGACGGCCCGATACAGCGACTGCGCCAGCGCGCGGTTTTCCATCACCGGAATATCGCGCTTCCAGGCTATCTCCTTGATCTTCGCGGCGAGGTTATCGAGGCCCTTGGCCACCACGAGGGGCGCGGCCATATTGACCTCGTAGCGGAGCGCCACGGCATAATGCGTCGGATTTGTAATGACCACGGTTGCAGTTTCGGCGGCCTTCAGCATCTGCCTGCGGCGCGACTGCCGTTGTAGTTTGCGGATCCTCGCTTTGCTCTGCGGATTGCCGTCTGACTCCTTCATCTCCTCCTTGATTTCCTGGCGGCTCATCTTCAGATCGCCTTCGTTCTTCTGCCACAGCAGCAGGTAGTCCACACCGCCCCAGGCGAGAAGAATCAGTCCCGACTTCCAGCAAATCCCGAGCAGGATGCTGCTCACCAGCGAGGTAAACCCGCGGGCGCCTACATAAGAGCTCAGCAGAATCTCTCCCCAATGGCCGCTGATGCCCGCGTAGCCAACCCAGACAATCGCGCTGAAGGGCAGCAGGGATTTCAGAATTGTGCTGACCGCCGTGAGCGACACCATCTGCTTCAGCTTGTTCCCCGGGCTCAGGCGCTCAAACTTGAACGAGAGCGCTTCCGGAGCAAAGACGAATCCGCCCTGCGCCAGACTGGTGAACAATGCCACACCCAGCGCGGCCAGCAGAATCGGAAAGACCCAGCGCATGGCTTCAACGCTGGTCCAGAACAACAGAGGACCGTTCGCGCCGATCGAATCGGTGCCGGCCGCGTCGAGTGTGTTGCGGAAGAAGACCGTCCAGTGCGGAACCGCGTCGCGCCCCATGAAAAACACAACGCCCGCCACCGCCGCCAAAGTCAGCGCGCCGCTCAACTCGCGGGAGCGCGTCACCTGGCCGCGCTCGCGGGCGCGTTTCCTGTGTCGCGGTGTTGCTTTTTCTGTTTTGCTCTCGTCGGCCATATTTGTTGTCTCGCCTGTTATCTCGCCAGATGGAGCAGGCGGTCTCCGTTGGTCATGGCGTCAAGAAACAAGCGCCGGAAAAGGTCGGGCCAGTACTTCAGAGTTGCGATCAAAATCAGCAGGCCGAGAACGCTCTTGACCGCCGGGCCCAGCAGCATCAACGGCATCTGCGGAGCGGCTTTTCCCAGCAGACCCAGCACAATGTCCGCAGCCAGCGTGGCTGAGAGCACCGGCGCGGCAATCTGAACGCCTACTCCAAACAGGTCTCCAACGGCCTTCAGCACGCCGATGGTGAACAGGCCGCTCAGGTGCGCCGACCCGGCGGGAAGATACGCATAGCTGTTGCCGATGGCGCGGAGCAGCCAGTAATGGACGTCCATGCGCAGAAAGAGCAGCATGACAATGCTCTGATAAAAGACCGACATTACTGTCGTATCCACCTGCGTCTGAGGATCCAGGATGTTGACCAGCGAGTAGCCCATCTGCACCCCCAGCACCTGTCCGCTGAGTTGAGCTGCTTCAAACACGAGATTGGTCGCGATACCCATCCCTGCGCCAATGAGAAACTCCGTGAACACAAGGAACGGCCAATGCGCCAGCGAGGGCGGAGTAAATTCATGGCTCACTGCCGGGTACAGCAACCCGGTCAGCGCCAGAACCAGAACCGCCTTAATGCGCGCGGGAATGACGGTACTGCCGAAGAAAGGAGCGAACAGCATCAGGCCCGTCAGGCGCACGCCAATGGTCAGGATGCCGCTGATGATCGCCAGCAGGGGGATTTCGATCATTGCAGGTACACCTGAAAATTCGAGAGCATCGTTAGGGTGAAATTGGCCAGGTGCCGCCACATCCAGGGCATCGCAACAAATAAGGCGCTGCCGGTCGCAATAAGGCGAGCCACCGAAGATACAGTCATGTCCTGCAGTGACGTCAGTACCTGAAAGACGTTCACTAGTAAGCTGACGAGGATCGCGACTCCAAGAATCGGCCCGGCCAACAGGATGACCTCCTCCAGCACCGTGCGCCCGAGAAAAACGACCTGATCCACGCCCATAGGCTTAGTTAAAGCTCCTCATCAAAGACCCGACCAGCAGATGCCACCCGTCGACCATGAGGAAGAGCAGCAGTTTGAGCGGAGTTGAAATCACCACCGGAGGCAGCTGGAGCATGCCGACGGAAGTCGTAATCGAGGCCACCACCATATCCACGATCAGGAAGGGAAGAAAAAGCACAGTGCCGATCTGAAAACCCGCTTTCAGCTCCGACAAAATGTAGGCAGGCAGGAGCACGCGCATCGACACGTCATCCAGCGAGGCGGGCCGCGGCTCTTTGGCCAGCTCGACGAACAGGGCCACGTCTTTTTCCCGCACATAGTGACTCATGAATTTCCGGACGGGAACTTCGCCGCGTCCGAGCGCATCCATGGCGGTGATCTGGCCGGCCTGCATGGGAACAATCGCGTTGTCGTAGATCTGGGTTCCCACCGGCTGCATCAGGAAAAACGTCAGGATGAGTGAGAGCCCGATGAGGGTCTGGTTCGAAGGGGTCGTTTGCAGTCCCAGAGCCTGGCGCAAAAAGTGAAAGACAATCAGCAGCCGCGCAAACGGCGTCACACACAGAAGGATCGAAGGAATCAGCGTCAGCCCCGTGAGCAGGATGACGATCCCCCACGGCACAGATCCGCCGGGGACGCCCTGGAGCTGAATGCCTCCGAGCGGCGGCGGAGCGCCGGGAGACGCGAGCGAGTTGTTCACGCCCGAAGGCTTCGCATTACGTGCATCCGGCTTCGCAGCCGATCCCGAGCCCGCTCCGGAAGCCGAGCCAGGGGCCGAGCCAGGTGCGGTTCCGGGTGCCGAGCCCGCACCGGTTCCAGGCGCCGCCCCCGCTGGTGCGTTCGCGGCCGGGGCCGGCGGGTTAACCGCTGCGGCTGCAGCGGCGGCGATCAGTTTCGCCCGGTCTCCATATTGATAAGTCTCAACCCCTGGCAGCGCCAGGTGCCCCTGCGCCGGAGCCGACGCTGCAAACGCGACAAAAATCCCAGCATAAACAGCGCATCTTTTCAGGGTCTCAATCATTCCGGAATCACCCCGGAAGCCATCGCCGCCCCGAGCGCTGCCTGCGTATCGTTCGCCGTTCCCAGCTGGGTCAATAGGGAGACGCCCGCCGAGCCGCCGCCGATCAGGAACCTGCGCCCCTCCACCTGCACCACGGCAACGAAGCGCTTGTCTCCGAGGGAAACGGTCTCAGCCACGCGCAGCTGCTTGTTCGAGGACATCGAATAATTCCGGTTCAGCCACGACCAGGCCCGGAACAGCAAGTTGGTCTGCTTCCGAGGCGGGGGGGGAATGACGCGCGTCTGCGCCACAACATCTTCCGCCGGAATTGGGTTCGCAATGGTTTCTTCCGCCGGGGCCTCCTGGGTCGCGATGGTCGCGATGGTTGGGGTTGAGGCTGGGGCCAGGGTTGGGAGTGGGGCTGGGGTTGGCGCTGGTAGGCTCGCAACTGGCTCCATGGCACGCGCTGGGCCCGCAACTGCCTCCTCGGCGAGGGTTTGGCTCGCAAAATCCCTGTCCGGCTGAACTTCAGTGGCCAGGGCCTGGTTTGCCGCAGCCGGGTTCGACCATGGCTTTTGACGGCTCTGCCTCGCGGTGCTGGAAAGCAGCGCGGCCATGAACGTGTTGTTTTGATTCGTCCCCTGCGCCGTTTGGGCGCGAAATGTGCCGGCAGAAGGAAAGGCGGAGGGTGACTGCGAGATGCCCATCGATGTGGTAGTGCCCGATCCTTCGTACCAGCCGTGCGACGGCCGCCGATGACCTCGACTTCTGTCCAGCCGATGTTGACCGGCAATGGAGCGGCGGTGGTGCGATGGCATATGTTTTCGACAATGGGTGCCGGGCGCGACGTCAGCAGATCGCCATCCATGAATAACGCTTGTATGCGCCGGAGCCTCCTTGACTGGGATCATGACCGGAATCATGTCCGCGACAGCTTTTGCAGCCCGAGCTTCGTTCTCCAGCGCCATCTTCGCCAGGGTTTCGATAACGCGGGCTTCGTGGGGGGCTTCGTTTCCGGCCTCGTTTGCAGGGGCCGCGTTACCCCATGGTTTCTGACTGGCCTGCTTCTCGGCGCCAGAAATCAGCGCTGCCATGAACGTATTGCTCCTGTTCGCCGCCAGCGCTGCCTGGGTGCGTAACTTGCCGGCAAAAAGCAAATTCGGCATGTTCATCGAGGTGTTCATGCCTGATCCGTCACGCGAACCGCCAGGCGGTCGCCGATAACTTCGAATTCTGTCCAGCCGATGAGGACCTTGTTCACCCGCAGCGGAACGTCACTCGTGTGGTGGCACGCGGTTTCGACAATCGACCCGTGGCGCAGCGCCAGCAGATCGGCAATCGTAAAGCGAACCACCGGGATCTCAAGGCTCAGCGTGCAGGGCAGCCACGGCATCGTGTCCAGCAGATCCTCTTCGGTCGCCGGTGTGGTGGACGCTGGCGCCGCAACAGGCCTGGGCTGCATCTCCTGCGCGGGCATACTCAAAGTGGCCATTGCTCGTCTCCGGCTCCATCCCTGCGGTCACCCTGAACCTGTAACCGGAACCTGTATTTGGGCTCGTGGTATTCAGCAGGATGGAGCGATTGCGACGAGGTAAGTGCAATCGAGGGGCCGGAAATTGGGCAGGGGCGAACGGCCCAGCCGGACGGGCGGACATGAGCGCACGTTCCTCATGCGCAAAGACTTGCGCGAGAGAAACACGAGGTCTACCGGCTCTCGCCATCCGTGAGACAGCCATGAGAGCCGGAAGCGTTCCACAGGCTCTCGCCGGGGCGGGGTTGCGCCCGGCGAAAGCCTCTAATCGTAAGCTAACAACCGCGCTTATCGACTACGAGATCAGCTGGATTGTTGCCTGCGAGACCTGGTCCATGGTGGTGAGCACCTTGGCGTTGGCCTCATAACCCTGTTGAGCAACAATCATGTTGGCGAACTCGGTTGAGAGGTTGACGTTGGATTCTTCAACTGCGCCGCCAGTGATCGTGCCGTCGCCGCCGGCTCCCGCCTGTCCGATGACCGCGGTTCCCGAAGAGAAGGTCGGCTGATAGTCGTTGCTGCCAAGTTGAGTCAGACCCTGGACGTTGGCAAAGCTGGCGATCGCAACCTGACCCAGCGACATGGTCTGGTTGTTGCTGAACTGCCCCTGCACGGTTCCATCAGCCAGCACGGAATAGCCGGTGAGCGTACCAACGCCGTAGCCGTTCTGCTCGCTGGAGTTGGTGGCGCTGGATGCATCCTGCTGGGTGATGGTGGGCGTGCCGCCCGTGCCGTCGAGATTCCACGAAAGTGTAATCGGCGCGGCGCCATCGGCGAGGGTGGGAATCGCGATGCCCGTGATGGGTGAAGCAGGGGAGGTCAGAATGCCCGAGGAGTTGAAGTTCAGGGTCCCGGTGGCCAGGGTTGTGGTCGTGCCTGTGCCACCCGTATCGGCGGCCGGCAGGCTGATGCTGTAGCCCCAGGTGTTGGGGGCGGTGTTCGTGAACTGCACCGTCATCACATGCGAGGCTCCCAGCGAATCGTAGATCGTGATCGGCGTGCTGAAGCTGGTTCCCACGGTTGCACTTGCGTTCAGATTGGCGTTGAGCTGGAAGTTCGAAGTAGCCACGGCGGGTATGTTGCTCGCCTGGTTCACGCTGATCGGCGACAGGGCAGCGGTGGTCGAAACCACGCCGTTGACGGCCGGATAGCCCATCACCAGCTGCCCCTCCGGTGTGCATAGCTGCCCCTGGGAGTTGACGGTGAAGTCGCCATCGCGCGTGTAGCTTGTCTGACTGGCGGCATCCTTCACCACGAAGAAGCCGTTGCCCTGCAGCGCCATGTTCGAGGCAATGCCCGTCGAGCTCACCGTGCCATTGGTGAAGTTGGCCGTCTGACCGGAAACCTGGACGCCGGATCCAACCTGAATGGGATCGCCGTTGCCGGAGACTCCCTGCACCTGGTTGAAGACATCTGCAAAGTTGAGGCTCTCGTCCTTATAGCCGTCCGTGTTGAGGTTCGAAAGGTTGTTGGCGATGACATTCAGCGAATCGGAGCTGGCTGCCAGGCCTGATAGAGGTATCGAAAACGCTGACATTATCTGCCTCCTGGGGTTGAAAGTTTAGGGGTTGAAAGGTTAGAAGTGGGTACCGGCGCGCCGATGTTTCCGTAGAGATTCATCAGACCGCCCGGGGTTGAGCCGTTGTATGCAGGCAGGAACTGTGCTGCTGCCCCAGGGCTGGACGAACCTGGGATCGCTCCCGCTGCGGAAGGGTTGGTGGCGAGCGCACTGGCCGCGGCGTTCGGGGTGGGTGTGCTGCCCGACGTTCCGGAGGTCGAGCTTCCGGACATATTCGTGAGCGTCTGGTTGATGGAGATCAGCTGATCCAGCTGGTTCAACGACACCATCTGGCTCACCATCTCGGTGGGATCGACCGGCTGGGTGGGATCCTGATTCTGCAGTTCCGTCACCAGCAGGTTGAGAAATGTGCTCTGGAGATCCGTGGAAGAGAGGCCGTTCGTGCTGCTCGAACTGCTGCTCGACCCTGACGACCCGGAAGCCGCGCCTGTGCTCGTGGTGGCCTGCGCCTGCATCGGTGCGCTCATCGTCGGACTGAAACCCTGAATATTCATCTTGTCTTTCCTCTCATTCCTTTCTTCTTGATCCTTATGCCCTGACATCCAGCCGATTGCCGTCCCAGGCGGCCACTACTGCGGCCGGGTTCAGGCTCTCGGTTTCTGCCGAAATATTCTGGGTCTGCACCGAACGCGCATACGGCCGCTGCTGTCCCGCCGAAGAACTTCCCTGCTCTCCGGAAAAAGACGCTCCGCTCTGGTGCACCTCGATCGAGGCGCGCAACCCGAATTCTTCTCCAAGCTTTGACTGCACCGCGGGAACATGCATTGTTATTGCCTTTCCCAGGTCCCCGTGATCCACGGAAATCTGTGCCAGCATCTGTTGTTGCGAAACCGAAGTACGAATCGAGATGTCGCCGAATTCCGCCGAACGCAGGCCCACCTGCATCCCTGTCTCATTCATGGTCTGGATCAGCCTCGCCGTACTGATCGCCGATGTCTGTGTGCTCTCGCCGTTCTCTCGGGGAACCGATACGGCCGCTGCCGTTAGTTCGGTGGAGTGCGGACCATCGCCGACGCCATCTCCAGTGCGCCGCGTATCGTGAACCGCCGCTGGAGTACTGATAGCCTGCACAGGCGGCGCCCCATTGTCCGTCGATTTAGCAGGCGCCTGTGCTCCGTTGCTCGCCGGCTGCGCTGTCTGGCCAGCCTGATTCGTAGTTGCATTCGCTGCCGGGCCGCTTTGAACGCTGTGCGTCCCCGTCGACGCCGTTGTACTGTCCACTCCGGCGGTCTTTCCTGTCCCGCCAGCACTCGCTGCATCGGAGACTTTGGAGCTCGTCGCGCTCAGTGCCGCATTCTGGCCGCCCTTACCAACCGCCGGGCCTGCGCCTGCCGGTAGAACGTCATTCCCAGGAAGGCCTGCATCCGGCAGCAAGATGTTGTTCGGCAGGACGGTAGCCACTGTCAAGCCCTGCTGAACCGACCCGTCATTGCCCGTCATCGACGTCGTCGCGGGGTCGACTGGGGCGTCATTCTCTGCGGTCGCTGATTGATTGGGGTTGGCTGCTTCATTCGGACGTGGGCCCGCAGCCGCCGGGCGCCCCTGAGCCGGCATTATGCTTTCCTCCGGGGCGAGAGCACAGCTGTTCGCTGTTATGGGCCGCACTGTTACTGCGGAACTTCCACCGCCCGCAAGGCGCTCATTTTGCTGGCCGCTGAGCGGTTCTGCAATAGGCTGGACTACAGGATTCATCGACTGGACCGCCGGTGTGATTGGCTGCACCGTATGCGTGTCCGGCTGAATAACAGTCGGGGCGGCCTGCACTGCGGGCGCGGTCGACGGCGCCGCAGGCGCGGCTGGTTTGACGGCAGGCGCGGTCGGCGAAACAACAGGGTCGATCATCTGCGTTACGGGCGCAACCGGCTGGACCGCGGGCGCGGTCAACTGCACCTGAGTTACGGCCGACGAGGCAACAAGAGCGATTGGCTGCTGCGGGAGAATCGTCTTGTCCGGAAGGGGAGGCGCATTCACGACCGCTGCTTCGGAGGTCTGCTCGGCTTTCTCATCGCGGCTGGCGGCCCGAACCGATCCGTTCACATTGCTGGTTGGGCTTGCCGACGTCGTGGACTGAGCTGCCGGAGCTACCTTCCTCGTCGCATCGTCATCGGTTGCTTCCATGGCCGCAGGAATCTGTGTGGCTCCCTTTTGCGACAACCCGTGGTCCGACGCGTCCGCAACTGCATCGATCTGTGACCGCTCAATGGAAGTCCCCGCGTTCGAGCCCTTCGACATCGCAGTTGTCGTCGCGCCGGCAACCGGACTCGCCTGTGTTTCTGTGCTGGCGAGCACCGCGCCGAAGGGCGACCCCGTCGTCTGCTTCTGTGACGACAGCGGGTTCGTGGTTTCGGCGGTTGTCGATCTCATGGCAATGCGCACGCCCTGATTGATGCAAGCATCGCGCCACGATTCTCGATCCCCGCGACCCGGTCGAATACACCTCAGCTACTCATTCCACGAGACTTAAAATAACCAGGCGAATCACCTGACCGGCAAATCGGCAACCCTTGCCGCCCTCGCTGGGCAACGTTTGCCGAGCGCGTGGCACGAAGAAGTTCGAAGGCATCGCGGACCGATCAAATAACGACGGTGCCCATCCATTTGTAACCAACACAGTGGCGTGAGTGCATGCACGGAGCCGGGCGTATGCGGGCGGCCTCAAATTTTGATTGGAAAGGGAGGGATCAGCCGCGCTGGTGGCGCGATCCGAACAGGTCGTCGAGTTGTTTTTGCTGCGTCTTAACCTGCTCCTGCTCGTGCACAGCCTGCTGGCGGGTTTCCATGTCGCTCAGCATCCGGCGCTTGCGATGCGCGGCCTGCCAGGCTTTCAGCCGCTCGTCGCGCTGGCGCTCCAGGTCCTGCAACGTCGCCTCGAGGTGTTTCTTTCTCTCGACGGCAGCTTCGGCCTCTTTCACCATGGCTTGCAGCTGAGCGGCGGGTATGGCCTGCTGCATCGCCCTTTCGCGGGCTTTCTGCGCGTTCTCGATCTCCGCCGTGGTTTGCTCGATTGCGCGTGTCACGCCGGCAACCTCCAGCTGGGCCTTCTGGAGCTCAAGCTCCTCACGCTGCTCGACGTTCTCGCGGAAGCGAAGAACCGTCTCCAATGGAAAATGAAACCTCATAGTTCCTCGTCAGGCTCCTCGCTACCCAGGCAGCGCCATCAGTTGATCGATGGAGTCCTTATACATGCAAATTGTGTCGGGCTTCTGTTGCAGAAAATGGTTGAGCGCCGGCAGGCTTTCGATCGCGCGATCCAGCACCGGATCGGTGTTCTTGTGATATGCGCCGATGCGGATCAGATCTTCGGACCGGGCATAAGCAGCCATCAGCAGCCGCAAAGCCTTCGCTTTGGCCAAATGCTCGTCGGTCACCAAACTGGACATCAAACGGCTGAGACTCTCCAGAATCGAGATGGGAGGATAGTGGCTGCGCAGCGCCAGCGTGCGGTCGAGGACCACGTGCCCATCGAGCAACGAGCGCACCGTATCGACCACTGGATCCTGCTGATCGTCACCCTCCATCAGCACTGTGTAGAACGCGGTGATGCTCCCCTGCGAAAAATTCCCGGCTCGCTCCACCAGGCGCGCCAGCATGTTCAGCACGCTCGGCGTATAACCCTTGGCCGTAGGCGGCTCGCCCGCGGCGAGCCCAATCTCCCGCTGTGCCATGGCGAAGCGCGTGAGTGAATCGGCAATCAGCAACACATTCTTGCCGAGGCTCGCGAAATACTCGGCGACCGCTGTGGCGGCCAGCGCCGCGCGAATCCGCAGCAGGGGCGACTGATCCGAGGTCGAGACAACCACGACTGCCCGCCGCAGCCCCTCTTCGCCCAGCACCTCCAGAAACTCACCAACCTCACGGCCGCGTTCACCGACAAGAGCCAGAACCGTCAGGTCGGCGGCTGTACCGCGCGCCATCATGCCGATCAGCGTGCTCTTGCCCACGCCGCTGCCGCCGAAGATACCTACGCGTTGCCCGCGGCCACAGGTCAGAAACCCATCGATAGCGCGAATCCCGCAACTCAGCGGCTCGCGAATCGCCACGCGATCCATGGGCAGAGGAGCCGATCCGTCGATGGTCACCGCATGCGTCGCGCGATACTCGCCTTTGCCATCGAGCGGATTGCCGCCGGTATCGATCACGCGACCCAGCAGCCCCGGACCCACGCGAATCGAGGGCCGCGCGCCCCAGGTCACAATCTGATCGCCAAAGCGGATGCCGCGCGGCGGATCGGCTGCCATGGACAGCATCGTGGACCCGCGGAAGCCGATGATCTCCCCGTCATAGCTATGCCCGCCGTCTCCGGTAATCTCGCACGATTCACCGACAAAGCAGGATGGGCCATCGGACTCGACCAGATTGCCCACGACCTGGCTGATCCGCCCCTTCCAGCGCAGGGTGGATCCCGTCTCAAGATGGTTGATGTAGGGGGCCAACAGGGCTCGGCTCATCGCGTCGTGGGCCTCAGCGCCAGCAGATCGAAGAATCCCTTCTCCACTTCCTTCAGCTGGGTATCGAGTCCGAAGTTCGCCGATCCCAGCTCCGTCTCCAGGACACAATCGAGGTCGCTCAACTGCGGATCTTCGGCCACCGCCACACGGCCCATATTCGGCTGCGCGGCAAAGTATTGTCTGAAGCTCGCGCCGCGCGCAGGGCTCACCCGCACCGTCACGCTTGACTCTTCGCGCATCTTTTCCACTGCCATTCTGACCAGCGTCGCCACCAGCATCGGATCGACCTGGGCCTCGCGGTGCAGGATCTTCGCGGCGATCGATAAAGCCAGCTGAACAACCTCCTGCTCTACCCGCGCAAAGTACTCGATGCGCTCTTCTGAGAATTTGGCCACCGCGGAGGTCAGCGCCGAGCGCTCGGCGACCAGCTTCTGCTGAAATTCCTGGCGCAGCTTTTGCTCTGCCTGCGCCGCTGCATTCGATCGCTCCTCGGCAATGCGGGCGGCCCATTCCGCTTCGTTCTGGGCGTCATGGCGCCGGCGTCCCGCGCTGCCGGTTCGCCTCTCGGTTGGGATCGGAGGCGCGGCATCCGCCGCACTGCCGCCAATATCGGGATATTGCAGCGTGGCCACCGGGCCGCCAAATACGCTGGTCACCTCCGAGTTAGACGACATACTCATCTTCTCCCTGACTCTTCAGTACGATCTTGCCTTCCGATTCCAGCTTGCGCGCTATCGCCACGATCTCCGACTGGGCCTTGGCAACGTCTTTGCTGCGCACCGGCCCCATCACTTCCGAATCTTCCTTCATCATCTCAACGGCGCGTGAGGACATGGTTCGATAAAAATGACTGCGCAGATCCTCGCTGGCGCCCTTGAGCGCCACCATCAGCGTCTTCTTGTCGATGGAATTCATTAGTTCGCGCATCTCCTGCTCGGGGACTTCGAGGAAATTCTCGAACGTGAACATCAGATCGCGAATGCTGATGGCCAGCGTCGGCTCCTCGCGCTCGATGTTCTCGAGAATCTCGCGGGCCGTATTCGCATCGAGGCGATTCATCAGCTCGGCAATGTTGTGGGAGCCCTGGTTGGATCGTTTAGTCTGATCGCCCACCGAGCGCAGCCGGCGATTCAGCACCGTCGAAACCTTCGCCGCTGTCTCCGGAGAAAACTGGCCGAGAGTCGCGAGCCGCCGCACGCAGTCCGCGCGCACTTCCGGTTCCAGCTTCATCAGCAGCGCCGACGCCCGCTTCGCATCCAGATGCCCGAGGATCAGGGCCTTGGTCTGGGAATGCTCCCCCACCAGGAAACGCGCCAGTTGCTGCGGATCCGCCTTCTTCAGCGAATCCACGTGGAAGGTGCGCGATTCGTCCGGTTGCCTGAGCCGGTCCACCATGGTTTTCGCGCCGTTCTCGCCAAATGCCTTCACCAGCAGCCGCACCGCGACATCCTGTCCGCCCACTGCAATGAATTCCTGCGCCGTCATCATTTGCTGGTATTCCTCCAGCACCTGGAGAGTCACCTCAAACGGCACCTGGCCCAGGTTGGCAACTTCCTCGGTGATCCGTTCCAGCTCCCCGGGCGAAAGATTGCGCAGAAGTGGCGCTGCCGCATCCTCCCCAATCAGAGACAGCAAGATTGCAGCTTTCTTCGTGCCTGTGAAAACACCGCCCTCGAGCGTGCTCATGAGGGCTCCTCGCGCAGCCATGCCTGCACCGCCCTTGCCGTGTTAACCGGCTTTTGCCGGATCAACTCAGCGGTTTGCTCTTTCAGCAGGGCGGCGCGCACCGTACCTTTGCCCAGCTCAGGCGCATGCATCGAGCCATGCAGCGCGGGCGTTTCGGTCTGGGACCCAGCCAACGCCGCGGCCTGAGCCGGCGTGGGCAGGTATGCCGGACTCAACACGTGCTTCTGCACCGGTCGCACAATAAACAGCCAGGCGAGCAAGAAGAGCGCAAGGAGCGAGGCCGGGCGCAGCAGAGACGAGTAGTCCGACACCGTCTTCTGCACTTTTGTCGTCCATGTCGCCGCGCCAGGCAAATCCTCGGCGGCGACATCGTTATCGAACGAGATATTCTCGACGCTGATTGAATCGCCGCGCTTAGCGTCGAAGCCAATCACCGCTTCCGCGAGCTCGCGTATCTTGTCCAGCTCTTCCTGCGATCGCTTGCGCCGCGTGTAAGTCGTCTTGCCCTTCTGCACCGAACGCACCATTTCGTCGTCGACCAGGATTGCCGCCGTGACGCGCGCCACGCGGCCGGCTGGAGTTACCGTGTGCACCACCGTCTTATTTACGCCATAGGTCGCGCTTTCGGTCTTCGAGCTTTGCGACGATGTCGCTGCGGTGTCCGGTTTTGGCTCCTTCTTGGTGGGGACGTTGCTTGCCGTGCCGGGAACCCCTGTGGGCACCGGGCTTCCGCCCGCTTGATCCTCGGATTTCTGATCGCTCAACAGGGCGCTCACCGATGGATCGTATTTTTCCTGGCTTTCCTCGGTCGTGCCCTGGTCATAGGCGACGTTGACGCTGGCGCGAATTTTGTCTGCGCCGACAATCGGCTCCAGCGTGCTCATCAACCGTTCGCTCAATCCGGCTCCCGCGCCCTCCCCGGGGTCCGCGCTGTCCTGATTCACACCGAGCGCTCTGGCGGAGTCGGCGTCCACGATCGAAACGTCCTCGGGCTTCAGTTCGTCCACAGCTCCGGATACCAGGCGCGCGATGGCCAGCACTGAAGCCTTGGAAAGCTCGCCTCGGCGGAGTTTCAGAATGACCGAGGCTTTGGCTCCGCGCTGGCGGTCAATAAATACCGAATCCGTCGGCATCACAAGGTGAACCCGCGCGCTCTCCACGTCCGCCAGCGTCTCGATGGTCCGTTCCAGCTCGCCTTCGAGCGCCCGCTGGTAGGTGACCTTCTCATCGAACTCGGTCTGGCCCCAGGACATCTTGTCGAATAGTTCGAAGCCCATGCGTCCGCTGTGGGGTGTGCCCTGCGATGCGGTCTGCATCCGCGCGGCATCCAGCTTATCGGCGGGCACGCTGATGGTCTTTCCGTCCGCGCTGGCCTGGTGCGGAATACCCTGCGCATCCAGCTGCGCGCTCAGCGTCTGCGCGTCCGACGGCTCCAGATTCGTGAACAGAGGCTTGTAGTCGGGAGTGCCGAGGAGGCGGACAAAAAGCGTCATCAGCACCACCGTTGCTCCTGCTCCACCCAGAAGGAAGAGCTTCTGCTGCCCGGTACGGCTTCCCCAGAACCCTTTAATCTGCTCGGATGCGTTGTTTATTCCTGCCATGCGCTCTCAATCCTAAAACTGCATTTTCTCGATATCCTGATACGCGCTCACGATCTTGTTGCGCACCTGCATCATTAACTGAAAGCTGACGTCTGCCTTCTCCACAGCGATCATGACGCTGTTCAGATCGCCGTTGCCTCCGCCCTGCACCAGGTTCGTCACTTGTGCCGCGGCATTGTCATGCAGCTGGTTCACGGTGCTCACCGCGGTCTTCAGCACATCGGAAAAGCTGCCTCCACCGGCATCGCCGCCAGTGTCCAGTGCCGTGGAATCCGGGATGTAGGTGCTGGGTAATCCGGTCAGACTTACGTTGCTCATCGTCCTGGTCTCCTGCTATGAGGATTTAAGTATGTCGATTGATTCCTGGATCATTGACTTAGCCGCACCGATTGCCGACGCATTGAGCTGATAGGCTCGGGTCGCGTCCATCAGGTCCACCATCTCCGTTACCGGATTAATTGCCGGATAGGCGACATAGCCTGCTTTATTCGCATCCGGATTGCCTGGCTCGTAGCGCAAAACGGGCGCCGACGTGTCGTCCACCACCTGACTGACTTCAACCGAGCCCGCGGGACGCCCGCCGATGCGGTTAAACACGGTCTGGAACGGGGAGGAGTTGCTCGCGCTAAAGACCACTTCTTTCCGCGTGTAAGGTCCGCCCTCGTCGGTGTGCGTGGTTTCGGCGTTAGCGAGGTTGGCGGAAGTGACTTCCGCCCTCTCTCTTTCCGCCGACAGCGCCGAGGCGCTGATGCCCATCATGCCGAAAAGTCCCATCGTTCGTTCCTTCCTTAGTCCTTGATGGCCGTGAGCATGGTGTGAAATTCCGATTTCACCAGCTGCACGCCCAGCTGATACTGCAGCTGCGTCTGCGACATCACCAGACTCTCGCGATCGATGTTCACGTCGTTGCCGTCGGGCCGCTCCGGCAAGCCCGGCACCTCGAGGGCCGCCGTTTCCATGTGCGGACCGTTGCCGTTGCTCATCGCCGCCTGCATCGCCGCCTGAAAGTTAATGTCCCTGGCGTGATAGCCAGGCGTGTCCACGTTCGCCATATTCGACGCGACCAGCTGCTGGCGATCCGTTGCCACCTTCAGATAACCCTGCAGCAGTTGCAACATAGAATCTGCCATTTATGCGTACCTCCTTGGCGGAAGACCGTATTCCCGAATCTTGTTCCGCAGCGTGCGCAGGCTGATGCCCAGCATCTCCGCCGCATGCGTGCGGTTGCCATCAGTCAGGGCCAGCGTGTTTTCGAGGTGCATTTTCTCCAGCTCCCGGATCGGCGTGCCCGCAGCCGCTGGAATCGCCGCCCGCATCGCCATCGGATTCGCGCGCCAGGCCGCGGTTTGTACAGGGCGTTCCATGGTCCGCGCCGCAACGGACGCATGCGACGGGGCCAGGTTATCGAATTCCATTTCGAAGCATCGCGCATCGAGATCAAGAGTGCCGCTCAGCGTGATGACCCGCCGGATAAAGTTCGCCAGCTCCCGAACATTGCCCGGCCAGGTATGCGACTGCAACCGGCTCAGAAATTCCGCATCCAGCCGCGGGGTTCCCAGCTGTAGTTGCTCTCCATATTGCTCCGCGAAGTGCTGCGCCAGAATCGGAATATCGTCGCGCCGCTCGCGAAGAGGCGGCAGCGACAGAGGAATCACATTCAGCCGGTAGTACAAATCCGCGCGAAACTGTCCGCGTTCCACCATCTGGGCCAGCGACACATTCGTGGTCGCGATCACCCGAATGTCCACGTGCACGGAACGCCCTTCCCCGAGCCGCTCGAACTCACGCTCCTGCAGAGCGCGCAGCAGTTTGGGCTGCAGGTTGAGCGGCATTTCCCCAATTTCGTCGAGAAGAATCGTGCCGCCGTCGGCCATCTCGAACTTCCCCGGCCTTAAGGCGACCGCACCCGTGAAAGCGCCCTTCCCGTGACCGAACAGTTCGCTTTCCAGCAAGGTCTCCGGAACCGCCGCGCAGTTCACCGCAACAAAGGGCTTGCGGCTGCGATCGCTTGCATCGTGGATGAAGCGCGCCAGCAGCTCCTTGCCGGTTCCGCTTTCCGCCTCGATGAGCACATCGGCGCCTGTGCTGGCGGCTGCGCGCGCCCTCTGCAAGGCGCGCATCAAAAGCGGCGAGCGTCCCACAATGTCCCCTGCGGCCGCATGCTCCGCCGACGGCATCAGACGAGCCCGATGCATCACCTGCGCCGCGGTGGCCTGCAGCTGGTCGAACGGGATGGGTTTGGTTAGGTAATCGAGAGCCCCGTCGCGCATCGCGTTGACCGCATCGGGCACCGAGCCATAGGCCGTGAGCAGGATCACGGCGGTCGACGGTGAAGACTTCCGCGCCGCCCGCATCACGTCCATCCCCGTGCCGTCCGGCATGCGGATGTCGGTGACCACGAGGTCGAATTCGCGATCCTCGAGGTGCCGGATCGCCTCGCGTACTCCCGAGGCCGTCTCCACCCGCCAGCCATGGCGAAGGAAATTCGCGCGTAGCGCCGTCCGGATGCCCGGCTCATCGTCCACCACCATCACCGATGACTGAGTATCAAAGGTCATAGCGCCGGAAACTCCAGTTGAAAGTTGCTTCCTTCCCCAACCCGGCTTGTCGCCCGAATCTCCCCGCCATGCTGCGCCATCAGGCGCCCGCACACGGCAAGGCCGAGCCCCGGCGTTTCGCCGGTTCCGCTGTATCCGACTTCGAAGATGTGTCCCATCATTTCTTCAGGAATGCCGCAGCCGGTATCGCGAACCTCAATAATGGCCAGCCGCCTTCCCTGCCGCGACACGCTCCGCGTCGCTACATCCACGCGGCCTCCAGCAGGTGTGTGCCGAATCGCATTGCTGATGAGGTTCAGCATGATCTGCCGGATCCCGTCCTCATTACCCGCAATCGTCAGCGTCTCCTCCGCGGATGCGAAGGAGAGATTCACACCCGATTGCTGGGCAAGGGGCTGCACAAAGTCCACGCCGCTCTCTGCGCACGCGGAAAGGTCAACCTGCGCCATCCGCGGATTGGCCTCGCCGTTCATGCTCAGAACGTTGTTTACGGTTCCCGACAGGGTGCGAATTCCGGCGCGCAGATGGCCGATCCACTCGGTACTTTCGCCCTTGTCTTCTGCGATGAGTCCCGCAAACAGCTCCAGACTCGCTAACGGGTTTCTAATCTCGTGCGCGAGAATGGTAGAAATCTCGGCCATCGCGGTCGCCCGCCGAACGGCCTCTCGTTCCAGTTCGGCTTGTTTGGTCGCTGTGATGTCGCGGATAATCCAGATGCAGTGGAGGGGCGCGCTCGACGTTTCCTGATGCGAAGCTGCGCAGCTCAACTCTCGACGCCCGATCGCCAGCCACCGCTTGCCTTCCTTCGTGGAAAGACAAACCTCGTTGTCGTGCTGCCCATCCGAGCCCGTGACCAGCGTCTCAAAATCGATCTGGCTTACGCGCGAAAGATCTTTCAATTTCCGCGCTCTCGCGCTTCCCGGACCCAGCAATCTCCGCCCTTCCGGGTTGATCCTCACAATCGATTCGGCCTTATCCAGCACCAATACACCGCAGGGCATCGAGTCGATCATCTGCTCGAGCGTGGCTCGCATCCGATCGTTTTCTTCAAGGCTGCGAGTCAGCTCGGCATTGCGCTCCGCCAGCTCGACGCCCAGGTGCGCAACTTCCTGTTGCAGATCCCGGTACGAGGTTTCGAGCAGCGCAGACGCGGAGATGAATTCCGAGAAGGCGTCGGCCAGCTGGCGCGGGTCGTCGAACCCACAAGGGCCTGCTTCGAGGCCTGCTTGATTCATTGGAACCAGATGAGAACTCGGCAGCATTTGCCTATCTGATAAGCACGATGAGTGCCAAATCGGAACAGGCGTGCCGATATGCACCTAAGCCCTACAAAATAATGTGTTCGGGCTTGATTTCCTGACCCATCCCCACCAGAATCGCCGCCCTCTCGATCGCATTCCTCAATTCACGCACGTTTCCGGGCCAGCTGTGCTGCCTCAGGATCTCCAGCGCTGCGCGGCTCAGCGAAACGCCGGGGCAGAATCTCGCGGCAAAGGCGGATGCCAGTTCATCGAGATCTTCCATGCGCTCGCGCAGCGGAGGCAGGTGAATAGGAAATACCGCCAGGCGATAGTACAGGTCTTCGCGAAACTCCTGGCGCGCCACTCTCTTTTTCAAATCGGCATTGGTGGCCGCAACCACCCGCACATCTACCTTCAAATTGTCGTTCCCGCCCAGCCGCTGCACCTCTCCCTGTTCCACAAAGCGGAGAATTTTGCTCTGCAGCGACATCGGCATATCGCCAATTTCATCCAGGAACAGAGTCCCGCCATGCGCCGCGTGAATGCGGCCGATGCGCGCCTGCGTGGCTCCTGTGAACGAACCTTTCGTATAGCCGAACAGCTCCGCCTCGAGCAGCGCTTCAGGAATCGCCGAGCAGTTGACCACGACAAACGGCTGATTCCTTCGGGGACTGATCAGATGAATCTCCTGCGCAACCAAATCCTTGCCGGTTCCGCTTTCTCCGGTCACCAGCACGGTTGTGCCGCGCGCCGCCACCATGCGCGTCACCGCGTACATCCGCTGCATTGGCTCGGAGTCCCCAACCATGTTGCGCAGCCTGGTGCGGTTTTCCCCTGGGTAGTGCGGAGTTTCAGGCAGCGCTGCCGGAATCACGCTGCTCGAGGCCGTTCCATTCTGATTCACAACATCCGCCAGCCTGGCCGATACGGGGGTGGGCGATGCGCTTCCGATCAGCAACTGGCCGGTCGCCGAATTCAGCATCAGCACCTGCGTATTCGGAAAGCGGTCTTTGACAATCGCATTGAATCCGTTTGGCTCCAGATCGGGCAGCAGCGGATCGAGCAGCAGCACGACGTCTTCGCCCCCGTGGCGGCGCAGCAATTCGAGCGCTCCAGCCCCGCTGATTGCCTGCAGCATCTGCCACCGTGGCAGGGTCAGCTTCTCCTGCAGCTCCTGCCGCAGCCTGGCATTCGGACTGACCACAAACACGTCGATGGGAAGCCGGTCCTCAAAACGATGAGACGGCAGGGCGGACGTTGACATTAGATCTTCCTGTATCAAGGCCATGAAATAAAGAAACGATTAAGACGAACAACCAGCTCTTGTGACCACACAGCGTGGGAGCAACGACCAGCACAAGGCACTAAGTGACATCACAAAGCGAGCAGCATGCCGGTTGTTCTCAACCCGATTCCTGCACCGGCAATGCCAGGGAAACACAAAATGGATCCTCCGCCAGTTGGTATTTACCTTGTTGACTAACGATGTTGGCGCACGCAAGAGAAAGACTCAGTCGATCCGAAGAGCTGATGCGCTTTCCGTGCCCGCGCGTGTTCTGCAGCGTGAGCTCACAAAATCCACCCCGCCGGGAGCCATGCAATTCGATCACGTCGCCCCGCGACGAAAGCGATGCCGCCAGCGTCAGAACTTCGGCGATGGCCTGCTCGGTCCTCTCCGCATCCCCGACGATGGGTTCCGATGGATCCTGTCTGGCCACGACGAGCCCTATTCCTGACGCCTGCAGCAAAACCCTTCGGTCTTCGATCATGGGGCCCAGCAATTCCCACAAATCGAATTTCACCTGCTGCGCTTCTCTCAAACTTGCCGTCACCAGATCCTGCAGGCAGGAAAACAGGTTGCAGGTTCGCTCGATCTGCCGGGCGGAAATGCCCACGTAACGCCGGTGGTCAACCGCACCGCCTTCGGGCAGCGACAGCACTTCAATCGCCGCGCGAAGGATCGTGAGCGGCTGGGCAATCGCATGCAGGCCATTCACGATATCCACGAGAAGCTTCTGAGAGTCGTCCAGCAGGATGCTGGCTTGCTCCTCCGCGCCCGCCGTGCCGCTAGGCGTCTGCATCGCGGAGCTCATAACCAAAGCCTCGAACGGTATGCGTCAGTTTGCGCTCTCCTGGATGATCCACCTTGTCGCGCACATATTTCATATAAACGTCGACGATGTTGGTGGAGGGCTCCGCGGGCATATTCCAAACCTCCTCGAGCAA
Organism: uncultured Acidobacterium sp.; assembly: GCA_964610635.1. Lineage (GTDB taxonomy): Bacteria > Acidobacteriota > Terriglobia > Terriglobales > Acidobacteriaceae > Palsa-343. Next base: position 42,131 of record CAZSWI010000004.1, read on the forward strand.
TGTGGATCGCGACACCGGGCGGCCCGCGTTCCGCATCAGGACCTCGAGGATGGCAAATTCACGGGGGGTGAGTTCGATCCGCCGTCCGTTGCGTTCCACCCTCCTCTCTTCGCGAAGCAGTGTTAAATCCCCCACCTGGGAGCAGTTCGGGATCAACCCCGAATTGCGCCGCATCAAAGCCTGCACCCGCGCCAGGAGTTCGGCCAGCGAAAACGGCTTCGTGAGGCAGTCATCCGCCCCGCTTTGGAAAGCCTTCACTTTGTCGTCGATTCCGTTGCGTGCCGTCAGCACCAGCATGGGCAGCCGGGGCTGCGTGGGCCGCACCTTTTCGATCAGGCTGATCCCGTCCAGTCCGGGCAGGTTCAGATCGAGAATCAGCAAATCGAAGCGACGCTCTTCTGCGAGCGCGTTGACAGCCTCTTCCCCATCGTGAAGAAGTTCCACCGTAAAGCGTTGACTTTCGAGCTCGGCGCGCAAAAAATCGGCCAGAGCGACGTCGTCCTCAACGATGAGGACGCGACGGACCGCTATACCGATCGATACGGACGGCTTCTCCCTCTTGCGGAGATGACCTTCAGCAGCAATGGTTCCGGACATCGTTTCTGCAGGTGGAGATTGCGGCAAGGATACCAGGTCACTCATTTTCGACGTTCTCTCGTGAGGGTCGTTCAGATCGCTAAAAAAGCGACGTTCCATAATGAAACAGCGGAAACACTTAAGTACCAATCTCTACCCCCAAAGATCAATACACCTTCTGAGTGACTCCGCCCCGCGGCCCCTTGAAGCGGAAGTTCTGCGAGCCCAAAGGGACTCGCTTTCATTGCAAATCTCGCTCCAGAAAATTACATAAGCGTTAGTAAAACAATCGCATATCAGGACGGCTTTTCGCGTCCTTCGCGGGCCCGGCGCGATCTGCGTTCTGTTGTCTCTTGGTCATGTCTAACTTGCAGTTTTTAAAGGTATCAAAGCTGGAATGGCCTCGAAGCCTCGGAAGCGGTTAGCCACGCAGATCTCCCTGCAGGCACGCAATCGTTTCCGGCATGATTCTCATGTCGATTGTTGATCTTGGCAATAATATTCAAGTATCAACTAGCTTGCGCGCACAGTCGCGGCCGGCGACTGCCACTAAAGTAACGTCACTCCCGATGATGAACACGACCCTCCTCCGCCGGAGACCCCGCCGGGAGTCTCCTGAACCCAAACGCCGACCCCGGACTTTTCGCCTCAAAGTGCCGATAGTGTCCCATCGATATCCTGCCGCTGGAGCACGCTATACTTCCGGCAGAAGAGGCGGCCATGCAGAAATTCAACTATCGGGTACCCCGGTACACCGTCGATCTTCCGGTTTGCCTTCGTGTTGACGGCCTGTCCATCGCGGGTCGATGTCGCGAGATCAGCCAGGAGGGGATGAAGCTGGAAGCTGCACAGCCTCTTCCGCCGGATTACTGTGGGGTCGTATCCCTTTCCTATCAGGGAGTTGCACTGGAAATCCAGGCCCGCCTCACCCATACCGACGGGGAACAGGAGGGGCTCAAGTTTGTCTTCGCTTCCGAAGCGGAGCGGGATGCTGTCGGCCGCCTGGTCGCGCGGCTCAGTACAGCCCCCGGTCAATTAGGTCCCGTCCTGATCGATTGAATGCTCCGCTCGCAGGGACGCGGATCCCTGTTTACCTTCCCTATTTGCCTTTGACCGGTGTGCTCTGGGCTGCAGTCGGTGTGTTCTGGGCCGGGACCGGAGCGCTCTGAGCGGGAGCCGGCGCGTTCTGCGCTGGAGCCGCGGTGTTTAGGGCAGGGGACGGTTTCAAGTCCGGCGAAGCTGGGTTCTGAGCCGCCTTGTTCTGATCCGTAATATCTTTGGGGAGTGGCACTTCCGCGTCATTCTCCACCTGATACTGCACGATCAGCGAGATGCGGCGGTTCGAAGGATCCTCGGGGTGGTCCGGCACGCGCAGCCGCCGATCCGCAAACCCACGCACTTGGGAGATCTGCTCTGACCGCATACCTTCCGCCTGCATCAACCGCCGCGCCTCATTGGCCCGGTCTGTCGACAAGTCCCAGTTGTCGTAGGTTCGCGCGGCCGAATACATCATGGAATCTGTGTGCCCTTCGATGGAGATGTTGTTGGGCAGTTTGCCCAGTTCCTGGGAGAGAGTCTGTAGCATGTCCCGCAACGCGGGCGTCGGCTTCGCGCTGCCCAGTTCAAAAAACGTGCCCTTGGCGGTTTCCATCAGTTCGATCCGCAGCCCCTCCGGAGTGACGGTGATCTCGATCTGATTCTTGAGCTTATCCTCAGGATCGAGATGGCGGATCGAACGCAGAAGATCTTCCTTCAGCTTCTGCATGTCTTCCTTTTTCACGGCAACGTATTCGTCGGAGCCGTTCTTATTGCTCCCGACCATTTTGGCTGTGCCGCGCGGGTCCTTGAAATATCCGCCGACTGCCTCCTGCACCTGCTTGCTGGCGTTGAGGAGCCAGAGAACAATAAACAGCGCCATCATCGCCGTTACGAAGTCGGCGTAAGCGACTTTCCACGCACCGCCATGGTGGCCGGCATGCGCAGCCTTCTTCCTGATGACAATGATGGGAGCAACGTCCGCCACGAAATCACCTTTCCTCTTTGCGGTTTATGCCGGCGCCGGCTCGCCTGCCGGCATACCAACCGCTGCCGGGGCATCGTCCTTCTGACGGCAGGCTTTGTCCACGTCCTGGAAGCTCGGACGAAGATGCTCCGGAACGGCCCGCCGCGCCATTTCAACAGCGATCGAGGGCGACATTCCCTTGATGAACGAAAGCATCACGACGCGCAGCACGTGGTAATAAGCGTGCTCGTCATCCACCAGCTTCGAAAGATTCGCCGACAGAGGGCCTATCACTCCATAGCACAACAAAATGCCCAGGAACGTGCCCACCAGCGCCGAAGCCACCTTATGACCAATCTCTTCCGGAGGGCCGCCCAGCGCGCTCATCGTCACCACCACTCCCAGAACTGCGGCGACGATACCCAGGCCGGGCAGCGAATCCGCCACGGTGCTCAGCGCCGATACCGGCTGCGACGCGCCCGTGTGATGCACATCCATGTCCAGTTCCATCATCTGGTCGACATCGAACGGCGTCGCGCCGCCGATGATGACCATCCGCATCGTGTCGCAAACGAAATCCCGAACGTGATGATTCTTAAGAAAGTCCGGATATTTCGAAAACACCGAGCTCTTCTCCGGCTCCTCAACGTCGGACTCGATGCCCGCCAGACCGTCTTTTCGTGCCTTGTTGAAGAGCTGGAACATCATCTTCAGCGATTCAACATAGCGTTTCTCGGAATATTTCGAGCCTCCGAGGACGCTGGTCAAGCCCCCAAAAATCTTCTTCAGCACGTAAATGGGGTTGGCTGTGAGCATCGTCCCCAGCGCCGCGCCGCCAATAATCACGAGTTCCGATGGCTGCATCAGGACCAGTAGCGGTCCCTTCTCCATCAGAAAGCCCCCCAGCACCGCGCCAAAGACAAGCAGTATGCCAATAATGGACAACATAGACCAGGTTCCCTCGAAATCTCGTTACGGCAATCCTGATCCGCCCCGTCCAGGCGCGGTGGATCAGCCGAAGCTTTAGGAATTCGTCCGCTCTCTATCGGCACCAGGCCCTGGAATTTCCAGTCCTCGCCGCGTCTGTTTCGCCCAATATTTGAGGAATTTAAGGCTGTTTGAGTACCGGCACAGAATTGCCCGGCAAATCTTGCCGAGTGTTGGGTTGCCGCGACCCCTGCCGCCGAGATAAGTCCCGTATTTAGAATCGGGGCTGGCGCTTGCTGCCTCAATGGCGCGTGGCCGCCCAATTGCTTCTTGTCTGAGCCAGAAGTCCTGAATCAGGAGACCCTCATGCACGGCCTTGGCATTCCCTCCATCGGTCCGCTCTCCAGCGTTGCGTCACAGGCCATCACTTCGCTTGCGAATCGCGCCTCTACCGCAGCCACAAATTTCGAAACCGATCTGCAATCCGGCAATATCGCGGGAGCGCAATCGTTTCTTGGCGCGCTGCAACAAAAGCTGAGTTCGCAGAGCACCGGCGCCGCAGGCAGCGCTATCTCCGCGCAGATCACGAAGGTCAGCAACGACCTCAAGAGCGGTGACCTCAGTGCCGCTCAGACCGATTTCGCGAGCCTGCGCCTCAATTTCCCTCATCAGCAGAGAGGGGCAAATTGGCCCGCATCCGGCAACGGCGCTGCCCCGGCATCGGGCGCCTCGGGAGCTGCCGCCGATCCGACCCAGGCAGCGCTACAGTCCTATAACGTCATGCAACAAATGGCTTTCAACAGCGCCCTGAATCTCTCGCTGCCGGAAGCCGCGCCCTCCTTGTCCATCAATTCCTGACCACCCGGCCGTCCCAGAGTCCGGGCTCCAACGGCTTCCAGCGCTCTGGAATTTCTCCGCCCATTTGCCGATAGAGGACCGCCCCTCTTTGCCTTGGGGAAAATCGTTGTGCTCCGGAGTGTCAAACCTCATCCGGGCGCGCTCGCTATGAACTGTGACTGGATCGATGGCGCCGTTCTTCGCCGCATCGATCGACGGAAGGCTGGAGAGATTCTTGGATAAGAGTACCCTTGGCGGCATCGTTGTTGCGCTGAGCGGCATTGGGCTTGGCCTGCTCCTTGACGGAGGCAGACTCGCCCAGGTCCTGCAGCCTTCGGCCGCCCTGATTGTTCTCGGCGGGACAATCGGCGCCGTCCTCATCCAGTTTCCACTGCGGATCGTCCTGCAGGCCATTGGTCAGCTCAAAGATGTCTTCTTCGACGCCGCGCCCGAGCCTGACTCTCTCGTCGAGAACCTGCTGCGCTACGCATTCAAGGCCCGCAGGGAAGGGCTCCTTTCGCTCGACGCTGAACTTGCCAAAATCCAGGACCCTTTTCTCCAGGAAAGCCTCATGCTGGCCATAGACGGCGTCAGCGCCGCCGATCTGCGCAAGATGATGGAGTTGCAGATTGACTACCGCGGTGAGAAGGAAGAGCGCATCCCCAAAGTCTTCGAGGCGGCTGCCGGCTACTCGCCGACCATCGGCATCATTGGCGCGGTGCTCGGACTTATTCAGGTCATGCAGCACCTGCAGGACATCGATGCGGTCGGCAAAGGCATTGCCGTGGCGTTTGTCGCGACCATCTATGGCGTCGGCGCTGCGAATCTCCTCTTTCTGCCCGCCGCCGGCAAGCTGAGAATCCGCCTCCGTGAGCGCCAGGTGATCCAGGAGATGACGCTCGACGCTGTTCTCTCCATCATCGAAGGAGTCAATCCGCGCGCCCTTGAGCTGCAGCTCGTCAGTTATCTGCCCTCGCGCCCGCAACGCAATCTCGCAAAGGTGGCCGCTGCCCCGAAAGCCGTCACGCCATGAGAAGGCGCCGGCATGCGGAGGAGCACGCCAGCCACGACCGCTGGATCATTTCCTACGCCGACTTCATCACCATCCTCTTCGCGTTTTTCGTCGTTCTTTTTTCCTCCGCTTATCGCGATAATCAGGCAATCATCAAGCTCTCCCATGCCATACACAATGGCTTTCAGAGCCTCGGAGCCTTCTCCGGCGGCACAGACAGGAATGCTGCCGGCTATGCGCCGATGCCCGATCATCCCGCTCCTCCCCAGGGCACCGAAGAAGCCAACGCCGCCTCCCCAGCGGATCTGGTCCAGCTGCGTAAAGAGCTCGAAGGCGCCATGGGAGCCGAACTGAAAAATCATGAAGTGGACATGCGCGTCACCCCGGAGGGTTTTGTCATCAGTCTCAGGGAGCTCGGCTTCTTCAACAGCGGGCAGGCCGAGCTGCTTCCGGGCGCAGGCGAGAAGATCGAGCGAATCGCCAGAATTCTCACGCAGCATGGGCTCGACCTGCGAGTCGAAGGGCATTCCGACAACCAGCCGATCCACAATGCGCAATTCCGCTCCAACTGGGAGCTGTCTACGGCGCGCGCGATGAGCGTGCTTATGCTTCTGGTTAACGACGGCGGCTTCGACCCCGGCAAGATCTCGGTCGCCGGCTACGGGCAATACAGGCCGGTTGCCGATGATGCCACACCCGAGGGCCGCCGCATGAACCGGCGTGTCGATCTCGTGGTGGTGGGCTCGACGCCAGTAGTCCATGGATCCAAATAAGCCTCTTTAAAATCTTAAAATTGACAACCATCCATAATGTTTTGCGTTAAGTTCAGCGGAGCGCCGGGAGCATGCTCATCGTGAAATGGGACCGGGGTAATGCCGATAGAGAACAGACGCTCCAGGAAGTGTTCAGGTGAAACATATCGAAGATGCTCCATGCGCTCGTGACCGGACAATAGCTCTCGCAAAGCGCTTTGCGTCCAGTCTGGGTCATCAGCCCGAATTTCCCCCAGCCGCCCTCCAGTCTTCTCTGCTGGCGGAGCGCGTCGGAGCTTCTCGGCTCCGCAGCGATGTATTCGATGGTCGACACCCTCTTGAAACGGAAGCCCGATTCAAGGAACTGGTCAGCGCCATCAGGGAGGTCTTCTGGATTCTCGAAGTCAGCAGCGGGCAAATCCTCTATGTCAGTCCAGCGTACGAAGAGATATGGGGAAGGAGTTGTGAGGCTCTTTACAACGATTCCCAGGACTGGCTGGCCGCGGTAGATGAAGAGGATCGGGAGCGGATCGCGCAACTCTACGGCGCGGAACATCGCGTTCCATTCGAGGCTACCTTCAGAATTCGACGGCCTGATGCGGAGCTGCGCTGGATTCGCCATCGCGGCTTCCCCATTTTCGACGCGAACAATAACGTCGTTCGTACGGCAGGGATCGCGGCCGATATCACCGAAGCCCGCCTCGCGAATCAGGCGCTGGTTGGAACCCAGCGACTGCTCGCTTCGATCGTTAACTCCTCCCATGATGCAATTTTCAGCGAGTCACCGGACGGCGCCATAACTACGTGGAATCCGGCTGCGGAAGACATATTCGGCCATACGGCGCAGGAAGCGACGGGCAAGCTGGTGGACGTTCTGGTTCCGCCGGAGAAGGAACCGGAAGCGGAGTGGATAAGGGCGCAAACGCGGCGAGGTCTGGTCGTCCGCGAGTTTACCACCGTGCGCCGCCACAAAGATGGTTGCGCGATCCCCGTTTCCCTGACCGTCTCGCCCATCCGGGGCGAATCCGGAAACATCATCGGTTGCTCAACCATAGCGTCCAACATTTCGGATCGCCGCGCTCTTGAAGAGAAGCTGTCAACTGTCGAAGCGCAGCTGCGCGTAGTTCTGGAAAGCACCGGCGAATTTGTGCTGGTCCTGGATCGGGATTGGCGCCTGACCTACATCAACCGGTTGCGCACAGGAGAGCTGGCCGCGGATGTCATCGGTACTTCTCTGTGGGACTATGAACCGCAGCTGCTCGGAACCCGCTTCGAGGTTGAATATCGCAAGGCGATGGACGAGAGGGTCCCGCGGCGATTCGAGGATTACTTTGCCGCTCTTAAGGTGTGGCTCTCCTGCATGGCTTATCCCACGGCCACCGGGCTGTTAATTCTTGCCCAGGATGTTACAGAGAAACATAAGCTCGATGAGCAGCTGCGGAGCGCGCAGAAGATGGAATCGATCGGTCAGCTGGCCGCGGGCGTGGCCCACGAGATCAATACGCCGATTCAGTATGTGGGCGATAACACGATTTTCCTGAAGGAGTCCTGGGGGAAAATAAGCGGGGTCCTCGATCTTGCAAAAAGAATGCGCAACGAGCTCGCCACCAGGCAGCACCAGTCGCCCACGAGCGCTGAATTCGACGCACGCGTTCAGTCGGCGGATCTGGATTATCTGTCCGCGGAGATACCAAAGGCTATCGAGCAGGCGATCGAGGGGATAGGCCGGGTAGCAAAGATCGTGCGCGCCATGAAGGAATTCTCGCATCCGGGATCGGAACAGAAGCGCGCCGTCAATTTGAATAAGGCCATAGAAGCAACCGTTACGATCGCGCGGAATGAGTGGAAATACGTAGCCGACATGGAGCTGCACTTCGATCCTAACCTGCCTCTCGTTCCATGCCTGGCAGGCGAAATCAACCAGGTGCTCCTCAATCTGATCGTCAACGCCGCACAGGCGATTGCCGAGGCCCAGCGCGCTGGCGCGGGAATTCGCGGAACGATCGAAATAACGACGCTGCACGATGGCGATTGGGTGGAAGTTCAGATTCGGGACACCGGCGCGGGCATCCCGGATAATGTCCGGGACAAGATTTTCGATCCCTTTTTCACGACCAAGCCGGTCGGCAAGGGCACGGGCCAGGGTCTAACCATGGCTCAGACGGTGGTCGTCAAAAAGCACGCGGGCCGAATCTGGTTTGAGACAGAGCGGGGCAGAGGAACCACCTTCTTTGTCCGCCTTCCCCTCACTCCGCCCGATAGTTCGAGGCAGGCACAATGAGCGACAAGGTACTCTTCGTAGATGACGAGCCCGCCGTCCTGGACGGTTATCAAAGGCTTCTGGGCCGGGAAATCTCATTGCACACGGCCGTGGGCGGCCTGGCCGGCCTCGACGCCATCGCAGATTCCGGACCCTATGGCCTGGTCATCTCCGACATGCGCATGCCGGATTTGGATGGCCCCCATTTTCTGGCGCGAGTGCGCGAAATCGAACCGGCCACTGTACGCGTTGCGATCACCGGCTATGTCGACATTGACGCCGCCATCTACGCCGTCAATGAAGGGCACATCTTCCGTTTTCTGACCAAGCCGTGCTCCAGAGAAAACCTCCGCAAGGCGATCGACGCAGGACTCGAACAACACCGCCTTTTGCTGGCGGAAAAGGAACTTCTGGAGGGCACGCTGCGTGGCTGTGTCCTGGTTATGTCGGAGATGCTCAGCTTCACCAATCCTGCGGCTTTTGGCCGCGCGATGCGCCTGCGGCGGCTGATGCAGCACGCCACCGCCAGGCTACAGCTAAAGTCCTCGTGGCAACTGGAAATTGCCGCCATTCTCTCTCAGCTCGGCTGCGTCACCCTCAATCAGGATTTGGTCAACGCGGCTTATGCCGGAGAGCGCCTTTCTCCCGAAGATCAGAAGAAGTATGACCTCCATGCCATGGTCGCCAGCCAGATGCTCTCCCGCATTCCGCGCATGGAAGCAGTCGCCCAGATGATTGCGCTGCAGAACGCGCCTGCCGCCGAAATCAAGGCAGCGAACGCCGATGAGAAACGGGAAATCGAGACGGGGGTCCAGCTGTTACGAGTGGGCCTCGCCTACGATGCTCTTATCAACCGCGGCATACCGCCAACGGAAGCTTGCCGGCGAGTTCGAGCAACGATGAAGGGAGTGGAAGCCTTCATTCTCGACGCACTCGACGATCTGGAAATGGCGGTTCCATTGTGCACGCGGGAGTGCGGCATTCGGGAACTCGCGGTTGGGATGATTCTTCACCAGGATGTCCATTCCTCGACCGGACTGCTCATTGTTGCCAAGGGACAAGAGTTGACCAGTTCCTGGATCGCGCGCCTGACTGAGTATGCGCGCCATGGAACAATCCCGGGACGGCTGCATGTGCTGATGCCCCAGGCGGCTCCCCCCGAGTCCCATTTGCATCCCATCGGACTCAGGACAGCCTAAGTAATGTCGTCGGTATCGAACGGGGCCTTGACCGCCACGCCGTGCACCTGGCTCACCAGGTCCCTCACTACGTCCTCGAGCTCCCGCTGGCTCTGCACCACCGCGTGCATCGAGTGAATTTCCCCTGGCTCCGCGATACGCTCCAATAGCACCACCGCGTGGGCTTGCGCCACGTGATCCGCCTGTAATCCTTCCGGGGTCTTCGCCTTGATCCCCACATTCGCCGGCATGATGCCCAGCAACTCCGCGACATGCTCTCGCATATCGCTCGAAATTGGTCCGATCTTCGGCGCGTTCAGAACCAGGGTCGTATCGACATTCACAATACGGTAGCCGGCATTTTCAATCTCTTCCATCGCCAGGTCGAGGAAGATCGCCGAGTCGGCGTCCTTCCACCGCGGATCGCCCGGAGGAAAGAAGCTGCCGATATCTCCTGCGGAAACCGCCCCCAGCAGCGCGTCGGTGATGGCATGCAGCAGCACATCGCCATCGGAGTGGCCGGCCAGCCCCTCGGGATGCTCGATGCTCAGGCCGCCAATCTTCAGGGGCACGCCGGGCTTGAACGCGTGCGAATCCCAGCCGTAGCCAATGCGGATGTCCATCGTGAGTTCCGTGTAACTTCACTCAGGGTATATCAGCCCGTCCCGATTGCAAGCCGCCTATGTGTGGATTTGCAACTTGTCGCCCGGTGTTTGCTCCCCCTTCGCCACCGCCAAGGTTACAGTCTCTCGCTAAGAGTTTTTATAGTGGCGTTTTGCTAACGGCCTCGCTAGGGCGATGAATTTCCGCGCTGGGCCAGGTAAAATTCCGCCAGTTCCAGATCGCCGGGCTGCGTGATCTTCAGATTCGAAGCCGATCCCGGAACAACGAAGACCTGGCTGCCCGCCCGCTCCACCACACTGGCTTCATCGGTACCCACGAATCCATCCGCCTCCGCTTCCGCAAACGCGCGGCGCAGCAACCCGGAGCGGAAGCCCTGCGGCGTTTGCGCCTGCACGATGTACTCTCGCGGAATCGTCGCCGTGACGATCGCTCCGTCCGCAGTGCGCTCCACCTGCTTGATCGTGTCCAGCGCCGGCAGCCCCACGATCGCCGCGTTGTGCTTCTCCACGGCTTCAATCACACGCCGAATTATCGCGGGCTCAATCAGAGGCCGCACCGCGTCGTGCACCAGAACAATGTCGTCGTCGCCGCAATCCAGCGTCTTCAGCGCGTTCAAAACACTTTCCTGGCGAGTATCGCCGCCTTCCACCACCCGCACTCTCTCCGCGAATCCATGCTCGAAGATATGTGCCGTCAGCCGCTCCATCTCCGTCGCCCGCACCGCTACGATCAGTTCGGAAACCTCGGGTACTTCGGCAAAAACCTGCAGGGTGCGGATCAAAATCGGCTTTCCGGCCAGCTCCAGGAATTGTTTCGGCGCGCCGTGCGTTGTGTGGCCCGGGGTCATGCGCGTGCCCAGTCCGGCCGCCGGCAAAATCACAGATACCCGCATAGGAAAAGGAGTATATCGCACCGGCACAGCTTTCCGGGTGTACCGTAAAGAGCGTCATAAAGCTGCTCAACCATCGATCCCAGAACGAGGCCCGCACCATGCGCAGTCCCGCCCCAAAATTACTTTTGCTGATCATCATCACTGGCCTTGCAATAGCTCTTGCAGACTCTCCCGCTCGCCTCTTCGCGCGCGAAGACATGAGCATCAAGGTGCAGACGCCGCCCATGGGCTGGAACAGCTGGGATTCCTGGGGCCTCACTATCGACGAGTCTCAGTTCCGCGACACCGTCACCTGGTTCCACAACAACCTGCAGCGCTTTGGCTGGCAATATGTTGTCATCGACGAGGGCTGGTTTGCCCAGCATCCCGAGAATCCCACCGGCCACCAGGACTACACCCTCTCCGCCGATGGCCGCTACACCCCCGCTCTCAACCGCTTCCCCTCCGCTGGCGGCGGCAAAGGCTTTCGTCCGCTCTCCGACTGGGTCCACTCCCTCGGCCTCAAATTCGGCATTCACATCATCCGCGGCATCCCGCGTGAAGCCGTCGCCAACAACGTCCTCATAGCCGGCTCTCACTTCGGCGCCGCTGAAGCCGCAGACACCACCGACACCTGCGAGTGGAACTCCGACAATTACGGCCTGAAGAACAACAAGGCCGCCCAGGCCTACTACGACTCCGTCGCCGACCTCTACGCCAAATGGGGCGTCGATTACCTCAAAGTCGACTGCATCTCGCGCCCCTGGAAGGCTGACGAAATTCACATGATGCGCCAGGCGCTGGCACAGAGCGGCCGCCCCATCGTGCTCAGCCTCTCGCCCGGCCCCACTCCGCTGGACGACGCCAACGACGCCGTCCGCAGCGCGCAACTCTGGCGCATCTCCGACGACATGTGGGATCTCTGGTCGAAGCCTGCCGGCGCTCCCGCATTCCCGCAGTCTCTGAAAAATCAATTCTCCCTCATCGCAAAATGGCAGCCCTTTGCCGGTCCCGGCCACTGGCCCGACGCTGACATGCTTCCCATCGGCTGGCTCGGCCCCACCCCCGGCTGGGGTCAGCCCCGCCAGTCGCGCCTCACTCGCGACGAAGTCCGCACCATGATCACCCTCTGGTCCATCGCGCGCTCGCCCCTGTTCATCGGTACCAATCTGCTCAAAATGGATTCCTTCACCGAGTCCGTCCTCACCAACCCCGACGTCCTGGCGGTCGATCAATATTCCGAGAACGGCCATCCCGTCATTCAGAAAGAGGACACGGCAGTCTGGATGGCTTCAGCCCCCGAGCACGGCGGCGATTATGTCGCCATCTTCAACCTCTCCGACCAGCCGCAATCCCTCAGCTACTCCTGGCCGGACCTCGGTCTCCAGCTCGGCCATTTTGCCGTGCGAGATTTATGGCAGCGTGAGGAGATGGGCCGCCTCGATCACATCGAGGCCACCCTCCCGCCTCACGCGTCAAAGCTCTTCGAGATCGAACATCGATAGTGCAAAACCGGCAATTTCCGCTCTACGACCCTCGGATTGCTATTCAGAATCCATCGGGCCTACACGGACTCACATAACCGCAGTTCCTTCGACCAGCGTGTGAGTAGCTTGAGAACTGCTCCCGCCAGAACCGCCCGAATCGCCCCAATTGCCCAGGGGCGAATGCCCAGCAAATGCCGAAAGCGCACTGTCTGAGGCCGCCATGATCCGTATCGCCGTGGATGCAACGAGAGTTACAACGGCCGGATCGGCTTCCCGCGCCGACGATCTAACTAACATCCGCATGCCCGGCTCCGCTCCTTTCCATATGAAGGTCGCGTTCCACGCGTACCCCGGCATCGACTTTTGCCAAGCCCGGCAAATCCACCATCGTCACAGGTGACGGTACTTACGAGGAAACCTGGCTGTCTCCCGAAAAATGGCGCCGCGAGGTAACCTTCGGCACCTGTCACACGGTCGAGGTCCGCGCTGACGGCGCCCGTAAATTCCAGGCTAGCAAGTAACCAAATTAAACCTTCGGCACCTATCACGCAGTCGAGGTCCGCGCTGACGGCGCCCGCAAATTCCAGGCGACTTCCGATTGCCTCGCCCGTTAATCGGCCGAACCTTGCTCAGTGTCGGCCACGCGTCGGTTGACTTGAACAAACTCAGGAACTATCGTTGACTTCGGCGCAACGGGGCGCATCCAGTCCGCGGAAAGGGCCAAGCCCACCCTGCAGGAATTGCACGTCTACAATCTGAAAAATCTTCTTTCTGCCTGCTGTGCGGACACAGGCCACGAACGGAAAGGAGATTTCCATGCCAAGGCAACTCCCGCCGAGTCCCAGTCTCGAACAACTCAGAAAGCAAGCCAAATCCCTGCTGAAGCGCCATCGGGCCGCCGAGTCCGAGGCACTGACTCGCATCCGCGAGAACCATCCGCACTGGAGAAACCTCCGGGAAGAACAAACGGCCGCGGCACCGTTCGCGCTTGCGGATGCGCAGCTGGTGATCGCGAGCGAATATGGCTTCCCCTCCTGGTCGAGGCTTCAGTCTCATGTCAGGACGCTTGAAGATGCCACCTCGACTGCCGAGGCGATCGCGTCTCTACGCGATGCCGCTGGAAAAGGTGACCTCGCGCGACTGAATGCGCTGCTGGATGCGCACCCGAATCTCATCGACGAGCGCGGCGGCGAGGGAGTTCGAACGGCGCTGCACCAGGCCGTCTTCGGCAACAGCGAGGCCGCAGTCAGGCTGCTGCTCGAGCGCGGCGCCGATCCCAACGTCCGCTGCGAAGGCGACAACGCGTATCCGCTCCATTTCGCCGTGGAGAAGCATCGCCTCCCCATCGTTCGCCTCCTCGTGGAACATGGGGCCGATACGATCGGCGAAGGCGATTACCATGAGCTGGGCGTGATCGGGTGGGCGACGGCGTGGGATTACATCCAGCCCAATCCCGAGATCGTTGCTTATCTGCTGGCGCACGGAGCACGACACAATATCTTTTCCGCAGTTGCGATGGGTGAAGCAGACGTGATTCGTGAGCTGGTCGCGCGCACGCCGAACGATCTCGAGCGGCGGATGAACGGAATGAGGATGCGCCCCATGCCGCTGCATCTCGCCGTCATGAAGAATCAACCCGCGGCGCTGACGACGCTGCTCGATCTCGGGGCGAACACGGAGTCGGTCGACGAAGCCCGCTTTTCTGCGCTCGATCTGGCTGCGTTCAACGGCAGGCACAACCTGGCGCAAATGCTGCTCGAGCGCGGGGCGAAGGTGCGGCTGCCGGCGGCACTGGCTCTGCATCGAACCGCGGACGTCGAAAGACTGTTTCGTGCCGATCCCGGCACACTCCAGCCCGGCGGACGATGGGGCAATTTGATCGTGCGCGCCAGCGAACGCGCGCCCGGCGACGTGATCGAGGTGCTGATCCGCAACGGAGCGTCAGTGAATGTGCGCGACAATCCGAAGACCTCGATCGACTCGACGAGCGGATACACACCGCTGCATGCGGCGGC
>CAZSWI010000005.1:0-11156 GCA_964610635.1 uncultured Acidobacterium sp.
TGAAGGACGCCCTGCTCGAAGCGGGCATCGAAGGCATGACCATTCTCGAAGCCCGGGGCCACGGGCGGCAGAAGGGCCACACTGAGTTTTATCGCGGCCGGGAATACACCGTCGACCTCCTGCCCAAGATCAAGATCGAGATGGTGGTCCGCGACGAATTGGCTGACAAGGCCATCCAGGCGATCCTTTCTTCGGCGCGCACCGGCAAAATCGGCGACGGAAAGATTTTCGTCTCGAAAATCGACGACGCTATTCGCATCCGCAACGACGAGCGCGGTCCTTCCGCGCTTTAAGGCGCGCTGCCGCTTTCGCTGGTCCGAAGGCAAGCCAGGTTCCACCACCGCCGTTCCCGTTCTTGCGGAGACACGTTTGGATCGCTGATGGATCCGGGGCCGCATCATGATCCCTGAGCCGCTCACTCTCGGTCGACTCCGCAGTCGCTACCAGGACGACTCCACGCAGCTGCGTCAGAGCTTCGATCGCAACGGGGACGGCTCAGCTGTTATTCGCCGCCGTTCTCAGATTGTGGGAACTCTGCTGCGCCAGCTCTGGGAAAGCGTCGCGCCGAACGCCGCTCAGAACGATATCGCGCTCGTGGCCACGGGCGGCTTCGGGCGCCGCGAGCTTTTCCCATGCTCCGACGTCGATGTTCTTTTTCTCTGCGCGAACGATAAGGTCGAGCCCACTTACCGCGATCAGATTCGCGCCTGCACCCAGGCCATGTGGGACATCGGCCTGCGCGCCAGCCCCGTCACCCGCACCCTGAAAGAAACGGAGCGAGTGCATCCCGATAATCTCGAATTCACGGTCTCGTTGCTCGATCGCCGCTACCTTACCGGCAGCCGCGAGCTATACGCGAAGTTCGAAAACGAGATTCTTCCCTCTGTCATTCTGCGCGAATGGGACACCGTAATTCAGAACCTCGCGGAGATGGCGCGCGCCCGCCACGCGAAATACGGCAACACCATCTTTCATGTCGAGCCAAACGTCAAAGAATGCCCCGGCGGCCTGCGCGACTACCATCTCACGCAATGGCTCACGCTGCTCAATTCGATTCAGGAACAGAAGGCGTGGCCCCGCTCTGCCGCCGCCGACTTCTACGGCACGCACGACGAGCCGGAGTCCGCCTACGACTTTCTGTCGGCAGTGCGATGTTTTCTCCACTACCGGTCCGGCCGCGACGATAACACGCTGGACTGGCATGCGCAGGACGAGGCCGCCTCCCGCTCCATCGGCCTTGAAACCCGGGGCACATCCGATCCCGCCTACTGGATGCGCACCTGGTATCGCCAGGCCCGCACCGTTTACCGCCGCGCATCGCTGCTGATCGACGCTGTCCCTCCACCGCGCCGTTCCTTTTACAAACAATTTCGCCGCAAGCGCGCGCCCGTCGCTGGCACCGACTTTTTTCTCGAAGACGGCCGGCTCGATCTTGCTGAGGGCGCCACGGTCAACGATGCGGACAGCATCCTGCAAATCTTTGGCTTCATGGCCAAACACGGCTACCGCCTCAGCTACGCCGCCGAAGACCGCATCTCGGACGCGCTCCCCGTCCTCGCTGTGCAGATGCCCGAAGGCCCATTTCTATGGAACTGCCTGCGCGAGGTACTGCTGGGTCCATGGGCCGCGCATGCGCTGCGCACCATGCACGCGCTCGGCATTCTCGAGCTTCTCATCCCTGAATTTCATGGCATCGAGTCGCTTGTGATCCGCGACACATGGCACCGCTACACGGTCGACGAGCATACCTTTCACGTCATCGACAACGTACATCGTCTGCGGCAACCGCAGTATGAATGGGAGAAGCGACTGGCCGGCCTGCTGCCAGAGATCGATCGCCTCGATCTGTTCTTCCTCGCGCTCCTCATGCACGACACGGGCAAAGCGCGCCGCACCGGCAACCATGCCAACAACAGCGTCGAGCTGAGCGAGAGTCTTTTCGCACGACTCGAACTCGACGCCGAGGAGCGGGAAACCGTGCGGCGTGTCATTCATAACCATCTGGAAATGTCGTCCGCCATGCGCCGCGATATTTTCGACGCGGAGACGGTTCGCGCCTTTGCGGAAAAGGTGGCGACGCAACCGCAGTTGAAGATGCTCACACTAATGACCTATGCCGACATTCGCGCGGTATCGCCTGAGGCGCTGACACCGTGGAAGGCCGACAGCCTTTGGCAGCTCTACATGAGCGCGTCGAATTTCCTCGATCGCAGCGTCGACGAGATTCGCTATCACGCCTCCGAGGACCCGGCTTTCTTCAGCCGCATCGTCGCGCTCATCCCCGCCGTCACGCCTGGCCGCGCCTCATCGCAAACGCCCGTCCCCACCGACGAACTGCGTGGCTTCCTCGAAGGCCTGCCGCAGAGATATCTCAGCCTTCGGCCTCCCGAACAGATCGCCGCACATTTCCGAATGGCGATGGACCTGGGCGAGAATCCGGTGCAGCTTGCGTACCGCACGGTGCGGCAGCTCAACGAAATCACCCTCGTAACGAAGGATCGCGCAGGCCTCTTTGCCGATATGGCAGGGGTTCTCTCCGCGTGGGGCATGAACATCGTCAAAGCGGATGCCTTCTCCAACGCCGCCGGCATTATCGTGGACAGCTTTCAGTTCACCGACACCTATCGCACCCTCGAACTGAACCATTCGGAAATCGAAAGATTTCACCAGAGCATCCGCGACGCCCTCTCGCACAGAATTTCCATCGAGGAGCTGCTGCGATCGCGCAAACTGAAACCGGCCAGGCCGAAGGTCAGCGTTGAAACCCGGCTCGAATTCGATAACGAAGCGTCGTCGCACAGCACTCTGCTGCAGATCGTCACCCAGGACACGCCGGGGCTGCTGCGCGAAATCGCCCTCAGCTTTGCCGCCTCGCGCTGCAACATCGAAGTAGCGCTGATCGACACCGAGGGCGAATCCGCGATTGACGTTTTCTACCTGACGACTGCCGGACAGAAGCTCGACGAAGCGGCTCAGGCTTCGCTGAGCGCCTCGCTGATGCATCGGCTGGCGCAGCTGCGGCAGTAGGGGCTACTTGAGATAAGCGCGCACCAGTTCGATCAGATCCTCGGCCAGCTCCGGCGGCGGCATCGCGGGCTTCTCGCCCGCCATCATGTGGTTGCGGATGTGATCTTCCAGCACTTCCGCCATCAGGCTGTTGAGGCCGCCCCGGACATTCGCGAGCAGCATCAGCAGGGCGGCGCAGTCGTCGCCGGTTGTCAGAGAACGCTCAATGGCGTCCACCTGGCCGCGAATGCGGTGGATGCGCGCGACAAGTTTTTGCTTTTCCCGTTGGGTGTGACTCATTTTTTATTTTCGCCGTATATGGTAGGGGGATATGCTATAAGCATCCCAGGGTCAGTGTACTCCGATTGTCATGCAGCCAGGCGTTTTGCGGCGAGGCGGGCGGTTTTGTAACAAAACTGCAAAACTCCCTGGCGAAGATCATCTTCTGCGTCACAAGCCCTGGAAGGAGGGGCGTTGCTGCGTCGTTGTCTTATCTTCTCGCTGCTCTTTTGCGCGACGATCGTTTGGGCTCAGTCGCCGCGCTCTCCCGTCTCCGTCCTTCCCGACCCGCCCGTCCCCACGACAGAGTTTTCCACGGTCGGAAGCCCGCCCGTCGCCGCTTTCCAGCAACCCGGCGCAGCCTCGCAATCGCCGTTGCCCCCCGCGGCGCAGCCCCAGCCAGCCGCCACATCCGCTGACGATCCCGACCTCACAATGTTTCCGCACAGCCAAACGGCGCGCTATTGGATCTCAGGGCAGACCAACACCATTTTTCAGGCCAAGCCCGGCTTCCATTCTCCGTATCAGGGCCCGAACAGCCTTGACAATGCGCCCGAATACAAGACCTCGCTGGTCGAAACGCTTTTTCTCGGCTACCAGCCGCACCGGAATTTGCGCTATAACACCGACCTGCTCATCGATTTTGAAAGCGCCGGTGGGCGCGGGCTTGGCGAAGCGCTCGGTCTGGCTGGCTTCACCAATCTCGATGTAGTTCGTAACCCGAATCTCGGCACCGCCCCCTATATCGCGCGGGGCGGAATTCACCAAACCATCGGCCTCACCAGCGAAATGACCGAGTCGGACCGCGATCAATTTTCGCTCGCCACTCAGGTACCGGTGCGCCGCTTCGAAGCACGCGTAGGGAAAATGGGCGTGAACGATTTCTTCGACGTCAACGACGTCGCCACCGACAGCCACCTCCAGTTTCTGAACTGGACGATCGACGACAACGGCACGTTCGACTACGCCGCCGATACGCGGGGCTATACCGTCGGAGGCCTGATCGAATACGACGACCGCAACTGGAGCACCCGCTACGGCATCTTCGCTATGCCCGTGATCGCTAACGGCATCAATCTCGACTGGGCCTTTTCCCGCGCGCACGGCCAGAACTGGGAATACGAGCTGCGCCACACCTTCATCACCGGGCGCAAAGGAACAACGCGCATTCTCGCCTTCGCCAACACCGCGCACATGGGCAACTACCGGCTGGCAGTGCAGGACTACCTGGCCGGCCTTACGCCAACGCCCGAGATCACGTCCGTCGAGCGCTTCGGCACGGTGAAGTATGGGTTCAGCTGGAATAACGAGCAGGACATTACGGAGAATCTTCGTATCGGTACGCGCGTCGGCTGGAACGACGATCACGAAGAATCGTTCGCGTATACCGAAGACGCACAGTCGGTGGTCGTTTCCGGCGATTACGCCGGCGCGCGATGGCATCGCGCCGCCGACAAGATCGGCGTCGCGTTCGTCAGCAACGCCATCAAGAAGGACCACCAGAACTACCTGGCTTATGGCGGACCTGGGTTTCTGCTCGGCGATGGCCGCCTCAACTACGGCCGCGAAGATATCGTCGAGAGCTACTATACCTGGCACGCCTGGCGGGGACTCTTCTTCGCCTTTGACGAGCAGCACATCGACGATCCCGGCTATAACCGTGACCGCGGGCCGGTGTGGGTCGAAGCCGTCCGGGGGCACATTGACTTCTAGGGTTCCCTCGATGCGGCAACGAGCCAGGTCCGTTGTGATTCTTCAAGAAACGGCGCTCGCGTCCAGGGGCCTTCCTCTCTCGATGATGAGCCTGGCCGGATCACCGCCGGTGCGACGCCCTCTTTTTCGGGGCGCCAGGCCTTAAGATGGAACTCGATTCCGGGAGGTGTGCTTGCGCGTCGGCTTGTTGACTCGAGAATATCCGCCTTACGTTTATGGCGGAGCGGGCGTCCACGTCGAATACCTCAGCCGGGAATTAGCCAGGTCGATCGAGGTCGAAGTGCACTGCTGGGGCGATCAATACCTGGACGAGGGCAACCTTCATGTTCGCGGCGCGGAGCCATGGAAGGCGATCACCGATGGACCGCCGGAGAAATTCAAGGCCGCGCTGGAGACGTTCAGTCTGAACCTGGCACAGGTGCAGTCGCTGGCCGGCGTCGACATCGTGCACACGCATACATGGTACGTGGCGATGGCCGGGTTCCTGGCAAAGAAGCTTTTCAATGTTCCCTTCGTGCTGACCACGCACAGCCTTGAGCCACTGCGCGCGTGGAAGGCCGAACAGCTGGGCAGCGGCTACTCCATGAGTTCGTGGATGGAGCGCACGGGCATCCTCGATGCCGATGCGGTGATCGCTGTTTCGCAGGGTACGAAAGCGGACATCCTGCGTGCTTACCCGGAGATCCATCCCGAGCGCATTCACGTGATCTACAACGGCATCGACCTGAACGAATATCGCAAAACAGCGGAGACAACTGCCCTCACTGCTTACGGCGTCGATCCATCGCAGCCCTACGTTTTGTTCGTCGGGCGCATCACCAGGCAAAAAGGCGTCACGCATCTGGTCGATGCCATCCCGCATCTTGCCCCGAACACGCAGGTCGTATTGTGCGCGGGCGCGCCCGATACGCCGGAGATCGCCGCCGAGATGCGGGACAAGATCGAGCGGGCGCGGGCCATGAATCCGCGCGTCATCTGGATCGACAAGATGCTGCCCAAGCCCGAGGCCATCCAGCTCTACAGCAACTGCAGCGTTTTCTGCTGCCCCTCGGTCTATGAGCCCTTCGGCATCATCAACCTCGAGGCGATGGCCTGCTGCGCTCCGGTTGTGGCCAGCGCCACGGGCGGTATTTTGGAAGTGGTCGTCGACGGCGTTACCGGCTATCTGGTTCCGTTCGATCAGGACCCGGTCACGAGCTTTCCGCTCGATCCCGCCAGGTTCTCGCGCGATCTGGCGGCGAAAATCTCGGCTTTGCTCGGGGATACGGAGAAAGCGCGGCAGTTTGGCGATGCGGGCCGCAAACGGGTGGAGGAAAAATTCTCCTGGACGGCAATCGCTGAGCAGACGATTGAGCTTTACCGGAAACTGATCGGGAGCCGCCGCGCCGGCGCACGGACATCCTGAGGTTGCGCCTCGGTGCTCGCCATCTCCGCGTTGCCGGAGGCTGTGGTTTACTGCGCCTGTTCCCTATTGCCTGCTCTTGCGCAGGTCGCCACCCGTCATCTGCTTCGGCTCGGCAAGATTCAGCAGTCCCAGGATGGTCGGCGAAATGTCGCGCAACGATCCGCCGGGTTTCAGCGAATACTGCTTTGTGTCGTCACTTACGAAAATGAACGGGACCGGGTTGGTGGTGTGCGCGGTGTGTGGTCCGCCGGTGACGGGGTCGACCATCAGCTCGGCGTTGCCGTGATCGGCGGTGATGAGCCACGCGCCGGTCCCGCGCTGCTTCATCGCCTGATAGATCCGCCCCAGACACGCGTCGACGGTTTCGACAGCTCGGATCGTCGGTTCGAGTTTGCCCGAGTGGCCGACCATATCCGCGTTCGCGAAATTCACAACGACCACGTCGAAGGCGCTGTCGTTGACGGCTTTGATGACGGTGTCGGCGATGCCCGCCGCGGACATCTCCGGAGCGAGATCGTAGGTTGCGACCTTTTGCGATGGAATGAGGATCCGATCCTCGCCGGGAAACGGCTTCTCGATCCCGCCGTTGAAAAAGTAGGTCACATGCGCGTATTTCTCTGTTTCCGCCACGCGCAGGTTGCGCAGATTCGCCTGGGCCATGATGTCCGCCAGCAGGTTCTTCATCGACTCCGGCAGGATGATCATCGGCAGCGTGAAATTCTTGTCATACTGCGTCATGCAGACGTAGTGCAGGCGGCTGGGAATCTCGCTGCGCGGAATGGTTGCGTCCAGCTCTTCCCACGAGGGAAGTTCGCGGCCCGCTTCTTTGCTAAGGCCGCTGTTCCGCGCCAGCACGCGCGTGATCTGCCGCGCCCGGTCCGCGCGAAAGTTGAACATCAGGCAAACATCCTCGTCGCGGATCAGTCCATTGGGGCGTCCCTGGTCATCTGTAACAACGAAGGGCACAATAAACTCGTCGGTCGTGCCGTTGTTGTAGCCCTCCCGGACGCGGGCGATGGCATCCTTATACGCGCCGCCTTCGGCATGGCCCTTGACCATGGCGTCGAAGGCTTTCTTCTCGCGCTCCCACCGCCGGTCGCGGTCCATCGCGTAGTAGCGGCCTGAGACGCTGGCCAGCTTCCCGCCGTATTCACGCATTTTCTGTTCGAGGGCCGCCAGATAACCAGCCCCGCTGGTGGGCAGCGTGTCGCGACCGTCCATAAAGGCGTGGACGAAAACCTTGTCGACGCCCTGCTGCTTCGCCGCTTTCAGCAGCGCATACAGATGCTCCTGGTGCGAGTGCACGCCGCCGTCGGAGACCAGGCCAAAGAGATGGAGTTGGGTCTTGCGCGCTTTCACGAGCGCCTCGACAATCGCCGGATGGGAAAAGAACTCCCCGCTCGCGATCAGAGCGTCGATGCGGGTGATGTCCATCTGCACGATGCGCCCGGCGCCGATGTTCAGATGGCCGACTTCGCTGTTGCCCATCTGGCCGTCCGGCAGACCGACGAAGTGATCCGAGGCATGCAGCAGGGTGTTGGGGTAATCCTGGAGCAGTTTGTCGTACACGGGCTTGCGAGCCAGCGCGATAGCGTTGTTTTTGGTCTCGGTGCGATATCCCCATCCGTCCAGGATGGTCAGAACGACGGGCTTTTTCGGAACGGGCACGAAGACTCCTCGGAATAGTATTGGACGACCTCCGAAACCCGAACTCCCGCTCCGGACTCGCCCTGGTTATTGTTGTGGAACAGCCGCCGGGTGCCCTTCGCGATAGCTCTTCGACGCGGCATCGATCTCATCCCGGTGCCGCTCGACAACCTCGATCGTCACCTGCTGCCCCAGTTCCGATCCCGCCTCTCGCCCTTCATCGAGAATATTCGGCATCACCGCGATCATGCGCCTGCCGGCCGGCGACTGGTAAAACGATATGATGTCGGCCGCATCCTCCGCCGACAGATGCTGCTGGAACGACCGCACCATCGCTCCCTCGAAATCCGCCGTGCCCAGGCTCCGGCGCAAATCCTCCACCACGTCGGCCGGCATATACGGCATCGCCTGCTTCACATGCGGCAGCAGGCCGTCCAGCATCTCGCGCTTCAGCGTGTCCGTTCCTGTCAGCTTCAGAATCTCGTACACCTGTGCTGGCGTCACGGGATGGGCAGGGGGTAGAATCGCGCTCGCAGCATTCGCTGCACCAGACGCCCCACTCCCCGGCTTGCCCGTCGTCGTTGCTGCCAGAACCGGCGTAACTACCAGAGCCAGCCACGCTACGAACGCTAACTTCCGCATCGGAGTCTCCTTTCCGGACATTCCACCAACCCCGCAACTGCGCGGCATCGGATCAAACGTCTCGACATGGAGACTGCTTCTGAGTATCCGCCCTCGACACTCCGGCAACCGGAGTGCACAAATGGCAACCTGCCGATTAAACCTTTCTAATCCCCAAAATTCACCGCTTCGAGGCCCAGAAACTCCGCTGCCTGTCCCAGCTCCTCATCGATGCGCAGCAGCTGGTTATACTTTGCGATGCGGTCGGTGCGCGACGCCGATCCGGTCTTGATCTGGCCCACCCCCGTCGCCACCGCAAAATCGGCAATGAAGGTGTCTTCAGACTCGCCGCTGCGATGCGAGATCACGGAAGTGTAGCCGTAACGCCGTCCCAGTTCGATGGCTTCGAAGGTTTCACTCACCGTTCCGATCTGGTTCAGCTTGATCAGGATCGAGTTCGCGACGCCTTCTTCGATGCCTTTCTGCAGAAGGTCCACATTGGTAACGAAGATGTCGTCGCCAACCAATTGGACTTTGTTGCCCAGCTCACGCGTGAGCACCTTCCAGCCGGCCCAGTCGTCCTCCGCCAGCCCGTCTTCGAGCGAAATGATCGGATACTGCCGCACCCAGTCCGCATAGAACGCGACCATCTCTTCGGCGGTCTTCTCGCTCTTGTCCGACTTTTTAAAAATGTACTTACCCTTGTCCTTGTCGAAGAATTCGCTGGATGCGGGATCGAGGGCAATCGCCACTTCCTCGCCAGGTTTATATCCGGCCAGGGTGATGGCCTCGAGGATCACCTCAATCGCTTCGCTGTTCGATTTGAGCGACGGAGCAAATCCGCCCTCGTCGCCCACCGCAGTGTTGTAGCCCTTCTTCTTCAGCACGCCCTTCAGGGTGTGGAAGACCTCGACGCCCCAGCGCAGAGCATCCGGGAAGCGCTCCGCGCCCACCGGCATGATCATGAATTCCTGGAAATCCACGTTGTTGTCGGCGTGGGCGCCGCCGTTGAGGATGTTCATCATCGGCGTGGGCAGCACGGAGGCGTTCGCGCCGCCGAGGTAACGATAGAGCGGGATGCGCAGCTCGTTGGCCGAGGCGCGCGCGGCGGCCATGGAGACGGCCAGAATGGCATTCGCGCCCAGCCGGCCCTTGTTGTTGGTGCCGTCGAGCGAAATCATGGTGGCGTCGAGCAGCCGCTGGTTGGTGGCGTCCATCCCGGTCAGTTCCGGGGCCAGAATGCTTTCGATATTCTCGACCGCCTTCAGCACGCCCTTGCCGCCGTAGTGGCTCTTGTCGCCGTCGCGCAGTTCCACCGCTTCGTGCTCGCCGGTCGACGCGCCGCTGGGCACGATCGCCCGCCCCATGGCACCGCTCTCCAGAACCACATCGGCCTCGACCGTCGGGTTTCCGCGTGAATCCAATACTTCCCGCGCATGAATCGCAGCAATTTCCGTCATTTTGCTCCTCGTGATGTGGTGATTGAGGCGGTCTTTGAGTTGAGGCCGCCGATCCACTCGAATGGCTTCCCCGGTAGTCGCGCCGATGGTTTCAAGAAGGGTCATCGAAGGCCGTCCGCCTTCGCACAGATGCAGGGTTCCACGGCAAATTCTAGCAAAGGAGGATCAACGGGAGCGGTGACGGCGGTCACGGCGATGCCGAAGGGATAGGGCCCGGCCAGTATTGCCGGCGGAACAGCGTCGGAAGCTTTAAAAACCGCCGGATTGGCATCGTGATCCTTAGCAATTCGCGTCGGCCCGTGCATCGCTACATTGACCGCGTCGTCGCGGCAGTGAACTCCGCCACCCGGGCAGCTATGCTGAGGTGGAAATTCCATGTGAGTGAGCGCCGCCGCCTAAGGTCAATTATGGATTGAGCGGGACAACGCCGACCCGCACCTTGCGCCAGAGCCCCCAGGGCATCCAATATGGTGGTAACGCAGAGGTAGCTCCATGCCACGCCGTATCGCCTGCTTGCTGCTCTTTGTTCTGGCCGCCGGATTCGCCATTCAACTGCGCGCCCAGGATCAGAACGACCCCCTCACCGAGGACGAAATCCAGCAGATTCGCGACAACAAGACCAATCCCAACGAGCGCGTGAAGCTCTACATCAAGTTCATCGACCAGCGCCTCGACGCGATCAAAGACCTGGCCGGTAAAGGGAAAAGCGCGACGGAGAAAGCCGAGGTCCGCGCCAAGCTCGAGGAATTCACACGCCTCTGCGACGAGCTCCAGGACAACCTCGACACCTACGACTCAGCTCATGCCGACATTCGCAAGGCCCTCAAAGATCTCGTCGCCGACACCGCGAGATGGCCGCAGGCGCTCGCCGCCGCGGGCTCCGACCCCAGCTACGACTTCTCCCACAAGACGGCGCTTGAAGCCGCGCGAAGCGCCACCGACGAGGCACGGCAGCTCTCCATCTCCCAGGAAGCCTACTTCCAGACCCACAAAGACGAACGCCACAAGAACGGCACCGGTCCCAG
>CAZSWI010000005.1:11256-45949 GCA_964610635.1 uncultured Acidobacterium sp.
TTACACTAGAACGACCCATGTTCTATCGCACCGACGACCTCCGCATCCGGTCCACCAAAGTCGTTTTGCCTCCTGTTTTTCTGGAGGAGGAGCTGCCTGTCACCGAGGCGGCCTCGGCCACTGTCTTCCATGCGCGGAAGGAGATCGTGGACATCCTCAACCAGCGCGACCAACGGCTGCTGGTCGTCGCGGGGCCCTGCTCGATCCACGACCCCACGGCCGCGCGTGAGTACGCGCGCCATCTCAAAGAAGCGATGACCGAGTTCGCCGCCGAGCTGCGCATCGCGATGCGGGTTTATTTCGAGAAACCGCGCACCACGCTCGGCTGGAAGGGCCTGATCAACGACCCCTTCCTCGACGAGTCCTATCGCATCAACGACGGTCTACGCCTTGCGCGCAAGCTGTTGCTCGACCTGGCGGAGATGGGCGTGCCGGCGGGCACTGAATTTCTGGACATGATTTCGCCGCAGTACGTAGCCGAGCTGGTCAGCTGGGGGGCGATCGGGGCGCGCACCACGGAGAGCCAGGGCCATCGCCAGCTGGCCTCGGGCCTGTCCTGCCCGGTCGGCTTCAAGAACGGCACCTCCGGCAACGTGCAGATCGCGATTGAGGCGATTCTTTCGGCTGGCCATCCGCATACGTTTCTTGGTCACTCGAAATACGGCCAGTCCGCGATCCTCTTCACCTCCGGGAATGCCGACTGCCACATCATCCTGCGGGGCGGCCGGCAAACGGTGAATTACGACGCTGCATCGGTCGATGAGACCTGCGCGTTGCTGGAGAAGGCCGGCCGAGCGCCGCGCGTGATGATCGACTGCAGCCACGCCAACAGCGGTAAGGACCATACGCGCCAGCCCGCCGTTTGCCGCGATGTTGCAGCTCAGATCGCCGCCGGCGACCGGCGCATCATCGGCGTGATGCTCGAGAGCAACCTGGTCGCGGGTGCGCAAAAGCTGGTTCCGGGTCGCGAACTCGTGTACGGGCAGAGCATCACCGACGCCTGCATCGGCTGGGATGAAACCCGCGGCCTGCTCGCCGAGGTCGCACAGGCTGTCCGCGCCCGCCGCTCGTTATCAGCTGAAAACGCCGCTATGTCCGCCCAACCCGTCGCCGTCGCGAAATAGAAAGGGCCTTGCTTGTCAACCTTGCGGGAGCCACGAGTGCGGGAGTCGAGATTCGCCGAGTCACGATTCTCGGAGTCCCGTTTCGCCGAGTCCAGATTCGCCGAACCCATGGCGCGGCTGATCGAAGAATTACGCAAGCTGCCCGGAGTCGGCAACAAGTCCGCGCAGCGGCTGGCCTTTCATATCCTGCGTTCCGATGCCGAAGACGCCGAGGCGCTGTCAACGGCCATTCGCGAGGTGAAAGAGCGCCTGCGCCTCTGCTCCATCTGCAACAACATCACCGACGTCGATCCGTGCCTCTACTGCGCCAGCCCCACGCGCAACCAGCGGCTGGTGTGCGTGGTGGAAGAGCCGACGAACATCGCGACCATCGAGAAGACGCGCTCGTGGAACGGCGTCTTCCACGTGCTGCACGGCACGCTCTCGCCGTTGCATGGCGTTGCACCGGAGCACCTGCGCACCGGCAACCTGGTTGCCCGGGCCGGCCGCGGCGAGCTCGACGAAGTGATCCTCGCGACCTCGCCCACCGTTGAAGGCGAAGCAACGGCAAGCTGGCTCGCCGACCTGCTGCGCCCCTCGGGAGTGCGCATCACCCGCATCGCGACCGGCGTGCCTGCGGGCAGCGACATCGAGTACGCCGACGAGGTGACGATGACGCGCGCCCTCGAAGGCCGGCGCGAGGTCTAGTTCAGGCCCGGCGCTTTTTGGCCGTCGGCGATCGCTTGGCCGGCGCGGACTTTTTCTTCGCAACCCGAGACTTCTCCGTCGCGTTCTGCCATGCGGCGGAGAGTGCCTCCCGAACCCGCTCCTCGCTCGCCGCCTTCAGCAGCACATTGGTGCAGCCCTGCTTGCCCCACCCCCCCTTTACCGGCGCGAACATCTCCGGATCGGCGGCGACAAATTCCTTCTGCTGGTCCGGGAACAGCTTCACCATTCCCCAACTCTTGTCCGGATACCCAAGCGTGGCGAAGATCTTGCCTCCGGCGCGGAAGTCCGGATGATCCATGTGGGCGCTCTCTTCCACGTCAGGAAGGCTGAGAGCTAGAAGGCGAAAATCGGCGGCCGTCATGCGGGCTGCTCCGCTGCAGCCGCCTGCATCTCCTCCGGCGACATGTCCTTAACGTGCGTGGCCACGTACCACTGGAACCCGAATGGGTCCTCGATTCCCGCCATGCGATCGCCGTAGAATTGATTGGTGGGCTCGCGCAGGCTCTTCGCGCCGGCGGCGACCGCTTTTTGGTAAATGGCGTCGCAGTCCTCCGTGTAGAACATGAAGGTCATCGGCGCGCCGCCATAGTGCTGCGGACCGTGAATACCGCGCTCCGGAAACTCATCGGCGAGCATCACCACCGAGTCGCCGATCCTGATCTCAGCGTGGCCCAGACGGCCATCGGGCTGCGGCATGCGCATGATTTCCGTCGCGCCGAAGGCCTGTTTGTAGAACTCGATGGCCTGCGCGGCGCCGCGAATGTGGAGATAAGGCTGAACGCTGTGGTAGCCGTCAGGAATTGCTTTCACTGGAGACATAGTCCCTCCCTGGTTGAGAACCATTGTCTCTTCGCGGAGCTTCGGAGGGATTGTAAAAACTTGAAGGGCGGTGGGAATTATGTCATCGGCACATGATTCAGATGTTCCGTCGCCAGAGCCAGATACGCCGCCGGGGTAAGCCCGGAGAAGCCCTGAAAATCGTGGATGAAATGGGCC
This sequence comes from uncultured Acidobacterium sp., assembly GCA_964610635.1. Taxonomy (GTDB): domain Bacteria; phylum Acidobacteriota; class Terriglobia; order Terriglobales; family Acidobacteriaceae; genus Palsa-343. The sequence goes on from CAZSWI010000005.1 coordinate 14,085, forward strand.
TGGTCGTAGTAGCCGCCCTCGAGCGCTACCCGCGCCCAGTCCACGGCTTGCTTTCGATGGACCCTTTGTAAGACGCGCTGGAAGCGGCGCACACGGCAAAAGGCTTTCGGCGTGAGGCCGATCTGATCGTGAAACAGTTCGATGAAACGGCGGTGGCTCAGACCGATCCTCTCCGTCACGCCGGAAACGGTGGCGATCTGAGGAGCACGGCAAATGTGGCTTCGGGCAAATTCAATCGCGGGGTGGAGTTCGAGCGGCCGAACCAGCTGCGCCAGAAGGCAGCGCTCGAGAAGGGCAAACATCCCTTCCACGGAAGGCGCCGCCAGCAACTGTTCGCGAATCTCGATTGCCGCCCGGCCCCACAAATATTCGAGAGGTACGGACTGGTTCGCGACCTCATGCGCGGGCACTCCAAAAAACGGGAAGGTTCCGCCAGGCTGAAACTGGATTCCTACTACGCGATCCTCTGTGATCGCGTCGATAGAGACGCAATGGATTCTCGCGCCGGTTAGTCCCGCCAACCCGCACGAGACAAAGCGCCCGGAATCGTCGGCATCGTAGATGCGCATTTCATCGTCGCGCAGATTGAAGACCATAGACGCCTCCCCGTTCGGCAAGAGGCGCTCGCGCGTATGCAGCTGGGGCCCCGGCGCGCCTGGGGCTGGCGCGCCGGGGGAGTGGGCGGCTCCATCCCAGTACCAGAAACATCGGATGAAAGCAGCCAGCGGTGGCGGCGGTAAGTAAAGGCGATGCATGGCGCCGCCACCAGATTGCAGGAAATCCTTAACGGTGCGCAAGCGGTGGTTGGCCCTGCGGAGCCGGTTGCCCGGCCATCGCCAAACCACCGTCAGAATGCCAAGCTCGAGGCAACCACCGGAGCAATCTCATCCGTTTGCCGGACGATCGCCGGTTTGGGTAAGACCCGGATCATACCGTGGGTTTCCTGCACCATCATCAGGTTTTGCGAGCAGGCGCCGCAGAGCCAGTAGTGCTCGAGGTGGCGCAACCGTTTCCTGCCGGGCTCAGTCGGCCCGGTGGAGACGTCAAAAATGAAGATTCGGCCTTCGCGCAAATAATGCAGCGGCTTGGCACATGCTGAATTAGCGCAATTATTTACCATCGGGGGAGTCTCCCTTCAGCGATTACCAACATTGGGGGCCCGGAACCGCACGCCGCTTCAGGGCAAAAGACAGGGAAGAGGAGAAGAGTGCGGTCCAGCCAGGGCATCCGCATTCCAGGCCTTTTTCTCCCGCTGAGCCTTCAGCGTCGTTCCAACCAATTGGTCAGCGCCGCCCGAAGCGGCGCGCGGCTCCAATATTTACGCGTGCAGAGGGAAGAGGGGAAGATCGGCCCGACGGTACATTCTGTCAGGCTTCAATTGTTGGAGGATAGGCCCGTTACCAAAAGATTGTCAAGGGCTCAAGCGTCAAAATATGCCAGCGATCCACAACGAAGATATGAACGGGCATTTGTCCGGCATAAGCACTTAAGTATACTAACTGAATACGTATTAGTATATCGGTAAATATAATTGACAATCTTTATGCACTCGAATTGAACCACTTAGAGACTCTGCCGATAGCGGGGATGAGTCGCTTCCGGGAACTGAAAACCAGCATCGATCCCGACTCGAAGCACCCTCGGTTCAGGGGATCGACGACCCGCAAGTGGAGGATGTTCGGTTCGGGACTATTCCGCCGTTTCTCATTAGAAAGCCAGCGTCGAGGCGATGACGGGGGCTATCGGCTGAATTCTGCGGTCGACAGGCGGTCTCGGCAGAACTGTGGGCGCCCCTTGCGCGTTCTGGACGATCATCATGGTTTTGACGCACGCGCCGCACAGCCAGTAATGATCGAGGCGGCGCAAACGCTTTGCGCCGGGCACGCTCGGCCCGGCGAATGCATCGAAGATGAAAATGCGGCCTTCGCGCAGACGGAGCAGGGACTTGCCACAAGTTGAGTTCGCGCAGTTGTTGACCATCGAATGTCTCCCGTCATCGGTAACCAGCTTTGGGGTGTGGAACCGCACGCCGCTTTCAGGACAGGAAAAGCGAGGAGGGGAAGTGTGCGGTCTGCCAGGAACCCGCATCCTTTGCCTTTTCTCCCGCTGAACGTCAGCGTGTTTCGAACCAATTGTTCAGCGCCGCCGGAAGGCGGCGTGCGGTTCCCAAATCAACGAAAGCGGGAAAAAAGTGAAGACAATCTCCGGCCCGGCCGAGCAATCTGTCGGACTCTGAGTGTTCGGAGTATGGCGGGTTGCGGGAGTGGCGTCAACCAGAGAACGCGAAACAAGTGCGGGCGCCTAACCCGCAAGTACTCTTGCGTGAAAGGCTAACCTATGTCCATATTATGGATATCTTATTGATTAGAGGGTTACTAGTAATTAAGTGGCTAACACAGTTTGTTTCCCAGGGCCTTTTGCTTCAATAGTCAGCTTTAGTTCTTCGTTGGAGCCAGCGCCATTGGCTCGGTGAGACTGAAGACCAGCATCGACCCCTGCGGGAGGTCGGCGGCTGCGGGATGCGTCATCAGCAGGTGCGCCGTGACCACGCCAGCGCCGACGAGCGATCCAACACCCACGCCCACCGGACCGCCAAGTTCACCTCCGGCGACTGCGCCGATGCCGGTGCCGGCTCCGTATTCGATGGCATCCTTCTTATAGTGGCTGCTGGCCTCGATTCCGCCCTCGTCATTGGTACGCGTACCCGGCGCCTTCGACTGCACAGCTTCCGCATAGAGGTGGTAGGCGGTGCCGTCCGGCAGCATCACCACTTCAGGGCGAAGACGAATGGTCGCGTGCGGTCCCAGATGATGTCCCTGGCTTACAGTTACGACGCGACCACGCAGCTCCGCACCCGCGGGGATGATGACGCGCCCTTCCTTGTAGACATCCTTGTCGACGACCGCGCGAAACGATGTGCCGGGACGTGTTTCCGTCGTCGAGAGGTCATTCGCCAGACGCACACGAATATTGGTGCCGGCGGCCAGTTCGTTGGGATTCGAAGGCACATAGCTGACGATGTCGTCGTCCGGATTCCAGGCGCGTTTGTGCAACGGGGCGTCGGCTCCGTTTCCGGAAGCCGCGGAAATCACGTCGTAGTCATTGCTCGCAGGCTGGGCCGCGACGACCGGGGCTGCAGGCGGCATGGGAATGGCCGGCGACGGCTTGGCAACTGGAACCGGGGCGTCTTCGTCGGCCTTGATGGTCTCATCGGCCGGCGGATGAGCGACGCCAGAATATTGATTCTGATTCGCGTTTGCACTCTGATCCTGACTCTGGTTCGCATTCTGGTCAGGCTGGCTCGGCGCGGATTGTGCGAGCGCGGTTGAGAGAAGCAGGCAGCCGCTGAGCGCGGCGAGCGTACCGATTTGCCCTGTGATTTTCATAAGCAGTCTCTCCTTTGCCGTTCATCCAGCCATGACCCGGCTGCCGGGTATGAACTTTAAACCCGTCTCACCCGTGATAGTCGCGTGCCGAGAGGGGAATCCCGGAGCCTCCAGAGGAAGTGGAACATCCTCTTTACGAGGGTATCCTGGGCTGATGCGCGGAGGCTACCATGGCGAAATTTTTGCGAACCAGCGCGGGTACCCGTGATCGCGACGATTCATTCCGGCCTGCTTCTGCGCAGCCGACGGTTGCGCAGCCACTTTGCCGCGCCCAGCGCGAAGAGCATCAGCCCGAACGGAAGGCACGACATAGCCACCATCAGCGAGAGCCACCCGGAGTTGGTGTGGGGACCCTGGCGGCCGATCCCGCCAAAAGCCGTCGCGGCGAGAATCGCGGCTACGATGCCGGCAAACAGGGTCCAGCCGCCGCTGCGGAGCAACGCGCGCGTGCCATCGTCGGCGGAATCGGGTTGCTCTGGCTTGGCCCGTTCCATCGCTCTAATGGAGCGCCGCCACAAGCATGACCCGCACGACCACGCCCGTCACGGACACATAGAGCCAAAGCGGAAATGTAATGCGCGCCACCTTGCGATGGATTGGAAACCGGCGCGAGAGCGCCAGATAGAACGTAATCAGCACGATGGGAAGCGCGACAATCGCAAGGACAATGTGGCTGATGAGGATCGGCAGGTACGCATAGTAGTAAATGCGATTGTGCACCGGATAGAGCGTATCGCCGTGCAGCGCGTGGTTGGCGATGTAGCACACCAAAAAAAGCGAACTGAAGACGAACGCCGTCGTCATGCTGGCGCGGTGTGCCGCGATGCGCCGCGTGCGGATGAAATAGTAACCGGCCAGCAGTGCGATGGCGCTCAGCCCATTCAGAAGCGCATTCACGTTGGGCAGGAAGGTGTAGCGTACCGCGGCTGCGTCCGAGGCGGGATGCACGTAGATCAGCCAGAAGAGAAACAGCGTGGCAACGATGCTGACGCCGATGATCGCTGCCACGGGCGCGGAAAGCGATCCTTTCGGCGTCGGGCTCGATTTCGGACTGGTGGTTGCTGTCGGCATCGTGAGACTCTTCTAATTCCTCATCCCTGAACTCCGCCGGTGCTATCTCGCGTTCAGCATGAGCGCGGTCAGCAGCAGTGGCAGATAAATCACACTTACTTTCAGCAGGTCGCGCGCGAACATGCGCGATTCGGTTTCGCTGCGCGCCCGCACGATGCGTGTAAAGCGAATCGTATACGCGAGGTAAACCAGCCCCAGCGCCAGCGCAACGCCGGCATAAATTTTTCCGTCCATGTGCAGCCAAAATGGCAACAGGCTGGCGGGGATCATGAGGACCGCATAGGTCAGCGCCTCGATCGCGGTCGACCATCCATCGGGCTGGGCTACCGGCAGCATGCGAATCCCCGCACGCGCGTAGTCTTCGCGATAGAGCCACGCAATCGACATGAAATGCGGGAACTGCCACACGAAGAGGATGGCGAACAGGGCCACACCCTGCCACTCGATCAGGCCGCGCGCGGCGGTCCATCCCAGCAACGGGGGCATAGCTCCAGGAAACGCGCCGATGAAGGTCGCCAGCGTGGTGACTCGCTTGAGCGGGGTATACACCGCAACGTAAAGAAACGCCGTCAGCAGCGTCAGGCTGCCGGTAATGAAATTCGTCTCGCGGGTCAGCCACAGGGTTCCGGCGATGATGGCAAGCAGGCCGATGGTGACACCGTGGGCGAAACCGATGCGCCCTGCCGCCATGGGGCGATTGGCGGTCCGAATCATCTTCGCGTCCAGGCGGCGTTCGATGGCCTGATTCAGCGCGGAGGCTCCCGAGGAAACCACGGCAATGCCGATCAGCGTATCGAGCAGACCGGGCTGCAGGCTGCTGATGCCCGATCGCATCGAGCCAAGGTAGAAGCCCGCCCATCCGGTGAGCGTCACCATCAGCGTGACGCGGGGCTTGAACAGCTCGCGGTAGTCGACCAGCAGCGACGCGGTCTCACCAGCACGCGGCGCGTGCAGATGCGGGTGCGGCGCGGCATCGGCTCGCAGCGGCTGCGGATCGCGGGAAGCGATCGCCGGCTCCATGCCGGATGAGGCCGACGTTACCGCCATTCAGCTTTCGGACAGCGGCCAGCGCAACGGTTTGAGGAGAAGGACATAAAGAGAGGGATTCCGAAGATCAGCGGGGACGATCCAGTTTTTATGATACCAGGGGCGGAGCCGGGTGACGAGCGCCGATGTGTACGAATTAAAGCAGCTCGATGAAATCCTCTACTGTCATCCCAGCGGCGCGGATCAGGGCACGCAACGTACCCACTGAAAGCTCCTTGTGCTGCGGGATCGAAAGATTGGCGCGCTGACCCTCTTTCGTCATAACAAGGTGGCTGCCGACCTGTCCGGTGACCTGCCAGCCAGCGCGGCCAAACGCTTTAGCCGCCTCCTTGCCGGAGATGTTCGCGAGCTTCCCCTGCCCAAATGCCAGTGCAACCACAATGTGGATAAGCGGTACTTGTTGAAGGTATGTATCTCGGAATTTTAGACGGCTACAACCACCGGGGTCTGATCGGGTGGCAACAACCGCGTGGCTTTCTGGTCTTCAGCCCACATCCACGCGGTGATCGCTTCGCGAATATTCTCCAGTGCTTCCTTTTCATCGCGACCCTGCGAGACGCACCCGGGCAAGGCGGGGCATACGGCCACGATCCAGCCATCTTCCGCTTTCTCAAGGATGACGTGAAAGAGCATTTGCAACCTTTCTGCTCCAGACTACCATTCCGGAATCTGGCTTACAGCATGGGCGGCGTCACTTTCACCGGATACGGCTCTTCGATGATGCCCTCTTCGTGTACCGCGTATTCCTTCAGGACGACCGCGATCAGCACCGCCGTGGGAACCGCGACCATCGCACCGATGATGCCCGCCAGCGCCGATCCTATAAGCAGGGCGATGAGGATGGTCAATCCCGCCAGGTCCACCTGAGTGCGCATGATCTTCGGCGTCAGCCAGGTGTTTTCGATCTGCAGATAAGTGAAATAGAAGATGAGCACTCCCACCACGCGGCCCCAGGAATCGAGCGCGGCGACCACCACCACCAGCGAAACGGAAACCAGCGCGCCCGCCACTGGCACAAGATTGAAGAGCCCCATGATCACGCCGAGGGCATAAGCGTAACGGACGTGCAGCAGGCGAAAGACGATGGCGCTCAAGAGCCCCAGAATGAGCATCAGCGTGCCCTGGCCAAGCAGCCAGCGGCCCATCCGCGCCGAGGCGCGCGCCAGCGTTTGATCGAGGCGCAGACGCCGTTCGACCGGAAACAGCGAGAGAAACCACGCGTAGGCCTCATCGCCTTCGAGGATGAAATACACGGTCAGCACAATGCCGGCCAGGATGCGCGCCATGGTTGCCGCCCAGTCGCTGGCAAAGCGGACGGCATAACTGGCCGCGTTCGAGGTCATGTTCTGGACTTTTTCCTGCAGGGCATCGATATTCATGTCGCGCAGCAGCGGAACCTGCTGGATGCGGGTAAACAATTGCGGCCCACGTTGGGGTAACTCGCGGATGAATTCGCGGAGATCCTTAAATGCCGGGCGAAGCGCGAAGGCGAAGAAAGCGGTCAGGCTGCCCGCCGTCAGCAGAACGATGATCAGCACCGCCGTGCCCCGGCCGGGGGACCAGCGCCCGATGTGCAGCCTCATGACGCCGCGCACGAGGGGCATCAGAACCACGGCGAACAGTGCGCTGACATAAATCACCACCAGCACGTCGTGCAGCAGCCAGGCAAAATAAAGCGCGATCCCAACCCCGAAGGCAAACAGCACGATATGGCGTGGGTCCATCGGTTTGGTCGCGGTCAAGCTGTCACCTCGGGCTTGTCTCGATCGCGCGATGTGGAGTGCGGGGCTTCGAGCTCATTTTTCAGACCGCTCCTGAACTGCTCGAGTTCCTGCACGATGCGTTCCACGACGGCGTGCGGTGAAAGCTCGGCCGTGCCGATGGTGAGATGCGCCTGCCGGTACCACGGAAGGCGCTGGCTCCAGCGCTCCGCGAGGAGAGCGCGGTCCGCCAGCACCGGCCGCACCGGGCCATCGGCGTGACTGGCGCAGCGAGCGATCATGGTTTCCAGCGGAGCTTCCAGAAAGACAATCAGCGTGCCGGTGAGCGATGCCAGGAAGTCGCGGGTTGCCGGCATCTCCAACGCGCCGCCGCCCAGCGCAAGAACGAACTGGCCTTCGGAACCGGGGTTCCGGGCTTCGCGGATTACCAGGGCTTCAAGGTGGCGAAACGCCGCTTCGCCGCGCCTTTCAAAAAAGTCTGCGACCGTCATCCCGGCTCGCGCTTCGACGAGAAAATCCGAATCGAAGAAATCCCATCCGAGCCTCTCAGCCAGCAGTGCACCGACAGTCGTTTTGCCCGCGCCCATAAAGCCGGTTAGAACGATTCTGGAAGGATTGGCCGGAAACACCGGTGGAGGCAGCGTCGGCTTGCTCATGCTGTGCTGATTATTATATGAATGCGGAGCAAAGCCACGCTGCGCTATTTTCTGGCGGCTGAGGGTGGCTCGGGCTTGCCCTGCCTGAGCGCCTGCTGGATGTTATCCCACACCGCCGGGCTGGGATCGTGAATTGGCAACAGCAGCCTCGCCTGCGACGCGATGTATTCGAGGTCGCGCACCAGAGCCGCGCAATTCTCGCAGTTTCTGAGATGTTCGTGACCGGAGAGATCGGCCTGCGATTCGAACAACTCGGGAAGGGCATCCTGGAATTCAGCACAAGTCATGGTTTTTTCGATGACGCGCATGACAATCACGCGATCTGCTCCCTCCGCTGTCCGGTCCTGAGCAGATCGCGCAGTTTCATCCGCGCCTTGTGCAGCTGCGACTTGCTGTTCCCGATGGAGCAATCGAGCATCTCCGCTATCTCATTATGCTCATACCCTTCCACATCGTGGAGGACAAAAACCAGCCGGTATCCAGGTGGCAAATTCTCAATAGCGCGCTCCAGGGTCACGCGGTCAATCGATCCCGACAGCGTCAGGTCCCGCGCGCCGATGTCTTTCCGCGGTCCATCTTCCTGAGAAGGCTCCAGCGTCTCCTCGAGCGACACCTGCGGGAGCCCCTTGCGGCGCAGGTGCATCAGCACCACATTCACGGCCAGCCGGTGCAGCCAGGTGGAGAAAGCCGAATCTCCACGAAAGGTCCCGATCTTGCGATAGAGCTGGAGGAAGGCTTCCTGGGTCAAATCCTCGGCTTCGGCTACATTGCCCAGCATGCGCAGGCACAGCGAGTAGACGCGCCGCTTATGCATGGCATACAGGATCTCGAACGCGCGACCATCGCCCTCCCGAGCCTTGTCGATCGCCTCCTGCTCCCCGGCGATCGGGGGGTTGCGCCGCATGTGCTGGTTCGCCGGTCGTGGCTGAGTCGGTCCGGCCATCAGAACAAACCTTTCCTTGGTAATTGTTCCATGAGAGAGCACTCCAGTGGCTCTGCTGTTCGTAGTCTTCTGCGCAGTCAGGCTCATAGGCGAACTTTTCCGGGGGGAAAGCAATATGGGTCTTCGACGCATTTGGGAAGGAAGGGGTTGCTCCACCGGGAAGGGAGGGCGAGCAAAATGACGCGAAACACGACGCGGGCGCGCGAGACGCACGGCAGGCCGCTGCGGGTCCCGCGCGAAGACCGGAGGTCTAGCGGCCGAAAAATGCGGCGTTCTTTTCCGTGAAGCTCTGCCACTTCTCCGGCACATCGTCGGCGGCAAAGATGGCCGACACCGGGCAAACCGGCACACAGGCGCCGCAGTCGATGCACTCGACCGGATCGATGAAGAGCTGGTCGGACTCGGCGTGCTTCGCTTCGTCTTTTTTGGGATGGATGCAGTCCACCGGACACGCGTCGACGCAGGCTGAGTCCTTGGTGCCGATGCAGGGTTCCGCGATCACGTAAGCCATGAAAATCCTCTTCGGGAGTAGAAATGTTTACATCAGTCGCGTGCGGAGATTCAGGAGTGGCGAAATGCGCATCGGCGACCCACAGCAGATTCCGCGATCCGCAGGATGAAAGCCTGCCCTGAAGCTTAGCCCGACTGTTGCAACAACCGATCATTCTAGCAGGGGTCGCGCGCACTGAAACAAGCGCGCGCCACGGAAAATAACTTGGGGAATGTTGAGTCAGGGCTCTCTTCGAACCCGGAGGGCCTGCCTGCGCTTCACAAGCAATGCAATATGATGAGTGGATGGTTGGCCCCTGGACCAAAATCCCGGTCATCTTGGCGGTGGTCGGCTCCATCATCTCCATCGTGTCCCTTGCCTATCAGATCCGGCGCTCCCGGTTTGTCCACTCCATCGATTTGCTGCTTAAGTTCGAGGACAATTTCTTCGGATCCGAGAAGCGCGAAGTGAGGTCAAAGGCCGCGAAAGGCATGTTGCGCGAGACGCCCGACTATTCGGCGGCCGAGGACGTTCTGGATTTCTTTGAGACCATCGCGTTGCTGGTAAGAAAAGGCGCGCTGGACGGATACATGGTCTGGCACACCTTCGATTATTGGATCAATCATTACTATGAAGCGGCGAAGCCGCACATCCTGCTCCGCCAAAAAAGCGAGCCTGAAGTGTGGGGTGATCTGGGCAGTCTGATCCGGAAGCTCCGCGTCATGGAAATGAAAGCGCGTCAACTCCGCAGCATCTCACAGACAGTACCAGACACAGCTGAAATCAAACGATTTCTGGAAGAGGAATTGCACGAAGGAAAACCTCGAGATCGCTCCTTCCAGGGCGCTTAACTTCCTGCTTTCGCGCGCGCCGCGGCGAACTCCGCCGGGGTCGGGATCGGTTCGAGCCCCCTTCCCGCAAACATATCGGCGAACAGCGTCATCATCTCGTCGCGCAGCCATCCGTTGCTGGCCAGGACTTCCTTGCTGTCGAGACGAAACGGCGCACCGTCGAATCCCGTGATCGAACCGCCAGCTTCCATCACCATCAGGGCCCCCGCAGCCGTATCCCAGGGGTTGAGGTAGAACTCCCAGAAGGCATCCATGCGCCCGCACGCCGTGTAGGCCAGGTCGAGGGCCGCCGATCCGGCTCGACGCACACCGTGCGAGCGCATGGTGAATTCCTGGTAGAAGTGGATATTCGGGCTGTCGTGGCGCTTCCTGCTCGGAAAGCCGGTCGCCAGCAGTGCTTCGGCGAGATGCCTCGTCCTGGAAACGTGCACCTGGCGCCCGTTGAGCCACGTGCCCTGTCCTTTTTGCGCCGAAAACAGTTCGTCGCGCGTGGGATCGTAAATCACTCCGGCAATCAGCTCACCATCTTCGTCGGCAGCCAGGCCTGGAGGCCGATGTTCGAGACCCAGAGAGACACAGAACACAGGGAATCCATGGGCAAAGTTCGTGGTCCCATCCAGCGGATCGACGTACCAGCGATATTCGTTCTCAATCCTCTGCCGGGCGCCTTCCTCGCCATAAATTCCATGGTCAGGAAACGCCGCGCTCAGCCGCTTGGCGATCAGCTTTTCTGAGGCGCGATCGGCCTCGGTCACCAGATCGACGTCGCCTTTGTATTCGGTCGCGACCCCTTGCTCGAAATAGCCCCGGATCAGAAGACCGGCCTCAGCCGCGATCTCCGCCGCGCGGGCGGCTATCTCAAGTTGCTTCGGGACGCGACCGCCGGGTGCGGATCGGTTATCGGGCTGGCTCACTGAGCGTCCTCGGCCGGCCGTTCCAGCGGTTGATCCTTGCGCGCTCTGCGGCGACCGTCGCGTCCGTGCTCCAAGATGGTCCGAATCTGATGCTTGTAGATGAAGAGGTTCGGCCTGCCTTCGCGGGTGAGCCGGATCATGCGGTCGTCGAAGTACTCTATCCAGCCGGAAACCGTCTCGCCGTCCCGCAGCTTCACATGGACGAGAACCTGACGCTCGCTCAGCGAGCGCAAATACAGCGCTTCCTGACCGGTTTCGCCTGGTGGTGGGGGCTTCTGCCGGCGGCGGGAGGGATGATCTGGCGGCATAGGTCCAATTGTATAGAAGCATCTCGCTGCATGAAGATGCCCGCACCAGCTGTCGCTTCCTGCCGATCGTCCTTTGGCAACGTCATTTACAACCGGATCTGCGCTGGAGTTTTCCCGCTCGTTATTCCCTGTCCATAATGAGGGAAAGGAACATCTGCAACAGAGCCAGCACTAAGGCGCCGATCAGGGCGGCGGTCCAGGTGGTGACCCAGAAGCCGGGAATCACGTTGCTGGCCAGCTTCAAAATGAATGCGTTGATGACCAGGAAAAACAGTCCCAGGGTCAGGATCCCAAGCGGCAGGGTGATGAGCTTCAACAAAAACCCCAGCGTGACGTTGAGCAGACCAATAATGATCACCGCCACCAGGGCCACGCCGATGCTGCGAACATGGAACCCAGGCACCATTTTGGCCGTAACCAACAGGGCCAGGGCATTAAGAATCCACTTCAGCAGGAGTCGAACCATACTGTTAGTCTTCTCGCTTTCTCAAAGGGATATGAACTCGGGACTGTTAACGCTATCAGGGATGTCGGGTTTTTTCGAGGCGGCATCGAAACGATGAGCCTCCGCTCTTGACTAATATATATATTAATAAGTATAGAGTATACTTATGAACGAACCCGACCCGCACGGCCCCATATGATCCCATCGCCGCCAAACCTGTTGCCTTTCCGCCGGCTTGCGCCTCGGCAGGCAGGATGCGCCTTGGCGCTTCTGCTGGCCACATTGCCGGCATCCCCGCAATCTTCGGTAGCAGCTGACCCTGCTCTTCCCGACGTGCGCACGCTCATGGCTCAGGTGCGCGACCATCAGACGCAGATGGATGCCGTTCGTGAGAACTACACCTTCCACGAGACCGAAGTTGACCAGAAGCTGAACAAAGACGGCACCGTGAAGCAGACAGAGTCAGAGGAAGCTGAAATTTTCTACGTCAACACCCATGAGGTTCGGCGTCAGATCAAAAAGGATGGCAAGGACCTCGACGCGGGACAGCAGAAAAAAGAGCAGGAACGCGTGATGAAGGCCGTCGAGAAGGCGCAGAATACTCCGCCTGGACAGGCGCCCAACGGCGAAGTGGTCATCAGCGTTAGTCACATTCTGGCAATGGTCAAAGTCTCCGTTCCGCGACGCGAAATCCTCGACGGCCGGCCCACGATCTCCTTCGATTTCACCGGCGATCCGCACGCCAAAGCGCACGGTCTGGCGGAAGAGGCGGCCCGCAAAATGTCGGGAACCGTATGGATCGATGAGAATGACCGCCAGGTTCGCCGGCTCGTGGCCCGTCTCGACAACAATTTTCACATCGGGCTTGGACTCATCTCGCTCAGCAAGGGCAGCAACCTGATCTTCGATCAGAAGCTGGTCAACAATGAGCTATGGCTGCCAACCAGCGCCGATGTCTCCGTGGCCGCGCATGCTTTCGGCATCATCGGCGGCCGAGCCAACATTCATGTGACCGACAACGACTACAAAAAATTCCATGCTGAGGCACAGCAGCAACCCGGTGCAACCGTCGCCCCGGGATCTCCGGCTTCGCATTGACACCGTTCGCTGCCGACCGGTCCTTGTACGCTGATTCCCGATCACGCATCAGATCACTCGCTGTTAATCTCCGCGTATGACGCAGCCGCAAGCCCACCAGATCCTCTGCCGCACTTTCCTCCCCGGCGACGAGGCCGCGTTCCTTCGCCTCAACGAGGACTGGATCAGGAAATATTTCGAGCTCGAACCCGGCGATCGCGAGGTTCTCAGCGAACCGAAGACGCACATCCTCAATCCCGGCGGTCAGATTTGCATTGCGGAGTCAGGCGGCGAGGTCATCGGCTGCTGCGCGCTCATCGTCATCGCGCCCGGCGAACTCGAACTGGCCAAGATGACGGTGTCAGAGAGCGCCCGCGGCTGTGGAGTCGGACGCCAGCTGCTGCAGTTCGCCATCGATGAGGCGCGCCGGATGGGCGCTCATCGGCTTTATCTCGAATCGAATACGAAAGCTGCAGCCGCGATTCACCTCTACGAGCAGCTGGGCTTCCGTCATCTGCCCGCGCCGGCGCATCAATCGAAATATGCGCGCGCGAATGTCTTCATGGAATTGCCGCTCGCCTCGCATTCGTAACATTCATCGTCACAAATGAAGCAGGCCGCCGGATGGGCGGCCTGCATTCGCACCCAGCCACTGGATTACTCAGGTTGAGGAGCGCTGGCCGGCGCCTGGTTCGGGCCTCCGTTCATCCTCTCCCGACGCCGTTCCTGCATTTTCGCCTGCATCTCCTCGAACTTCTGCTTCTGCTGATCGTTCAGCGCAGCTTCCAGCCGCGTGCGCGTGTCCTGTTGAATCGCCTGCGCCTTGCTGTGGCGATCTTCGCGCGCGAGCGACTGATCCTGCCACAACGCCTGCATCTTCTGCTGACGCTCGGTAAGAATCGGTTTGATCTGGGCCTGCTGATCGGCAGACAGATTGAGCGCTCTTGTCATGTGCGCAAGCTGCCTGTCCGGATCCATCATTCCGCGGCCATGGCCATGGCCCCATTGACCCTGTTGCTGCCCGCCAGGCGTCTGAGCCTGATCCTGGGCGTAGAGAGCGGCGTTCGCGCCAAGCGCGAGCATTCCGCCGAGTGCTATTGCAAAGATTTTGTTTCTCATGGAATTGATTTCAATTCCTCCTCTGTTGCTTTTCTCGAACCCACTCCCATGCGCCGTGTTGCGCGTGGAGTTTTCATCCCTTTCACGCCAACAGACGAGACTTTTTGGATTCAGGATGCAGCTGGGATGAATTTAATTCGCCTCGAACGACGCAGCGTGGAGGGCCACCGGCGGCATCGGAACGGGCGCCGAGCGCAGGCCGCAGTGCAGCAAATCCGCCGCATGTTCTTCCGGGTTCGGCAGATAGGCGTAGGCGAACACCGCCTGATATTCGGTCTCTCCCGGATAGTTGCAGCGCGCGCAACTGGGCCGGTAGGCGATCGCGGGGTCGTCGCGCATCGGCACTACCCAATCCTCGGACCCATGCGCGGGCACGGTCAGATACTCGGCGTGCTCCGGCGGAGCAGCAGGTTGATAGGCGAACATGGGCCCGTTTTCGCGCAGGGCATCGACCAATGCCCCGCCTCGTCCGGCCGACGCTCGCCACATCCAGCGAATGCCCACCCTTGCGTACCAGTGCGCGCTGGAGGGCACTGGCTGCTCGAGGCGAATCTCTTTTCCGGTGTTATTCGCAATGTGAAAGGAAAAGCCTGGTCCCGCACCCGCGCCCACTTCCGCCATGTAGTGCGCATTTAGCTTCACCCCGGCACAGGCGGGCACATAGGGTCCAGGCCGGCGCATCAGGTCGGCAGCCACTGATCCAGCGCTCCCGGAGAGCAGCAGCGGCAGAAAAGCAATGGGGAGCAGGCGCGTCATAATTGAGGGAACTTAGCGTTGGGTGATTATGGCGAAGTCACTCGCCGATAGTAATCTGCAAAACCCCGGGCTGCAAAACCTGATGCGCGAAGCGACCTCTGGAATCGACAACCGGGCGATTCGCGGGTCTAACTGCGGCCCAGGGAGTCCAGATCGATCTTTTCGTATTCCCTGTGTTCGATGCCTTCCCGAATCTGCCGGGGTGTCTGGCCCAACTTCGTCATCTTGTAGGCGTAGGCCGCTTCCGCCGCGCAGGTCGCGCAGATCGCTCCGTGGGTTCCTTCGAAACAGCTGTGCAGGCTGGTGTGCCCCAGCGCGCGGTCGCAGCGGCAATAGCAGGGGATCTGGTACAGAACTCCCGGAATCTGCGCCGCCTCTTTATAGACCTCGACCTGCCACTTCTCCCGGAAAAAGGCTCCTGTCAACTGAGGCCCGGAGAGAATCGGGGGCAGCGCCAGCCCCTTTGCGGGCGCCTCAGGGTGATAGGCGGGAATATCCTGCTGAGGGTCGGACCACTGGGCATGCACCGCGCTCCCCGGCCTCATACTCACTGGAATGGCATAAACTGCCACAATCAGCAACCCTAATGCAAGGCTGAGGACGATTCGCTTCATGGAAAGAAAAGATCTCCTGGTTCCCATCTTAAACGGGGATTTCCACTTGCGGCTGGACGGTAAGATCGGGAAGGTTCAATTCTCAAGGAAACCCTGGGACCACGGGAAGGCAACAAAGAAAAAAAACGGCACGAACGTTAGATTGTCCGTGCCGGGAGGCCAGTGACGCAACTTATGAACTTTTCTGCCAGCCGGGAATTATCGGTCGCCGGTCCGGCCCAAATCCGTCTCTAACTGTGATGCCCGTCTTCATCGAGCGGGTGAAAAATTTCGCTCATCCGGGCAAGAAAGCTGCTACTCAATATCCAGAATAGTGTAACTCCGATGCCCCAAATGCACAAGCCGGATACACAATTTAATATTTCCCCCGAAGCCGAAGGTCCCATCTTGGCACCTTCGACGCCGATTCATCGCGCGCCGAAGGTGCAGAAATCATTCGGTCAAGCCCCATTTGGACGCGGCCTTCGCGTCTTTCTTACCAGCGCGATTGTAGCCGGTTCCGCGCTTCTCGGTGGCCTCGCCGTGGTTCTCTGGAACCGTAGAACCCTCTCGGGCCTCCGGCAGCCAGCCCCCCTCCGGAAAAAATCACCTGCACATGCAGACGGAGAAGAGGGATAAAAGTTGCGCCCGATTTGGGCCACGATGATGGGCATCGGCCCTGGGGCTTCGCTTCAGGAGAGGCTGTCAATCCCCGCGGCGAGATCGAAGTCCCGCTCGGTCAATCCGCCCGCATCATGGCTTACCAGCACCAGGCGAACCTTGTTGTAGCGGATGTCGATGTCCGGGTGGTGCCCTGCGCCCTCGGCCAATTCCGCCACGCTGTTCACAAAATGCATGGCCTCGACGAAGTTATCGAATTCGCAATGGCGCACCAGCATGCCGCCTTCGAGCTTCCACAAGGGGAAGGATCTCAGTCTTGAAGCAACGATTCGCTCTCCCAGCAAAGGCATGGCCGTCTCTCCGCGCGCCGGATTGGAGGCACTCTGTCAGACTTTCAGATCTTCGATCGCCCCAGCAAATGATAGCGGAGAGAAGCGCGGATGGCGGATCATCTCCGTCCGCAAGTCCTCCCACAAACTATCCGGAAGCCCCGTGAATACTTCGACGATATTCGGATCGAACTGGGTACCCGCGCAGCGCTCGACCTCCGTGCGCGCCACGTCATAGGAGCGCGCCCGCCGGTAGGGACGGTCGGATGTGATGGCATCCACGGTATCGGCAATGGCGAAAATGCGCGCACCCAGCGGGATTTCCTCGCCTTTCAGATTCCGCGGGTAGCCGTTGCCGTCGTAATGCTCCTGATGGCTGTAGACGATATCCGCGGCTTCTTCGAGAAACGGAATCTTACGCAGAATCTGATAGCCCCGGGCACAATGCTCACGCATTACCTGCTGCTCTTCCGGATTCAGCTTCCCCGGTTTCAGTAGAATCGCGTCCGGAATGGCCATCTTCCCGATGTCATGAAGAAAGGCGCCGCGCGCGATCACACGCGTTTGCGCCATCTCCACGCCGCAGTGCCTGGCGAGCGCGATCGTATAGGCGGTTACGCGGCGAGAATGGCCTTCGGTCTCTGCATCTTTCAGATCGAGCGCGTCGCCCAGCGCTTCGAGGGTAATGTCGTAGGACCGCTCAAGGTCAGCCATGGCCTTGCGCAGCATCTCCGTGCGCGCCGAGACCAGTTGCTCCAGATTGTGCCGGTACACCGAGTTCTGCTGCACCAGACGGCGATAATCGAGCGCCCGCCGCACTGTGACCAGCAGTTGCTCTTTCTCGAATGGCTTCAGCAGGTAGTCGTAGGCGCCCTTGCGCATCGCCGAGATGGCTACCCCGACGTCGTGGATCGCCGTCACCATCACCATCGGCGTGTCGGGTTGAATTTCCTTGATGCGCTCCAGCAGCCCGATGCCATCCAGTCCGTTCATGACGATGTCGGAAAGGATCAGATCGTAAGGCGGGTCCTGCGTGAGGTGCTCGATGGCCTCGAGGCCATTCGAGGCGAGCACCGGCGTATAGTGGGATTTTTCCAGCATGGTGGCTATCAGAGTGCGAACGTACGGTTCATCGTCCACAATCAGAATCCGCTCCGATGCCAACTTCCCCTCCCAGCAAATTGCCTTGCTGCTTGCTAATACGTCTTATCGGCCCGCAAAGAATTCCGCTCTATCGTACCCCGCCGGATTTGCCAAAATGCGACAATTCCCGGTGCCTTGAAGCCGAGTGGACCAATACGGGCAACCCCCCTCCGCATCCGCGACGCCGCACTGGCGGTCGATCGTCTCCGCCAATCCCGAGAGCGGCATTTTGCGTCAAATTGCGCCATCGACTCCCTCCCCCAAAGGGTGCACTTTTGCATCCAAGCTTCGTGGTAATCTTCTACTGCCAGACTCACTCCCCAGAACGGTTCAAAACATGTTGTTCGAACTGGATCGGCATCGCGCAAAAATGACGGCCCGGGAGATGGCCCCGCAAAGCCTCGAGGAGAGGCAGCGGGACATCTACGACAGCCATCGTCATCGCGTCTTTTCGGTGTCCTATTACATGACCGGCAGCGAACTGGAAGCCGAGGAAGTCCTGCGCGGAGCATTCGTGCGCGCCTTTCGCCAGGCCGACGAGCCCGATCGCGCCATCGTCGATTCCGCCCTTCTCGAGCAGCTGCGCGAGCAACAGATTCTGGAACAGGATGAACCTCTGCCGCTTCCCACCACCGGTTATCTGCCTCCGCGCAGCAACATTCTGCGCACCGAACTCGAGGAGGCGATCCGTTACCTGCCTTCAACCGAGCGCATTGTCTTCCTGCTGATGGATGTGGAAGGCTATCCGGCGAGCCGAGTCGCCGAGTTGCTCGATATGGGTAACTCCGATGTGCTGCGCGCAGCGCTTACCGCGCGCATGAGGCTGCGGGTCGAACTCGCGAGAATGAGCGAGAGCGGCCTCGAAGCTGCCTGACCCCTGCCCTTACTGTCCGCTGATCAATAATTAGTGCTTACTATTTCCTGATTTCTCCGCTTCCCGCTTTGCCCGGCGGTTCTTCGCCCAGTGCAGTTTGTTCACCTGCTGCCCTCGCGCCACGGCCAGCGCGTCCGCGGGGACGTCCATGGTGATTACCGAACCCGCGCCGATGTAGGCGCCTTCGCCAATCACAACC
This sequence comes from uncultured Acidobacterium sp., assembly GCA_964610635.1. Classification (GTDB taxonomy): domain Bacteria; phylum Acidobacteriota; class Terriglobia; order Terriglobales; family Acidobacteriaceae; genus Palsa-343. Next base: position 32,628 of record CAZSWI010000005.1, read on the forward strand.
GGAGCCACCAGCGCCGAGTCGCTGCCGATAAAAACACCGTCCCCGATGACCGTCTTATATTTGTTCACCCCGTCGTAGTTGCAGGTGATCGTCCCCGCGCCGATGTTCACGCCGCTGCCGATTTCGGCGTCTCCCAGATAGGTCAGGTGATTCGCCTTCGATCCTTTCCCCAGGTTCGTCTTCTTCGCCTCGACAAAATTGCCGATATGGGCGCCTTCGCCGATGTGGCATCCGGGTCGCAGGTGCGCGAGCGGTCCGATGCGCGCGCCTTTGTCGATCCGCGCCTCCGCAATCACGCACGACTGCAGGATGAGCACCTGATCTCCCAGCGTCGTGTTTTCGAGCACGGAGTAGGAACGGATGCGGCAGTCGCTCCCGATCCGCGTCTCTCCCAGCAGTTGAGCGAAGGGCTCGATCACCGTATCCGAACCCACCTCGACACCGGCGTCGATCGTCACCGTCTCCGGCTGCAGGATGGTGACGCCGGCGGCCATCAGACGGTGAGCGGTCGCGAGGCGCAATTTGTGATCGAGCTCCATCATCTCGGCGATGGTGTTCGCGCCCAGCACTTCCGCGGCATGGGTCGCTTCGATCGCGACGACTCGCTCACCCGCATCGTCCAGGATGCGCGCCATATCCGTCAGATAAAGTTCCTTGTGCGAGTTGTCCGAGCGCAGTTGTCCTATGTGGCTGAAGAGCGGCTCGCGGCGGAAGGCATAGATGCCTGAGTTGATCTCGCGCACAGCCTGCTGCTCCGGCTGAAGGGCTCTCTGCTCGACAATGGCTGTGACCTCGGGCGCGTCGGAGGACCTGCGCAGAACCCGTCCGTAGCCGAAAGGCTTTGTGGGCGCGGCGGTCAGCACGGTCATGGCTGCGCGCTCGCGCAGATGAAAATCGCGCAGCGCAAGAATCGTCTCGGAACGCAGCAGAGGCACATCTCCCGACAGCACGATCAGCTCGTCATAGTCGCGCGTGGCCTGCTCGGCGATCTGGATGGCGTGCCCCGTTCCGCGCTGCTCTTCCTGCACCGCGAAGCGCACTCCGGTATCGCGCACCGCGGCCTCGACCGCCTCCGCCTGATGTCCGACGATGACCAGGATGTCGTTGGGCGGCACGACCTGAGCCGCCGCCGCAATCACATGCTTCAGCAGCGGCTTTCCGCCAATCTCGTGGAGGACCTTGGCGCGCTTCGATTTGAGCCGCGTGCCTTTGCCCGCGGCCATGATCACAATTCCCAGTCGCATTTAAGCCGACACTCCTGCCTGCGCAGCCACGCGTCTGTGAACCCTCTCGTGGCGTGGCCGATAGAGAAACAGATAAACAAGCAAAGACCCGAAATTCAACGTAACCAACTGGGCCACCACCAGAACGATCCGCAGCACAACCCACTCTTCTGACCCGGCAGCACTCCACACGATCATGCCAGGCCAAAGAACGAATTGGGAAATCATGCAAATCCCGATCAGAGCCAGCAACAACCCAAATGCGACCCGGATTGACCACGTCGGATTTTCAAAGGTAATTGGAAGCCCGCTGCTTACCACAAATCCGAAGATTAACAGCGCTGCCTGTACCAGCGTGAACCAGGCGCAAATTTCAAAGATGCGATTTCGGGCTCTCGAGTACTGCCACTTCGATCGCTCCGGCATGGTGTTCCTCTGGCATCCGCTTTCTCACGCTACTTTCGCCCGTATCGGCTGTCAAACTCGAAATCTCCCGATGATCTATGCGGTGCGCCGCTCCAGCGTTGGGAGGGTGCGGATGGACTTACCGGATTTCCGCTGTGCCAGCCGGATTTCATAAAGACTCTGCAGATTCAGCCAGAATTCCGGCGTGGTGCCGAAGAAATGCGCAAGACGCAAAGCTGTATCCCCCGAAATAGCTCGCTGTCCATGGAGGATCGCCGTGATGCGGTTCGCCGGTACGTTCAGTTGCCGGGCGAGATTCGAAGCACTGATTCCAAGCTCCCTTAGCTCTTCGGCAAGATGTTCTCCGGGATGGATCGCCGGGATTCGCACGGTGGGCATCTCCTTAGTGATAATCGACGACCTCTACATTGGAAGGCCCAGGTGCGCCGCCGTCCCATGTAAAACAGATTCGCCGCTGGTCGTTAACTCGAATGCTGTATTGTCCTTTGCGATTTCCCCTCAGAGACTCCAGTCGATTCCCTGGAAGCGCACCTAAGTCCCTCAAAACCACCGCCGCCTCCAGGCGATCGAGCTTCAGTCTCAGTGCGCGCTCAATGCCTGAGAACTCCCTGACCCTCCTGCCCTCGGCGAACTCCCTGGTCCGCTTGTCGCGGTAGCTGACAATCACGAAGAATGCTAGCGCGCATTACGCGTTACGTCAAGGGTAACGAACTGCGATTCAACTCGCGTGCAGATAATCCTCCCGCCTCCGCATCAGCGCGACGGTGAGAACCACCACGATCGCCAAACCCAGAACCATCCCCATCTCAGCGAAGGGCCTTGGATCCACAAAGTAGTTTCCGTTGGGCGACGCAGCCGTTACTCCCCAGCGTCCCATCAGATCCTGCTGATACGCACTGAACCGCGCCCACATTCCGGGCATCAGGAATGTCAGCAGGAAGGCCACCGAATAGACCTGCCACGCCAGCGCCACATACCATGCCGGCTTCCACTTCCTCAGCAAACCTACGCCCAGGTAAAACTGCACAGCCAGCAAAGCCAGCATCAGGGTGCTGGCGGCGTTTCCCCGAACCACCACTCCAAAGAAGAACAGCGGCAGATGCATCGCAAAAATGAAAGGCAGATACAGGATGCCCAGGAGCATCAGACAAGCCCAGACAACGATTACGATGCGCCACCCGGAAGTTTCGGCCCCCGATCCAACGCCAGGTCCGACCGCAGGCCCTGCGAGCCCGGGTTCAAGATCCGTCGCGGCGGGAGGCAGCGACCTGGAAAACGCCGCCCGCACCGGAGCGAGGTTGAAATACACCAGCCACCATGCGCCGATCAGGGACAAACCACCGTAGAAAGCGGCCATCACGAGAAAAACCGCCCGATAGCTGACCGGAGGAGGCGCAGCCGCGGTCACAGGCGGCGCATTGCGGACGAGGATCATTACGACGCACATGAGGGCCGAGAAGAGGAATTCCAGCCCGCCTATGGCGAGGATCGAGTAGCGCGCCCACCCGCGCATTTGAAACAGCCCCACAACGGTCCAGGCGCAGAACAAGGAAAAGGACAACATCGTCACAGTGGTGGCAATCATCACGGCCCGCATGCCGGGCACCGGAGGGACCGCCGGGTTTCCGGCAAAAACAGTCACGACCACCGAGATCAGGCTGCCAAAAATCCCCATGAGTGCCATGAGCCCCAAAATAACCGCGGCCACAACTACCCCTGCCGGCCTGCGCATATGCCCCTTCTTTCGAATCCCAGCCTGGTGCCTGAGAGATTTGGGCAACAGGATACGCCCTGAACCGGGCCGCAAACGCGAAATTCCCATCGCCCTGGTTGTCCGCTTGCGTATACTTTTCAGTCAGCAATCCATTAGAGGACACGCATGCCCTGTCTTGAAATGAAAGCTGCGGCCCTGCCGCGCCCGGTCCCAGCTACCCGTCTGCGTGCGCTTCTGGAGAGGCCCGGCGCCGCCGTGCTCCGCCGCAATTATGTCGCCGAAGCCTCGGGGTACGAGGATGCGCACCTGCGCAATCGCATCCGCATCGCCGCCATTCTCGCCGTGAACCTCACCGATCCTCCCAACCCGGTCGACGCTGAGACGCCCGCCCCCCCCCTCCTCGACAAAAAGGAGGCTGCTCCACCCTCGGCGGCTCCCGGCGATCCTCTCGCAGCGGGTTTCGCCAAAGGCCTCGAAATCTGGATAGCCGATGGGGATCGCGCCGTTTGTACTATCGCCGATGCCGATGAGATCCCCGGCGCCCTTGCGATGTTCGACGCCTATCTGCGTCTCACTCGCTTTCCGCCCGCATTCGAGCGTCTCGATCAGCGCCTGGTCGGTCTCCACTACTGGTTTCGCGAGGGACTTTCCATCGCTATTCAGGGCAGACCCGCCGAGGCCCCTCCGCTGGAGGAGACTTTCTTTGACTGCCTCGCGCCAATCCCGGAGATCGATGACTTCCGTGAGCCTCGCTTCGTCGTGCGCCTCCCCGATGAAGGCCTCGCTTTCTTTCACGATCTGCTCCGTTCCGCTTCGACGTGGCTCGACACGAATTCCTTCCCAAACATCCTCGGATCCAGATGAACTCCGCGGCAGTTGCCGGCCTCCTTGCCGGGCTCCTTGCCGGGCTCCTGATGGCGCCCGGGCAGGCCGGCAATGCGCCGGGGGGAGCCGTCCCCGTTCCAGGCGCTGAACGCATCGAGAGCGGCAATAGTCAATCCGCGGGAGGCGAAGCAATCGCGTATCGCATCCGCCTGCTGCCGCTGGCATCGTTCCCCAATCTGCCGGCGCCAGTTGCCGCCGGACTCAACGAGAGGCATTGCATGATCCCGCAAAGCTTCGAGGCGAAGCAGCCGGAAAACGTCCTCCATGGCGCCTTTCGCGCGCCCGGCAGCAGCGACTGGGCCGCGCTCTGCTCTTCCGCCGGCGCGACCACCCTTTATGTCTTCTTCGCCGGACAGTTTGAATCGCCCATCGCCTTGCGCAGTCAGCCCGATTCCGCCTGGCTCGGAAGCGAGCCAGGCAGTAACGTCTCCGGATCTTCCTGGGGCATTGCCGTTCGCTCATGCACCGAGCTGCGCGCGACCCCGCAGCTCCGCCACGCGGTCACCATCGACCACGACGCCATCGACGATGCCCGCCTCGAGCGCCTGGTGATTGTTCACTATTACGCCGGCGGAAAATGGCTCAACCTCAACGCGGATGCCAGCGGCGATTAGAGCGGAGGCAATATCCTGGGCCCCAAGCGCCCGGTCGGCCTTCCCCCCTTCCGATTTTTTTCCAAAGCCGCAACTAATCCCCGGGTTGCCTGTCTAATGCATCGCAGCGCCTGTGGTTCCAGCTTCTCTGTCCGGGCCCCCGAAGCTCGCTGTGTCGAGCGAGTCTTCGCCTCGATCCGAAGCTGCGGAATCCGAGGCCTGAGTTCCAGCTCCCGATGATCAGCCGCCGGTTTCTCCGTATGTGCCTTCACGACTGCAGGGTTATTGCAGCGTTATTATGGAACGCATCGGAATGCAATCTCCCTCGCGTTGCCACGATGGAGTAATGTTTCGCCGCAGTCGATTGCGGCGTGTGGATTTTCCCTATCGCCCTTTACCAAGGATGGCCATGTTTTCCTCAATAACGCGCAGGGTCCGCTTCCTCGTAGCTCTCTCCACATCTCTCGTTCTCCCTGGCGCGGTGCTGCAGGCACAGACCAGCCAGCCGGTCGTTCCCAACCGCATTGCCGGCCCCATCGATGAGAACGCCCGGATCCCGCTTCACGGCTACGTGCACCCCCTCGCTAATGCCGTCAACGATCGCGGCGCCGCACCGGACTCCATGCCACTGCCGCGCATGCACCTGGTTCTGAGCCGCAGCGCCAGCCAGGAAGCGTCCCTGAAGCAATTCATCTCCGATGTCCATACGCCCGGGACAGCGAATTATCATCAGTGGCTTACGCCCGACCAGTTCGGCCAGCAGTTCGGCCCCTCCGATCAGGACATCGCCACCGTTGAATCCTGGCTCTCCGCGCATGGTTTCGAGGTCAGTGGCGTCGAGCCGGGAAAACAGGTCATCGAGTTCAACGGCAACGTCGCGCAGCTGCGCAGTGCATTCCATGCCCAGATTCATAAGTACCAGGTCAACGGAGAGACCCACTACGCCACGGCCAACGAACCTGACATGCCGGCCGCGCTTGCTCCCGTCGTCGGCGGATTCGTCTCCCTGAATAACTTCCACCTGAAGAGCTATGCTCGCATGCTGGGCAAGGCTGCCTACGATCCGAAGACCGGCACAGCTAAACCGGAGTGGACCATCAACGGCGGCGCGGGCTATCCGACCGTCCCCGGAACCGACGTCAACTTCGCCATTACCCCCCAGGATTTCGGGGTGCAGTATGACCTGCCCAACCCTGCGCTGAACTCCAAATACACCGGCACAAAATACGACGGCACGGGGCAGACCATCGCCATCATCAACGAGTCGAACGTCAACATCGACCTCGTCAACCAGTTCCGAACCCTGTTTGGTCTTCCCGCGAATCCGCCCAACGTCATCATCGACGGGAATGATCCGGGTGTCGACGGCATCAACAATCCCGACGGCCCGAACTATGCCTCGGGTGAGGCTTATCTCGACGTGGAATGGGCGGGCGCCGTCGCTCCCGGCGCCACCGTCGATCTGGTGATCGCCGCCGACACGGCTTTGGAGAGCGGTCTGAATCTGGCCGCCGAGCACGCGATCTACGGCAATATTGCTCCCATCCTCAGCGCGAGCTTCGGCGAGTGCGAATCGGTGCTTGCCTCCAGCAACGCATTTCTCAATCAGCTGACCGAGCAGGCGGCGGCCCAGGGAATTACGTTCACCGTATCGAGCGGCGACAACGGCTCGGCCGGTTGCGACTCCGATTCAGAGGAATACGCCCTCTACGGAGCCGCAGTCAGCGGCTTCGCCTCAACTCCTTACGATGTCGCGGTTGGCGGCACAGACTTCTACTACGGGAGCGGCTACCAGAACCTGACGCTAACCGGTCTCGGGGCCTACTGGAACACTACCGGTAGTAATACTCCAAGCGGTTCGCTCCTGACCCCCATCCCTGAGCAGCCCTGGAACGATAGCCAATACGGATTGAACGCGGCGAACTATTACGACATCTTTGGCGCAACCCAAATTGGCGCCGGCAGCGGAGGCGCCAGCAGCGCTGCCATATGTGCCGCCGGTTACAACGCCACGACGGGCGCCTGCCCCGTGACGGTCACTGGTTATCCGAAACCATCGTGGCAGACCGGAACCGGCGTTCCCGCCGACAAGGTTCGCGATCTTCCCGACGTCTCGCTGTTCGCGGCCGACGGTCCCAACTACAGCTACTACGCGATCTGCTACCAGGATGGCGATTGCCAGCCAAATTCAAGCGGGCCCGTCCAGATCTTCGGAGTCGGCGGAACCTCCGCCTCAGCACCGAGTTTCGCCGGCATCATGGCGCTGGTGAACCAGAAGTACGGCCGCCAGGGTCAGGCCGACTTCGTGCTCTACCCGCTCAAGGCCCAATACCCCGCCGCCTTCCATGACATCACGGTCGGCACGAATTCCGTCCCCTGCAACGCGGATACGATCATCCTGGGGACTTCCTCTTACCCGCCTGACGACTGCATTGCAGTGGCGAGCCCCATCACTATCACGGATCCCACCTATGGCGTATCCGTCGTCGAAGGCCAGATCGGGACCGGCACGACGCCTGAATACAATGCAGCCGCTGGCTATAACCTGGCGACCGGCCTTGGCTCGGTCGATGCCAGCGTGCTCGTCGCCGACTGGGGTAGCGTCACCTTCAAGTCCACCACCACCACGCTGACGCCGTCGTCAACCTCATTCACCCATGGAACGGCAATCACCGTGAGCGGGTCGGTGACCGGCTCCACTACGCCAACCGGCAATGTCGCGCTCATGACCGACAGCACCCTGCCGGTTCAGCAAGGCCAGGCAGTCTTCTCGCTGAGCGGGACCGGTACGTTTTCGGGGAGCAACGTCAACTACCTGCCCGGCGGCACCTACAACATCTGGGGCCAGTATGGCGGCGACGGCGCCAACGGAGCCAGCACCTCGGCGAAAACGTCCATTACGGTGAGCGCCGAAGCCAGCACGACCGACTTCAATATTCTGAATGCGGCCAGCAGCACCTCAGGCAGCGTCGCGGTGTCCTCCGGAAATACCTCCGTGGCCTACGGCACGCAATCGCTGCTGGCGGCGCAGATTTATGGTTCGAATTTCTACACCACGTGCGTGAAGACCAACAGCACCGCCGCGGCCTGCCAAAATTACACTCCGCCGACGGGCACCGTCGTCTTTGCGGATAACGGCACCACCATCGACACAGCGGTTCTGAACGCGGAAGGGGATGCCGAATTCAACGCGCCCTTCTACGTCGGCACGCATTCCGTCACCGCAAGCTACGCGGGAGACGCCAGCTACCAGAAATCGGCAGGATCGACCATTACATTCACGGTCGTGAAGGATACACCCGATATCTATGCGGGGGCTTCGAACCCATCTTCTACCAGTTCCCTCTCGTTCATCGGCGGCCAAACGACTTACTTTGACATCCTCGTCGAAAACAGCGCGAACGACTCTACCGAAAGCGACTACAACACGTTTGCCACTTCCGTTGTTCTGCCGCCTACGGGAAATGTCAGCGTCACCGGCATTCCCGGCAGCTCGGGCGCTGTGAGCATGGCCCTCGCGGGCGGCGTCGATCCGAATTCCGGCCAGCCGGTCGGTATCGCCGTCGTGCCGATTCCCGCCAGCACGGCCGCCGGCACCTACACGATCGGGATCAGCTACGCCGGCGACAGCAACTACAACTCCATCTCGGGTAGTGGATCCATCGCTATCACGGCCGCTCCTTCCGGCCTCGGCTCCGCCATCACGGCGAGCACGACTGGCAGCATTTCACCCACCACCAGCATTACCGTCAATGGCACCGTCACCGGCCAGAGCGGTCATCCCGCCCCCACCGGCGTGATCTATGTCTTCCCCTCCGGAGAAGGCACCTCCGCTGAATTCTTCCTCACTCCGAGTGCTTCCGGCGATACGTCCAGCTTCACCGGCACGCTGGACAGCCAGAACCTTTTCCAGGGCGCCAACATCATCACTTTGCAGTACAGCGGCGACAAAAACTACAACGGATCGGCAATCACGCTGAACAGTGGTTCCGCTATCCCCAGCCCGTTGTCCGACTTCACGCTCATCGCGTCGAGCAGCCTCGTGGCGGTGCCCGCCAGTTCGAGTGCCACCACCACCGTCTACGTGACGCCGGCCAACGGCTTTAACGGCACGGTGAATCTAACCTGCGGCGTCATTGGATCGCCCACAGGCGTTACCTGCTCACTCAGCCAGAGTTCCGCGGCACTCACTTCGCCCACCACGGCCAGTCTTGATAGGAATCGGCTGAACCTCTTCCTCACCGGCGGAGGCGCAGCGCTGGCCTGCGTCCTGCTGCTCACGATCCCGGCCAGGCGCCGGGCCTGGAGGAACCTGCTGAGCATGCTCCTCTTTGCCTGCATCGTCGGCTTCACCATGGGCTGCGGATCCAGCGGCGGCTCAGGCAGCACCGGCGGTGGTGGTGGAGGCGGAGGTGGTGGTGGAGGTGGCGGGGGTGGTGGGGGTGGTGGCGGCACCGGGCCTTCGCCTGGAAACGCGTCCGTCGCCGTAACACTCACCGTGACAGCCAGCAGCTCGGCAACTGCGGGAACCTATGGCGTCACCGTCACCGGCACCGCGAGCAGCCAGATTCACACCCTCGGCGTCACAGCGGCTGTCCAGTAACCCCCGGCCAGAAAACCAGCAGCTATCCCATCCTGTTGCGTCAGCACGTACGATGCGACAGGATGGGTTCCGGCCCGCCCAATCTGTCGCTGCCGCGCGCAGAAAGCCCCGCCCGCCACGCGACGATTCTGTATACTTCTCTGAATTCCGTCAATAAATAGTTAGAAACCGCGCAGCTTCAGCCGCGCTACAGGTTTTTATTCCTCCGGAGGGCCCTTACGATTCATGGATCGGGCGCGCAGGCTTGAAACGAATGCGGAGCAAACGGAAGCTCCCGTCGAAATCCCGCCGGGTCCGATGCTGGCGCGGCGACAAACCCAGGCTTATGCTCGCCCCGAACCTGCACCCCTGCGCTGGGCTTACGTTCTCTGGACCCTCTGCATCTTCGCCCTCTTCTGCCTCCACTTCCCGCATTTACTCGCCGACTTCCCCAATAATTCCCCGTGGATGGACTATTCGAAATACACCGACGAGGGGTGGTATGGCAACGCTGCTATTCGCTACTACCTCTCCGGTCATTGGTACCTGCACGGCGATTTCAACCCCGCCGTAGCGCTTCCCGTTTGGCCGGTGCTGCTCGCCGTTCTCTTTCGCTTCACTGGAGTCAGCCTCACCGCCGCGCGCAGCCTCGGCCTCGCTGTCTTCGGGGCCAACCTGCTGCTTGCGTATGCTGTGGTCCGGGCGCAGGCCGAACGCTGGGTCGCGCTGCTCGCCGTCACGCTTCTCGTCTCCAGCCCGTTTCTCTACGCCTTCAGCCGCCTTGCGATCCTCGAACCCACACTGATCTGCTTCCTGCTGCTCTCGTGGCTGCTGGCCTTGCGACTTCCACGTGCATCAACGCGGGTGCGGGCTCTTGTGCTCATCGCGATCGGACTGCTGCTCTGCCTGATGGTCCTCTCCAAGACCACCGCCATCTTCATCATCCCCTCGACCCTGTATCTCATCGCGCGCGCCTATGATTTTCGATGGGCCTCCTGGCGCGCGCTCGTAATCGCCGCCACAGCGGCCGCCCTGCCCTGGTGCGTATGGTATTTTCAGCTGGTCCGTCCTCATTACCGCGTCGACTACCAGTACCTCTTTGAAGCTAACCACTGGCCGCAGCCAACCACCATTGGAGGCTGGATCGCCGCCTTCTGGTACGCCCTTCACGGCGTGCTCTGGATCTCACCCACCCTGTGCGTCACCGCCGTCGCCCTGCTCCTGCTGCCCTTCATACGACACCGATTCAGCAAAGGCTCCGAAGCGGCGTTTGAAGAAGTATCCGAGTCCCACCAGCCCAGCCTGTGGCGCAGCCCATTGACCGTCGCTTCGCTGCTGGCCGCCGCCGGCTACGTCTTTTTTGCCGGGTGGCACAACAGCCCCCAGCCCCGCTACTACGAAACCGTCATCTATCCCCTCAGCTTCGTCCTCGGCCTCGGCGCCGCCGACTTGCTGCGCCAATCGCGGCCTCTGCTGCTGCGCATCTGCGGCGGCGCCGCGCTGGTCATCATGACCACCGTGGCCATCACAGGCGTATTCCGCATAGCCGGCTACGTTCGGCATCCTGAATACACGTTCCTCAACGCCGCCCGGGGCCTCACGCGTTATATCGATCGGCACCCGGGCCCGAATCGCCTGCTTCTCTCGATCAGCGGCGACGACATCCAGCTGATCACCCATCAACCCGCCATCTGCGACGACTACGGCACCTGGGATCTCCCCTACCGCATTCACATCTATCGGCCGGGCTGGTACGCCACCTGGAACGAGGTCGACCCCGGCACGCTCCTCGACCTATCAACCCAGTACTCCCTGCAACGAGTCGCCGAATTTCCAGCCTTTGACGATCCCGATCGCAATCTCCTGGTCCTCTATCGCATGAACCCGCTGCCGGCCTCGCAGCAAAACTACTTCGCTAAAGACGAAGAAGCCGCGAACGCCGGCAAATAAGGCTTCGCGGCGCGACCTCTCTCAGAGCACAATTCTCCGCCAATCTGATTGACTGTTTTTGACTCTGTTTTTTGGGTCCCTCATTCACTACGCGCCTGTAAATGCATTTTTTTCTTGACAGACTGGGAAAACAGGCCCAATATGTAGATGGCTTAACGGCTATCGGCCAGGATGTAGTAGGGGGTTGGTATTTCCGGGAACTTCTGGGAGAAGAGTTCCCACCGGAGGCAACCTCAAGTCAGCCCTCCCCGTTATATCCGGCTCTCCGCGGAGGCTTCGTTCCGAGCGAAGCCTCTTTTTTCTTGCGTGCATTCATTCCCTGCTGCCTATCCCTGCCTTTCAGCGACGAACCACCTGGCCTTTCATCCAAGACTCTGAATGACAACGCAAATTCCCGCTCACCTGTTCTCTCCCCTTCAGATCGGTTCCCTGACCCTGTCCAATCGCATCGTCGTCTCGCCCATGTGCGAATATTCCTGCGAAGACGGCTTCGCAAACGACTGGCACCTGGTCCACCTGGGCAGCCGAGCAGTTGGGGGTGCTGGTCTCGTCTTCACCGAAGCTACCGCCGTCGCCCCGGAAGGCCGCATCAGCCCCCAGGACCTTGGCCTCTGGAAGGACGAGCACATCGCGCCCCTCGCCCGGATCACGGCGTTCCTTCACGCGCAGGGAGCCCGCGCCGGTATTCAGCTTGCCCATGCTGGCCGCAAGGCAAGCACTTACCGCCCGTGGAGCGGCGAAGGCGTTCTCGCCCCCGAGGCCGGTGGATGGTCCAACGTCCTCGCGCCCAGTCCGATTCAATTTGCGGCCAACTACCCGCAGCCCCAGGAACTCGACCGCGCGGGAATCGCCGCCATCATCAGCGCCTTTCGCGCCGCCGCGGTCCGCGCCGGCCAGGCGGGCTTCGACGTCATCGAGATTCACTCCGCCCACGGTTACTTACTTCACGAATTCCTCTCGCCGATCAGTAACCACCGCGGTGACGAATACGGAGGCAGCTTCGAAAACCGCGCCCGCCTTCCGCTCGAAGTAGTGGACAGCATCCGCGAAGTCTGGCCCCGCGAGCGCCCGCTCTTCGTCCGTATCTCAGCAACAGACTGGGTTGAAAAGAACGGCCCCGAAAACAGCTGGGACCTGCCGCAGTCCATCCGCCTCGCCGCCCTGCTCCGTGAGCACGGCGTAGACCTGATCGACGTATCTTCCGGCGGCAATGTCGCCGGGGTTTCCATCCCCACCGGGCCCGGCTATCAGACGCCCTTTTCCGAAGCAATCCGCAAAGAGGCCGGCATTCTCGCTGGCTCTGTTGGCATGATCACCGGCCCTTCGCAGGCGGCGCATATTATCCGCACCGGCCAGGCGGACCTTATATTTATCGCTCGTGAATTTCTGCGCGATCCCTATTGGCCGCTCCACGCCGCCATCGCCCTGGGAGCGACGGCCACCTGGCCGCCGCAGTATCTCCGCGCCGCTCCGCCAAAAACCGAAGCCCGTGCGCCAGTCGGGAACAAACCCTGACACGTTCTTACTTTCTTGCTTCGCCCAGGCGTGGTCTGACCTATACTGCGACAAAGAACCTTCCCAATTCCAGTTCTTTCGCAGACGATGCCGAAACACGCAACCCAGCGCCGCTCCAGGCACGAACCTGTCATCCCCGACAAGCTCTATTTCCGCATTGGAGATGTCGCGAAACTCTGCGGCGTCGAGACCTATGTGCTGCGCTTCTGGGAGACTGAGTTCCCGCAGATGCGCCCCGGCAAAAGCGGCACCGGCCAGCGCCTTTACCGCAAACGCGACGTTGAACTCGCTTTGCGCGTCCGCAAGTTGCTCCACGACGAGGGATACACGATTGCGGGCGCGCGCCAGGTGCTTGCCCACGAGAACGCCAGATCGAAGTCGCCCCAACTGCCGCTCATCGAAGGCGGAGCCGGCCCCGCTCAGGTTCAGGCAAA